>JAGLJF010000042.1 GCA_023142595.1 Minisyncoccota bacterium | reverse complement strand
CACACTTGTTGAAGGTGGAAAGGTTGCTCTTACTGGATTCGGAATTTTCAGTGTAAACAGAAGAGAAGCAAGAACTGGAGTTAATCCTCAACATCCTGAACAAAAGATTCAAATTCCTGCAATGAATGTACCAAAATTCAAAGCTGGAAAGAGTCTAAAAGATGCAGTTAGATAATTTTTGAAAAGTTTTCTCAAGAATCCCTAATATATTTATTTATAATAGGGATTTTTGTTTTCGGTAGTGTTTTATGTTAAAATATGTGTATGTTAAAATATTAAAATGCAAAGATGAAAATAGCGATAGATGCGAGAAGTTTAGAATCTTCAAAAACTGGAATAGGCAGGTATCTGTCTAATTTGTTGAAATATTGGAAAAATGAAGAGAATACTAAATTTGTTTTGTATTTTAAGGACGAAATTCCAGATAATGAATTGATTAATTCTGATAATTTTGAAAAAGTGATTTTGAAAAATCCACTTGTTTTTTCGAGTAATTTTTTCTTTCAGCATTTTCTTTTGCCTTATTATCTTAAGAAAGATAAAGTTGATTTTTTCTTTTCTCCTTTTTATCTCAAGCCGATTTATTGTCCAGTCCGATCATCTATTGTTCTTCATGATATTTCTTATGAAGCACATCCAGAGTGGTTTGGTTTTAATAGCCAGTTGATTTTGAGAATGCTTTCAAAATATTCTGCTAAAACAGCAGAGAAAATTTTTACAGTTTCGTCATATAGTAAAAGCGAGATTATGAAATATTATCATACTAATCCTGATAAAATCACAGTTACGAGTTTAGCCTCAGACGATAGTTTTCGAAAAATTGAGGATTTGGGCAAAATAAAAGTTATTAAAGAAAAATATGAAATTAATAAAAAGTTTATATTTTGCGTAGGAACAATTTTTTCTAGACGACATATTCCTGAAATAGCAGAAGCCTTTGAAAAGGTTTTAGACAGATGTGATGAATATCAACTTTTGATTGTTGGAAAAAATGCTACGCATCCATTTGTTGACATAGACAAAAAGATAGAAGATATAAATCAAAAATTTGAAGATAAAAAGATTGTTCATCTTGATTTTATTTCCGAAGAGGAATTACTTACTTTCTATAGCTCGTGCGATTTTGTAATTTACCTTTCTGATTATGAAGGATTTGGATTGCCAGTGATTGAAGCCCAATTTTTTGGCAAAGCTGTAATTACAAGTTATAATACATCTTTGATTGGAGTGGGGGAAGATTCGGTTGAATTTGTAAAAAAGAATACAACCGAGGAAGTTTTGAAATCTATAGAGAAAGTGATTTTTGATGAAGATTATAAAAGTCAGCTTGTGAAGAAGGGGAGTGAGAATTTAAAAAGATTCAGTTGGGAGAAATGTGCGAAAGAAACATTGGCTAAATTGTTGAATGGTTAGCAAAGACATAAAACACAAGAAAATATTGTTGTTGCGAGCGACGAAATATTTTAAATTAAAATTTAAAAAATGTCAATAATACTTAAAACAATTTTTATCTCCGAATTAGTCCTTGCTTTTGCTATGGTTCTGGGAATTGTACCTCAAGAATTTTCTTATCTCATTTTGATCTTGCTTTCCGTGAGTTTTGTGAAAATGAGTATGTTGGACTCTTTGAAACTTTTCATACTTTCAATTCCATTTTTTGTGGCACTTCCACCAAATGCAATTTCGGATTCAATGAGTATTTGGAGGGTTTTAATTGTGATTTTATTTTGCAAATTTATTTGGGAAAAACATAAAAATTGTCATTCTGAATTAATTTCAGAATCTGTTAGTGACAAAAATTTAATACACTTTAAATTACTAAGACAAAATATAAAGGAAATAATAAATATCGGTGATTATAAAAAAAAGATTCTGAAACAAGTTCGCGGTGACAAAACAAAATATCAAAGCTTCGGTATAATTAAAAGTGTTATAAAAAATAAATTATTTTTATACACAGTAATTTTTTTCACAATAGCAATAATTTCTTTGCTTTATGCTCCGAGCTTTGGAATGGGAGTAAAGAAAATATTATTTTTGGGAAATATTATTTTACTTTTTCCTGTAATAAGATTTGCCATAAAAGAAGAAGAGAATTTTGTTCAAATTTTACAATATATTTTTTATACTTCTTTTATTGTCGTTCTGATAGGCTATTTTCAGTTCATTTCTACCTTTTTTGTTCCTTTGTATACATTTTGGCAGTTCTGGGCTGGAAATGTTATCCAAGCTTTATATGGGCAAAATTTAAGTGATTTATTAAGTTTCAGCAATACTTGGTTTTCATATTATAGAAATCTTCCTCCAACTCTCCGAATGTTTTCTGTAATGCCAGATTCTCATTCATTTGCTTTGTTTGTAGTTGTTTCAATTCCTGTGCTTCTTGCGTTACTTTTCTTCTATAAAAATGGCAGGAAAAGATTTCTAAGTCTCGTGTTGATTTTCTTTTTTATGGCAATATCATTTTCTGGCTCTCGGGGTGCATGGGTTGGATCGATTTTCGCATTATTTTCTGCAGTATTATTAGCTCATCCATCTATATTGAGCTCCTTGCATTTTCAAAATCGAAATCTGAAAAAGTTCAGACTAAAATATCTAAAAAATAAATTAATAAATAACGAATCTTATTTTTTGAAAATTTTACGAAATATAAAGCATAAAAAAAATTCAAATAATTTCATCATAACTCCCGTTCTTCTTTTTCTGTTTTTAATGCCAATCTCTTTTTTGTTTTTAAGTAAAAATCAACAAGCGCAATCATATATGAGTGGTCAGGGAATTTCGATTGAAAAATCTGATATATTTGAAAGAGCAAAATCAATTTCTGATTTTTCGGAAATTTCAAATAAAGGTAGATTTCAAATTTGGAACGAGACATTGGTTTTTGTGAGAAAACACCCATTTTCGGGAGCTGGGTTTGGTAACTTTCCTTCTGTTCTTGGTGAGAATTTTGCGAATGCGAAAAGAGGGTCCTCTGCTCATAATATTTATTTAGATATATTAGCTGAATTGGGAATTTTTGGATTAGTGATATTCCTCTTGATTATATTTGAGATTCTGAAAAAAGCATATTCATTGTATTTTCGAATAGAGAAAAAATATTTGAAAATTTTTGTCGGTTCTTTTTTCGTCTATTTTTCTTGGATGTTCGGCTATGGATTATTTGATGTTGTCCTTTTTAATGACAAGGTTCTGATTTTTGTGGTAATTATGACAAGTTTATTATATTGTATTGAGAACGAGAAAAAATGGAATTTATAATCTTTACATGATGCGAAAAAAATGTAAAAATGATTACAGGAAGATTATTCTCTGTTTTTTGGTTTGAAACTTAATTATAGAATTTTTAATATTTTTTATTAATGTTAACGAAGGCGATATTATATAATATCGCCTGCAAACAGCATCTTGCGCGCGCGTTGAGAAATCTAACTTATATTTTTTTATGGTATATTATCCTCCAGAAAAACAATTTGATATTGATAGAATAGTCAATCAAAAAGATTATCCGTCTGACTCAGATTTAATAAAAAAGAAGAGGTCAAAAAAAATGTTTTCCAAAAAAGTAATTACTGGAATTTTTGTTTTTGCTTTTTTTATTTTACTGTCAAGCGGTTATACAGTTTATAAAGCAAATTCTACTTTTGATAAAATGACTGGCGAAAAAAATTCAGTTATAAAAAGTTTGATGATGATATTACCTTTTGGGGATAATTTTTTTCAAATTTTACCAACTGAAGACGAAACTTCTATAATTGAAAAATTGAAAAATAACGAGCTTGATCGATTGAATTTTTTGTTACTTGGAATTAGGGGCGTTGGGGATCCAAATGGAGGGCTTTTGACGGACACAATAATTGTTATGAGTATAAAGCCTCAAACAGGAGAGTTGGCTTTAATTTCAATTCCTCGTGATCTCTATATTAATATACCTCATCGTGATTATGAAAATAAAATTAATGAAGTATATGCCACTGGTGTAATTGATGAAGATTGGCAAAGAGGTCTGAAATACAGTAAAGACGCAGTTTCTTTGGTGACTGGTTTGGATATTCATTATGCAGTAAGTGTTGATTTTAAGGCATTCAAAGAAATAATTGATATCTTGGGTGGGGTGACAATTACTCTTTCAAGGCCATTTTCGGAAACAAATCAATTTGAAGAAGGAATTATTGATCTTCCTGCTGGAACTCAGAATATAAATGGAGATACAGCGTTGCTTTTCGCAAGAGCGCGATTTAGCAGTAGTGATTTTGATAGGTCAAAGCGACAACAGCAATTACTAATAGGAGTTAAAGAAAAAGCTTTTAGTTTAGGAGTTATTTCAAACCCCGTGAAAGTAATTTCAATTTTGAATTCTCTTGGAAACCATGTAAAAGTAGATGCTCAATTATGGGAATTACAAGAATTAATTGGTGTTATAAATAATATAGATACTTCAAAAACCAAGAAAAGAGTTTTTAATACTAGCAAAGAAGGTCTTTTATACTCATCAAGAGATTCTAAGAGGTCTTATATTCTTCTGCCAGAGGGTGACAACTTTGATGAAATCCAAAAAGTTTGTCAGGAGATATTTAATTAAAAGCACAGGAATTTCAATATTCGTTATGAATTATATATTTTATTTTTTAGTAAATTTTACTTATGAACGAAAAATCTTTTAAAAAAATCTTTTTTATATCCTTGCTTATTATAACTAGTTTTAGTCTGGGATTTACTGTGAGCTCTTTTTTGAATGAGAAAAATGGTCCAATTTATCCTAACGAGAATGTTGATATTAGTGTTTTTTGGGAAACTTTGGGGGTTATAGAGGATAAATATGCGCTTGGACCATTGGATTACGAAGATATGGTGTATGGGGCGACTTCTGGAATGGTAGATTCTCTTCAGGATCCTTATACAATTTTTCTTTCTCCTTCTGATAAGGAAGAATTCGATAGGGATATGGAAGGAGAATTTGAAGGTATTGGCGCAGAGATAGGAATTAGAGATGAATTTTTGACAATTATAGCACCACTCAAGGATAGTCCAGCAGAAAAAGCAGGACTTCTTCCAGGTGATAAAGTTTTGAAGATTGATGAAACTGAGGCTATAGGAATAGATATAATGGAAGCAGTTAATCTTATTAGAGGAGAAAAAGGGACAAGAGTTGTTTTAATAGTAAGAAGAGAAGGTCTAGGTGATTTGAAAGAAATAGAAATTACAAGAGATACGATTAAACCCGATACAGTTGAATGGAAAATTATTGATAATAATATTGCATATATTGAGGTCAGTCAGTTTCGAGGTGATACGGTAAGAGAGTTTGATAATAGTATTAACGATATAATTATCAAGGAGCCAAAGGGAATGATTATTGATTTAAGAAATAATCCAGGAGGATATGTTAGCACTTTGAATAGTATGGCGAGTAGATTTTTGGATAGAGGAGATGTTATATTTATTGAAGATTTTGGAGATGAGAAAAAAGAATATAAAGCTACTGGAGGTAAAAAATTTGCAGGTATTCCAATTGTGATTTTGATTAATGAAGGTAGCGCAAGTGCATCAGAAATTTTTGCAGGAGCTTTGCAGGAAAAAGGGATTGCGAAATTGGTAGGCGAGACAACTTTTGGAAAAGGTTTAGTACAAGAAGTTGAAGAGCTTCGAGATGGATCTGCTATAAAAGTCACAATTGCAAAATGGTTGACTCCGAATGGAGTTGATATAAATAAAAGTGGTATTGATCCTGATATTGAAGTAGAATTAAGTTTTGAAGATTATGTAAACGAGAGAGATCCGCAGTTAGAGAGGGCGCTAGAATTATTTAATTAAAGTAATAGGATTTACATTAGGTTCAGATATCGTGTGAAATTAATGTGATCTTTAACGATTATTATTAATTTCTTATGAAGTCTTGAAAAAAGATATTATAATGTTATAATGGGAATAATAAATAATTTAAGCTGTGATTGTGTGTGCTTGACTATGAATTTTCATTAAGCTTGATAAATTCATATTTTTGTTATAGAATAAGCAAGAGTTGAAGTGTTGGAAAATAATTTTATTTATATATAAACAATAATTAAATTAGTAAGACACAAAGTATGAAAGTAATACTTAAAAAAGATGTACAAAGTTTAGGGAATATGGGGGATGTTAAAGAGATTTCTGATGGTTACGCTAGAAACTTTTTGATTCCAGGAGGTTATGCTGAAGTTGCAACTAAGAGCTTGATAGTAAAATCAGAGGAAGAAAAAATCAAAAGAAATAAAAAAGCTGAAGAAGATTTAAAGACAGCCGAAGAGATTGTTAATAAGATAGAAGGTACTTCTATAACGCTGAAAAACAAGGCAGATGAAAAAGGAAAGCTTTATGCAGCTGTAAAAGCAGAAGAAATTTCTGAAGAATTAGTTTCTAAGGGATTTAACTTAGAAAAAGGTAAAGTAATTATCAAAGAACCTATCAAGGAATTGGGTGAATATGAAATCATAATTGATTTTGCTCATGGCCTTGAAGCTAAGGTAAATTTGACGGTAATCGGTGAATAATAAATTTGGGCTTTTGGCCCTTTTTATTTATCTTTTATAAAATAAAATAATTCATTATGTCACAAACAAAATATATTTTCGTTGCTGGTGGTGTTATGTCTGGTGTTGGAAAGGGAATCGCGACGGCTTCAATTGGAAAGGTTCTACAAAGCAAGGGATATTCAGTAACTGCAATGAAAATTGATCCATATATAAATATTGACGCAGGAACCATAAGGCCAACTGAACATGGGGAAGTTTTTGTGACAGAAGACGGAACAGAAACAGATCAAGATATTGGTAATTATGAAAGATTTTTGGATACGAATATTTATGATATAAATTATATTACAACTGGAAGAGTTTATTTGCATGTAATTCAAAAAGAAAGAAATTTAGAATATAATGGAGAAGATGTTGAGGTTGTTCCTGATATTCCTCTTGAGGTAATAAGAAGAATAAAAAAGACTGCGAAGAGTACAAAGGCAGACTTTGTATTAATCGAAATTGGGGGAACAGTTGGAGAATATCAAAATATATTATTTATTGAAGCAGCTAGAATGTTAAGACTTCAAAAACCGAAGGATGTCCTCTTTTTTTTGGTAAGCTATCTCCCAATTCCGAATAAAATCGGAGAGATGAAAACTAAACCAACACAACACGCCACTCGTTCTTTGAATGCGACGGGAATTCAGCCAGATTTTATTCTTTGTAGGAGCGATGTTGCTCTTGATGAAGCAAGAAAAGAAAAGATCTCATTATTCTGTAATGTTGAAAAGGATTGTGTTCTTTCGGCTCCAGATGTTGATTCAATTTATGATGTACCTGTGAATTTTGATAATGAAAATCTTGCTCAAAAAATACTTTCAAAATTTAATATGAGAGCGAAGAAAAAAGATTTAAAAGAATGGAGAAGTCTTGCAACAAAAATTAAAAAACTTGATAATCCGATTAAAATTGGTATTGTTGGAAAATATTTTTCGACGGGAGATTTTGTACTTTCGGACTCATATATTTCTGTAATCGAATCAATAAAACATGCTGCTTGGGCAAATAATCGAAAACCTGTGATCGAATGGATTAATTCTGAAGAATATGAAAAAAATCCAGAAAAATTACAGGAATTGAAAAAACTTGATGGTGTAATTATTCCTGGGGGGTTTGGAAGCAGGGGAATTGAAGGAAAAATTAAAGCGATTGAATATTTGAGAAAAAATAAAATTCCATTTTTAGGACTTTGTTATGGAATGCAAATTGCTTGCATTGAATTCGCTAGAAACACTTGTGGATTGGAAAAAGCGAATACTACCGAAATTGACAAGAATGCTAAATATCCAATAATAGATATTATGCCAGAGCAAAAGAATAATTTAAAAGAGAAAAATTTTGGAGCGACTATGAGACTTGGAGCATATCCAGCAAATTTGAAAAAAGGAACAATTGCTCGTAATGCTTATAAATCTGACGCAATTTCTGAACGACATCGACACAGATGGGAAGTTAATCCTGAATATGTTGAAATTCTTGAGAAAAAAGGACTTGTGTTTTCAGGAATTTCTCCTGATGGAAAATTAATGGAAATTATCGAACTTCCAAAGAATAAACATCCTTTCTTCGTAGCAACTCAATTTCACCCAGAATTTAAATCTCGACCACTTACTCCGCATCCGTTATTCAGAGAGTTCATTAAAGCGGGGATAAAGAAGTAATTCAAGTACTGGAGTTCAGACTTTAGTCTGTAAAAAGTTTCCTCTGACAATGAGGATTAAGGGGGTTTGAAGTCTCGTTTAGCGTAGGTGTGAAAAAAGAATTAGAAAAAATCTCAACAGTTCCATAATCCCGAAAGGTTATGGGGCTGTGTTTGTAAGTTTGACAATTTTTATCCAGTTTTTAATGTTAGAGTATTATTAAAAAACGAAAGCACTATAAATTTATTTATTATTAAAGGGATTTGTTATTCTCGCGGAGGCGGGAATCCAGGATTAATTTCATTGAGTGTTGATTTGAATAAAATATTCTAAAACATAAGTAACTGTATTGAGAAACATTTAAAATAATAACTATATTCTAGATTCCCTTTTTTAAGGGAATGACAGAAATTGTTAAGACAGAAAGGATTACGAGAGAGAATGATAAAATATAATTAGAAACTGAAAGTTTGCAGATTTATGGAGTATATAAATACAATAAAAAAACAGGGAATAGCTCTGATTTTTTGAAAATAATTGACAATTTTATTTGTTGTGATAATCTTTGATAAAAGAGGTGATTTATTGACGGATTATGAAATTTGTATAGAAAATGCCATAGGGGATGGTGCTCTTGTGAATGCTGTTTAGTAAGAACAACAAAAGATGAAGAAGGAATAAAAGAACACTATAAGAATCTTGGAAAAATTGTTACTGGCATTTCAATTTGTACAGACAAAAGGGTCAAAAATCAAGAATTGCCGATTATATAGGATGAAATATTCATCCTTGTTTTTTTAATAAAAATCTAGAAAATTAGATTAATAAAGAATATAAATAAAAAACAGGCTAATACCTGTTTTTTAAAATGAAACCCTGAAGGGTAAATTCCGTATTTTAATGATAAGGTTTATTTCGTAGCTACTTTCTTTGGTTGATTCATCGGAACTTTTTTATCTTCGATACTGACGAATTTAACTCTTTTTTTGTTGCCGTTGAATTTTGTGATTTGTTTTTCGGTGAATTTTACAAATCCTTCAACTACAGCAAAAATTGTATGATCTTTTCCTTGCATAACTCCTTTTCCGAGTCTAAATTTGTTTCCTCTTTGTCTGACGATAATACTTCCAGCTTTTGCTGCTTGGTTACCGAAAATCTTTACTCCGAGGTATTTTGGCTTACTGTCATTTAGGTTGGAGGATGTTCCACCTGCTTTCTTATGTGCCATTGCTTTGTATTTAGTTATTTATTCTTAAAGATTATCACTTCTCTTGCGACAATTTGGTCGACTCGATCATAAATGATTGAATTTCGAGAAGTAATTTTTGTGTGTTTTGTAATAAGTCCCTCATCTAGTGGACAAGTTACAGAATAGCCTATTTTTTCTAGTTTGTCAACAAAAGGCGCAAACATATATTGATTGGGTTTAAGTTTATATGCTGGCAGAGTGACAACTAAATTCGCTTTGTTCCGTAGTATCGTTTTTGCAGTTTGAAAGAATCTGAGATAAAGTTTTTCGAGCTGATCAAAATTTTTCTTCATTTCTTTTATTGTGGGAAGTTTTTTATAAACTGGTCCCAAAGTTGATTCAGTCACAATTGCATCAATTGAGTTTGGATGTACTTTTCTCGTGATATTTTTGATATCAGATTGAAAAATTTTGATATCAGGATAATCGAGTATATATTTTCCAGATAACCACTTGAGATTTTCTTTTGAATTCTCAACTTGATTCTTATTGGCGTCGCTACCAATAACTTTGTAGTCGTTCAAAAGAGCTTCTTGCAGGATCGTACCAATCCCACAAAATGGATCAAGAACGGTTTTTCCCTTTTCAATGTCTGCTAGATTGACCATAATTTGAGCAAGTTTCGGGGGAATCATTCCAATATGAGAATCTCTTTTCGGTCTGCCATAATCACGATTGGAATAGCTTTCTACATCTTGTACGACAATTGTTTTTGAGAGAACAAATTTTTCACCCGATGTCATGATGTTTAATTCAATTCCTCGGATTGTTAGTTTATTTTTATAAATTGAGGCGCTGTTGAGTTCCATTGTTTCGTTGTCTGGAAAAATTAGTCTAACATTTGATTTTCCAACTTGTGATTTTTTGATATCTATAAATTTTTTTCTGATTACTTCAAACATTTTCTTTGCCTTTCTTTCGTCGCTATCTTCTGTTGAATAGAAGCTATAGCCGACTGTTTTTTTACCTGGCATTTCTTCTATAATGGAAATAATTTTTTCAAAGGCCGTCTCTTGGTTCGGATAAGTGCCGATAACTTCAGATATTTTTTTGATTCCTCCAATTTGAACTAAAAAGTCTTTGAAATTTATATCATCTTCGATATCAAGAGTAAGTAGTTGTTTTGAAAGAAATTTTACACTATATTTTATTTTGAATTTTTTGAGCATTGTTTGCAATTCTGCAACTGATAGTGCGGAAATTCTGCCTAAATGGAATACATATTTCATAATTTTGCTTGTTGGTTTATAATAAAGATAAAGCTGACTTAATTGTTTTTAAATAACTATGAATTTTTTTCAAACACATAGCGAAAAAATATTTCTACTATTCGGATTTATTCTGATTCTTGTGGCTGGATTTTTTTCAGGCTATTCTTATTCTCAGGAGAAAATTGATAAGCGAGACATAATAATAGAAAATCCTGACGAAAGTTGTGTTGATTTTATATTCTCAAAATCGGAAACTGAAGCAAACTCTCAAGTGAAAGGAAACAGTGCTTCAAATAAGGAAGTTTTTGAGATAAAACAAGAGACAGGATTGTTTGTCGCCAGTAAGAACAGTAAGCTTTATCATAAAGCAGATTGTGTATATGTCAAGAGAATCAAGGATGAGAATAAGATATTTTTCAATTCAGAGCAAGAAGCAGAAGATAGCGGATTGAAATTGCATAGTGGGGAATAGTTTTTTGATGGTTCTGTTATTTTAAATCTTGATGGTTCCATAGTCCCGCGGGGCTGTGGAACCTAGAATGAAGAAATTATTATTTTTGCGAGAACTAATTTACAACCAGTTCCAAAATGTCTTTTAATTTCACAAAACTAGTTGAAGCATCAAAACATATAGACTGGGTTGCACCCGCTCTCGCGATAAATATTTAAATTAAGTAGTCATTCTGAGGAGTTTACGACGAAGAATCCCATAACTATTTTGCATAAAATTGTAAATCAATATAATATTAGAATTTTTTAATCTTATCGTATTGACAAAAAGATAATTATACACTACTATTTTGACAATAGTATACAATTTTCATGAAATTAGAGGAACACTAATGAAGAATTTAATAGGGAAGATTTTATTTGGTTTAGCGTTGATAGTCGTCGTCGGAGCGATATATCAATCATTATCAGCTTGGCCATTTGCGTGGATTTATCTTAATGGCAGCGATATATTTTACGCTTTATATTCCAAATAGAATTGGGACAAATGAATGGGTCATAATCTACATTATCTGGTTAGGTAATATGGTAATTCTCCATATAAACCATCAGGCATCTTTGGTGATTGGAGCTCTTGTGTTAATTTATACGTTTAGCAAAATGGATATATTAAGA
Organism: Minisyncoccota bacterium; assembly: GCA_023142595.1. Classification (GTDB taxonomy): domain Bacteria; phylum Patescibacteriota; class Minisyncoccia; order JAHIHE01; family JAGLIN01; genus JAGLLA01. The sequence continues at coordinate 5,598 of JAGLJF010000042.1, read as the reverse complement.
CAATTAATAAAAGGCAAACAAAAAATCACAGTTAGCTGATAGAGCTAACTCTTTTTTTATCTCCCCAAAATTTCCATAATACGATCTTGATAAAGAAGGAACAGTCCAAGTAAAATCATAATTAAACCCATCAAGGTTTTGACAATCATTCTTGTTCGCTGGCGCATATTTTCCATTTTGTTTATATCAAATCCCCAAGCGGCGATAAAAAGAATAATAACAAGAGGTAGAACGAAGATAATATTATAAACAAATAAATACAAATATCCTTGTGCCTGCATACTTTCTTGAGAAAGCATACTCAGAATTGCCAGATAGACTTGCCCAGTACAAGGAAGTTCAAAAGCCGAAACCAAAATTCCAGCGATTACAACCGAAGGCACTGTTCCTTTTTTGAGAAATTTTGTGAAAATTGGTTTTGTTTTTTCGGGAATTCGAAGTAATTGTTTTCCGTCTGGATATAAACCTTCTTTAATCTCCAGAAATCCAGCTAAAAGAACAACAATACCAGCAAAAATTCCAATCTGAGTAGCGATATCAAAACGAGTGATGACTTTCATTAGCCCAAGACCAGCCAGATAATATGTTGCAAAAACTGCTCCAATATATATAATCCCAATTTTCAACATTCTTTTTCGAGAAGTTTTGAGGGAAATGAGAGCTGTGATGAGAAAAATTAAAACCGCAATTGCACAAGGATTAACTGAATCAATTACTGCAGTTGTTGCAATGAGAGTTAATGAAATTGTTTTTCGATTATTCGCTTTATTCTCAATTGAACAAATTTCTCCTTCAATGCTACAAACATCTGATCCTCCACCTCCCAGGAAGTTAATCCTATCTATATTTGGCCAGGAATCAAGAAATTCATGACAATCAAAAAGTAATTTTTCATCATTATTTATTCCTTCATTAATTTTTTCTTCAAGTTTTTTTGTGATTTCTTCTGGTCCTGTAAGATATTCATTTCCGATAAAGAGCAGAGGCGTTCCAGCTTTGTCGTCTGGAACATTATATTTTTGTACGAAGTTATAAAATAGCTGTCGACATTGTTCTTCTCCTTTGACATCATGTTCAAGAAAATCAACTTTGTCTTTATATTTTTCTTTTATATCTTTTATAAACAATTTGATTTTTTGGCATTTTACACAATCAACGGTATAAAAATAAACAACTCTGATTTTTTCAGAATTATTTTCTTGAGCGAGCGCTTTGTTTTTGTTGTTTATGGCAAAAAGACTAAGAATTAGAGTAAGACTTATTAGGGTTAAAAAAAGTATTTTTTTCATAGACTATTTATATTATTATTACTTTTTAATACTAGCTTATTATTGTTGATTGGGCAATGTTTTGTTTGTAATTTGTTATTCTGAAATAAGTTTATAGTGGAAGTTTTTGTTTTAGATAAAATAAAAAACAATTTTTCATTGTTTAAGGGGGTTTTTGGGAGTCGACTTCTTAAAAACATTGAAGTCGAACTCCCACGGAACTCTTTAGAAAAGTTTAAAGAGATTTTTCCATAGCTTTAGGCTACAAAATTATTTACACGACCTGTTGGGCGTGCGAACAGCGATAAGGATACCATCACGAATATCTTCATCATTATTCCACAAATATCTCTTCTTATCTTTTCTTCGTCCCATATAGTACTGTATGTTTCTTTCTTCATCTCTTAACCTCGTTTTAGTACTCGTATTGCTTATTCAATACGCGGTACTTTCTTGATTTTAGTGCAAAACTAATATAAGTCAATGGTAGCTTAAAATATTTTAAGCTATTTTTAAAACAAAGCTTTTGTCATTCCTGTAAATGTCGGGTAATTTATAGGACAAAACCTATTTGAATCTTGTCATCCTGAACTTGATTCAGGATCTTTGTTCTCTTACGCTCAAACAAGCCTACAAATAATTGACTGTTTCAGGTTGATTAAAAACACAGTGAATTTTTAAATGGTTTAAAGAAGAGAAATTCAGGTTTGGTCAAACTTAAGGCTGTTAAACCAAAAAAATTACGTAGTGGTTGTTGGAGTAGTGGAACTGATTCAAGAATAGCGTCTTTTATTGGAACGGCTTTGCGCGATGAATCAGTAGAAAAGATATTAATATTTTCTGGAGACGGAGATTTTCTGGAAACGTTAGAAATTATGGGAGTTTCAAATAAAAAGATTCATTTAGTTGGAGTAAAAGGGTCTATATCAGAACAATTTGAAAACTATGTAAAATTAATTGGAGGAAAGACCTTAACTATTGAAAAAAATACCTGGATTAATAAAAATATCTGAATCTAAAGGAAATGTTCGTAAAAAAGATAAAAGATATGGTGAGAATGGTAGTAGAAATAAAAAAAGAAATGGAAATGGAAATTGTAAAAATAGTGTAAAATAGGATATTTAATATAAACAAGCTTTTTGGACTAATATCAATGGTCCAGTTTTTTTTCGTAAAATTTTACGAAATATTATCGGGGTCAATGTCGATAATCCAATCCTGACCAATGAGTTCTAGTAATGAGTCTCTGAGTTTGATATCTTTGCATTTTGATTTGATGATAATATTCCAACGATATTTTCCATATTCAATGAAACTGGAAGCGGCAAAGGGAGTGGTGATTTGGAAATTTTCTTTCAATATTTCATTTTCCGAGATTATGTTTTTAATAATCTTATACATATTTTCAGCTTCCCTTTGACATTGAAACTGATTTTGATTTTTATAAATTAGTTTAATTAGTTGCGAAAACGGCGGATAGCTGATTCCAGAAGGTAATTTTCGATTTTCAATTTCTTCTTTGTAAAAAGCATTTAAATCTTTCTTTAAATATAAAAACATTTTATTTTCAATATCATTTGTTTGCAAAATAACCTTTTGATTTTTGTTTGAAAGAATTGAAATGAATTTCAGAAATTGAACTGTTTTTTCTTTGGATTTAAATTCCGCTTGATTGAAAATGATTTCAGGGAACAGGATTCCGATTGTACTGATGTTTTTCATATTCCAATTTTTCAAAACCATTTGAGTGCCAAGAAGAATGCCAATTTTTCCATTAACAAAATCAGTTTGGATTTTTGTTTGTTTGCTTCCCTCTGAAACGGTGTTGCTATCAAGTCTGACAATTTTGATATTTTTCCCTTCAAATAATTTCTCGATTTCATTTTGAATTTCTTCTGATCCGTAACCAAATGAACTCATTCTTTGTCCTTGACATTTTGGACATTGTTTAATTAAATCTGATTTTTCTTTACATCGCGTGCAGTAAAGATGATTGTTTTGCATAATCAAAATATTTTCACAATTTTTGCATTCCGCAATATATTCACAATCTCGACATTTGGTAATGGTATTTTTGCCAAGTCGAGGTATGAAAATCACTGCTTGTTTTTTCTTATAAATATTTCCAAGCAAATCAGTTTTTAATTTTTCCGAGAGGGCAGAATGGTTTCCTGTTTTTCTTTCGTTTTCCATATTGATTTTTTCGATCTGATAGTTTTCTTTTTTTGCAATTAATTCAATTTTTGAAAACCGTTTGTCGTTTTCAGTAAGATGGTAACTTTCAACAGATGGAGCGGGGGACGAAAGAATGATTTTTGCTTTCCAAATTTCTGCTAGTTTTTGAGCAACTTTGATTCCGTGATATCTGGGATTTTGATCCCACTGCTTATAACTTGAATTATGCTCATCGTCACAAATAATAAGTTTCAAATTTTGAAATGGAGCAAAGATCACCTGTCTTGTTCCGATGATAATTTGGGCGCTTCCGTCTTTAATCTTTTTCCATTGCTGGAAATATTGGTTTTTGGTTAGTTCGCTTGTAATAATGGCAACATTTTCCATTCCAAATTTTTCTTTGTAAAAATTTGCGAAGTTGTATATGTCAAAATATTCAGGAACAAGAAGCAAGACTTGATCAAGAAGATGACTTTTCGATTTATTGTTTTTATTATCATAGTGAGCTTGTCTAACTATTCCTTTTATAATCTCAGAATATAAATCTTGTTTTTCGCTTTGCATGTTATGAATCAAAAGAATTTTTTCTTTGTTTTCAGATTCAAGAAGAAATTTTTTTGTCAGATTTTTTTCTATTTTTTGAATCGTGCAGTTTGTATTTAGTTCAATATTTTTGCGCGCATCTTTTTTTGTAATTGGCGGAAGAGCTAATTTTGCAACTAAGCTTAAGGGGGAGTAATAATAAGTTGAAACGAATTCAAGAAGTTGAATGTGTTTTTTTGATAATCGCATTGAACCGTTCAAAACATTTTTGATTTCCTTTAGCTTGTAATTTATTTTTTCAGTATCAAGACTTTGAATTTCATAAACTATCCCTAACACACTTTTATTTCGAAGAGATATTTCTACAATACTTCCGATTTTAATTTCTTTTGCCATTTTTTCGGGAACAAGATAGCTAAAAAATTGAGCCATATTTCTTGGCATTCTTACAGCTGGAATAATCTGAGCAACAAGTTTTTTTTGATTTTCTTTTGGCATTTGTGCTATTGTTAATAAACTAGTGTCTTGAACAATGTCATGCTGAATTTATTTCAGTATTGATTTAGGATTTTCATTTTCTTACGTTTAAACGAGTCTATAAATCATTAAGAAATTTCTGAAAAACGAAGTTTTTGTCATTCCCGAGAAGTCGGTAATCTAGGATTCGACTACAAAAACAAATTCTAAGAGTTTATCAGAGTTTCTTTTAGTTTATATTATTAATCAAGAATAGTAAAATTGATTGACTTTTTTTATTTTTGATATATTATAAATAAGTATTTGATTTTCGGTACATAAAAGTAGTTTTCACGGGGCGTGGCGTAACGGCTAACGCACTTGGTTTGGGACCAAGGGACTCCGAGTTCGAATCTCGGCGCCCCGACACAGTAGAAAAGACAGTTCCGCAAGGGGCTGTTTTTGTTTTGCTTGAGGACAAAACAGGATGTTCGAAGGTTCGTTTTTTCCCTTTTGGTTTTTTCATCTGATCTACATCTTCCATCAACCAACAGAATGGCTCATCTAAAACAAACTTGGCAATTTTTTTGTCTTTTATTTCAATGTTCGAAGATATTATTGCTATCACTTCTTTCTTCACATCAGCATTCCCTTTTTTGAAAATTTTTAGCGCTAGCTTTGTAAATCTTGCAACAAGCTCAATTTTCTCAAAGACATTTCTGTAATTTTCTTTCAGGTTTTTGATTATTTCTTCAAGTTCCGCTTCTTTGTTTTTTGACTCCGCGAGCTTTTTATTATAAATATCTTCCGGTATTTTGTTATCAATAAATTTTTCAATAAGCGAATTTTGAAATAATTTATTTTTATCAAGCAAGGAACTATTCTTTTTCTGTGCCTCGGCTTGATATTCCAAATCTTTTATGCTTGCTTCTTTTGTTGCTTTTACAATTAAATCCATAATTTCCTTATCAAATCGCAGAGTCGCAAGTTTCTTTTCAATTTCAAGAAGCAAATCTTCTTCACGCATATATTTTTGCGAACAATTTTTTACACCTTTTGATTTTGTACATCGATAATAAGTATGCCCCCTTTGATTCTCAGCAGTGATTTTCAGTCCGCATTCCCCGCAGGTCATAAAGCCCCGAAAAGTGAATTC
>JAGLJF010000041.1 GCA_023142595.1 Minisyncoccota bacterium | reverse complement strand
AAAAGACCTCTTCTTGAATGATTATCTTTATGATTATCTTTCAAATGAGAAGTAAGTTCCTTGATTCTTTCTGTGAGAATCGCCACTTGAATTTCAGAAGATCCCGTATCATCATTATGCGATCCATAGGTCTTCATAATTTTTTTCTTTTTTTCTTTTTTTATCATCTTTTTAATTATTAATTAAGTAAACTTTTCATTTCTGATAACAGTAGAACACACAATATCTAAATCACTTCATTGTAATTATTCAATTGACAAACCGTTATGCAAAATCTTTTTTTATATAATGGATAATAGCACAAAATCAACAAATAGACAAGTAAGCTATTATGTCGTAAAATATAAATATATCAAACTACTATATATACAAAAAATTTTAGATTCAAAATTCTATGACTTGTATTCACAATAACACAAAAAACCTAAGCAAAATATATTAATATAATTTACCTAGTCTATTTTTACAATCACTTGATGCGATTTTATTTTGAATAGCAAAGATATACTAGCATATCACAACAATATGTCAACAAAAGAAATAAATAAGCTAAAAAATGAATATCTAGAATATTTGGAAATTGAAAAAAACCGATCCCAATTAACCATCAGAAATTATGACCATTATTTGAGTCGATTTTTTGAGTGGTCAAAAATTAATAGTCCAGTTGGAATCACCAGCGATCTCGTCAGAAAATTCCGACTATATCTAAATAGAAATACTAACGAAAAAGGTGAAACCCTGAAAAAAGTGACTCAAGATTATTATATTATTGCAATTCGTGGTTTTTTAACTTATCTTGCTAAACAAGATATTCCATCGCTTCCCAGCGACAAAATTGAATTAGGAAAAACTCAGGACCGAGAAGTTGAGTTTCTTGAATTAGATGAAGTAAAAAGACTAATCTCTGTTACAAAAGGAAATAATCTCTCGGATTTGCGAAATAAAGCCATTTTAGAACTTCTTTTTTCAACAGGTCTTCGTGTTTCTGAGCTATCAAATCTTGACCGAACTAACATAAATCTAAAAAATGGAGAATTTTCAATCAGAGGAAAAGGCGGAAAAATCAGAATTGTTTTTATTTCTGATTCTGCCAAAGACACACTTACTGAATATCTAAAGAGAAGAAAAGATCTAGATCCAGCTCTTTTTATCAACTTTAAAAATCCAAACAAAGATACTGAAAAGAGATCCCCTTCACTTCTCAGATTAACCCCTCGGAGTATTCAAAGAATTGTCAAATCTTGCGCAATCAAAGCTGGCATTGTCAAAAAAGTGACACCACACACCCTCAGACACAGTTTCGCAACCGACTTGCTGATGAACGGTGCTGATATCAGATCTGTTCAATCAATGCTGGGACACTCTAGTATAACCACAACTCAAATTTACACTCACATCACAAACAAACATCTCAAAGACATTCATAAAAAATTTCATTCAAAACGAAACTAGAGCAGGACTTGATTTTTCCATACATTAGTATATTATAAAGATATTGTTAAATTTTATGCAGGCGTGGCGGAATTGGCATACGCGCATGGTTTAGGACCATGTTCCTCGGATTGTGGGTTCGACTCCCACCGCCTGCACATTCAAAAAACTTGTTAAACAAATTCGTTCTAAAAGATGTATTATGAATTTGATATCTGACTTCCATTCGAATTACAAAAAACTAGAAGAATTTGTTTGTGTTCTTTTTATAATTTTTTCTGGCTTTCTCATTTCTGCCATTTATAAAATCAATAATTTTTGGAGCTTTCCAAATCTTGACGAAATGCTTTGGCACTATAGATCAAATATTTTTTGGGATAAAATTTTAGCATTTGATTTTTCTGGACTAATCCAATCAGCTCAACCAGGGATTACCGTCTATTGGTTCACCGGCTTTATGATGAAATTTTTCAATTTCGACTTTAATGATGTTATGATCAGAATTGCAGAAAAAAATGCTGAGGGACTTGATTTCAATCATGCCATAAACAATCACGATATGGCAACTTATAAAGCCTATGAAACAATAAGTTTTGCATTTAATGTACCACTTTTTATATTACTTGTGGTTTTTTTTATTGCCTTTTATTATCTTTTAAAAAAACTAGAATTTGGAAAAATCATTGCTTCATTTTCATTGCTATTTATCGTGATTAATACATATTTACAATTTTGGACCACGCCTTCTGACAAAATGCTCAACATCTTTATGACATTAAGTTTTTTAACGATTCTTGTTTATCTACCAAAAAGAAAAAACAAGAAATACTTAATCCTGTCTGCCATCTTCGGTGCTTGGGCCGTTCTTTCAAAAATTTCTGCCTTGTTTATCTTACCATTTTATTTTTTGATTTTTATTTATTACAGATGGCCTCTTAATAAAGAAAAGCTTAAAACTATATTAAAAGATTATCTTAGTTGGATCTTTATATTTGTGCTAATAAGCATTATTTTTCTCCCTTCAATAATTACAAATCCAAATGAAGTATACGACCTAATATTCAAATCAAATGCTGTTATCACAAATAATCCAACAACAGATTATCATATTACGGATGGTTTGCTTAAGTATGCTAGTTTATCATTAGCCATACTTATTAGATATCTTTCACACATATTTTTTATATCGTTATTGTCATATTTGTTCATAAAATATAGTAAAAAATATAAAACCATTTTCAATAACCTACCCCAAAAACATATCAATACAATGAGCGCATATATCATATTATTTATCATTATGGTTATCTCAATTAGCGATAATGCTGATACCCGCTTTATGACTCCAGCCTTCATGATGCTGAATGTACTAGCAGCTATTGGATTATATGGCGCGGTTGAAATTATTACTAAAAAAAATAATACTACTAAAAAATTTAAAGAACTTTTTTATATCTCAATTTTTTTTGTAACGATTATGTTACAAATTATATTTCTCACTCTCAATGGAACATTACTAAAAACATTATTACAATAAATTAGAATGAAAATAATAATAAATGAAAAATTAAAGGAATTTTTCTCGATTCTTCTGATAATAGTTATTGGCGCTTTATTTTTATTTTTTTTTAAAATAAAACATTCAATGAATTTCACTAATCTTGACGAGCTCCTTTGGATGTATCGATCGAGATTTTTTATTGACAATCTTATCACCCTTGATTTTTCAAATCTTATTCAATCTTATCACCCTGGCATTATGGTTATGTGGGCAATCGGACCTTTTATGAAAATTATAAATTATGATTTTAATTTAATTGCCAATTTCATAGCCTCTCTTAACGAATATAATATAATCAACGACAGCTCGCAAAATAAACAAATATATAACGAATATAAACAAATAAGTTTTTTACTTAATATACCAATATTTTCAGTTATTGTTATGTTTATTTTCTCTTTATATCACCTCTTGAAAAAATTAAAATTGTCAAAATGGACAATAATGTTCTCTTTACTACTCATCACAACCACTCCATATTATATTTATTTCACAACACCAACAGATAAATTTTTAGGCATTTTTTCCACTCTCAGTGTTTTATGTCT
>JAGLJF010000040.1 GCA_023142595.1 Minisyncoccota bacterium | reverse complement strand
GGCTCTTGGGCTGCTCTTACAAAATTATCAGGATTATTTCTAATTCCGTTTAGTCTTTTTGTGTTATTGTTTTATAAACGAAATATATTTAAAGCCATACTCTCTCAAAAAAATATCAAGAAAGTTTTACAACCAGTTAAAAAAATAATTTCTGATTACCTAAACTGGCTTTTGATTTTTTCTGTAACTTCCATAATTTTTTTGCCAACTGCCATAGCAAACCCACAAGCGGTTAAAAATATAATATCAGGAGAAACAACACGAAGAATTATTGCCGAAAATCACAATATCTTTTATTTTATAGATATTTCAAAAGCATATCTGTCAGATCCTTTTTTAACATCATTTAATCTTTTTGTAATATCAATATTTATAATATTTTTAATTACAACTGCAAAAAAAATAAAGAGAGAGATAAACAATGAACTTCTTGTTTTGATAATATATTTCTTTTCATTTTTCATCTTTACTATTATGTTTAGTAGAATCTATTCCTTTCGCTATCTAGTCCCAATTTTAATTATCTTCCAAATAATAGCCGGCATGGGAATTTATGAATTTTCTAATATGTTTATCAAAAAATATAATATTACCGACAAAAAAATTATTTATTACTGGATTATTATTTTTATTTTAGTTTCCCAAGGATTGCTTATATATTATTCAAAAATTGAAAAAATACAAGAATTGCCATATTTTGGATAATGGATTTGTCATTTCGAATGAGAGCAATGATTGAGAGATCTATTAACTAAATAAGTTTCATCTAATTCTCAATTTTTTACATTGCAAAAGTTTACAGATTTCTTACTCTCTGTGGTTTGAAATGACAATTTGAAATTTGCCAAAGAAAACAAAGTAAACTACTATTATAAATAACAAAAACGTATATCCTCTGAGCAGAAATAAATAACTGACAAATTATTATTTCAATATGAATAATAAAGAAATATCAATCATAATTCCTGCATACAATGAAGCTGAAAATCTTCCTTTTTTATGTGATGAAATTAAAGATGTATTAAAAAACATTACCGAAAATTACGAGATAATTATTGTTAACGACGGAAGCACTGATAAAACAAAAGAAGCTATTGAAAATTTAACCGAAAAAGATAGTCATGTAATAGGAATAAATTTTAGAACCAATCTTGGTAAAGCATCCGCTTTGAATACTGGTTTCAAAAAAGCGGAAGGAAAAATAATTTTTACAATGGATGCAGATTTGCAAGATGATCCGAAAGAAATACCAAATTTTATAAAAAGAATAAACGAAGGATTTGACCTTGTTTCTGGCTGGAAACAAAACCGCAAAGATTCATTTATAAAAAATACTAGTTCGAAATTTTTTAATTCTGTAACTTCTCTCTTCTCTAAAATTAAGTTACACGATTTTAATTGTGGATTTAAAGCATATAAAAGTGAGGTTGCTAAAAGTTTAGATTTATATGGTCAAATGCACAGATATATTCCTGTAATAGCAGGCAATGACGGATACAAAATCGCCGAAATTCCTGTCCATCACCGAAAAAGAAAATTTGGAAAGTCAAAATATGGACCGATTAGATTCCTAAATGGTTTTTTGGATTTACTGACAGTTATGGTTTTGACAAAATATTTCAAAAGACCCGCACATTTTTTCGGTGGACTTGGAAGCATCGCCCTTTGCTCAGGATTTACTATCGGTATCTACATTACTTATCTCAAACTTGTATTTGGAAATATTCAAGGAAGATTACCTCTTTTTATTGCAGGAATTTTGCTTATTATGGTTGGAGTTCAACTCCTATCTCTCGGACTAATTGGAGAAATGTTTGTCAAAATTTCGAGAAAAGAAAACAAAAATTAAAAAATATCAAGTACTATAAATGAAAATTTGTTTTTTTGGAACTTATGAAAAAAACTATCCCTCAAATCGTATTATAATAAAGGGATTTAAAAAACATGGCATAGAAATTATCGAGTGCCATATTCCTTTATGGGAAAAATATAGAAATAAAAATGGAAAATTCTTGAAAATATTTTCTATCCTAAAATTAGGAATTGGGCTGTTAAAAGCGTACTGTATACTCTTTTTTAAATTTTCTAAAAAATGTAAAAAAGTTGATGTAATTATTATTGGATATATTGGACAACTAGATATTATTTTTTTAAAATGTTTATTATTTTTCAAAATAAAAAAACCTAAAATAATATTCATTCCACTCGTATCTCTTTATGATACCGCAATTATTGACAGAAATCTTTCAAAAGAAAACAATCTATTTGCCAAGCTACTATTTTATATCGATAAACTTTCATTTAAAATAGCTGATTTGGTAATTTTTGACACAAAAGAACATATAAACTATATAAGCAACTTATTTAGCATAGACAAAAATAAATTTAAAAGAGTCTGGGTCGGAGCCGACGAAGAAGTGTTTTATCCGCTTTCAGAAAGAAATAAAAAGACAAATAATGTTTTTCAAGTACTTTTTTTTGGGAAATATATCCCCCTTCATGGAATTGAATATATAATTAGAGCAGCAAAATTATTGGAAAAAGAAAAAAGTATTAGAATTAAAATGATTGGCAATGGTCAACTTTATCAAAAAATAAAGAATCTAAGTAATAAGCTAGAGATAAGAAACATTGATTTTATTGAATGGATAGAATATGACAAACTACTAAAAGAAATCAACAAAGCAGATGTTGTTTTAGGAATTTTTGGTGGTACTAATAAATCATTAAGAGTTATCCCCAATAAAATTTTTCAAGCAGTTGCCTGTAAAAAGGCCGTTATTACAGGAGATTCGTCCGCTATTAAAGAATTATTTACAGACAAAAAAAATATTTTATTGTGTAAGAATAAAAATCCAGAATCTCTTAAAAATGCAATATTGAAACTTAAATCTGATAACTTATTGAAAAATAAAATATCGGAGAATTCTTACTTTCTTTTTATAAAGAAATTAAATACTTTAAATATTGCAAAGAAGGTTTTAAAGAATTTTAAAATATTTAATATTTATGAAAAATAATATATATTCATGGGTACCCACCCCCAGATATCTATGTCGAAAAGCCGCTTCATTAGAATTATTAAAAACAATACGCAAAGGAAAATTTCTTGAGATCGGAATAGGCGCTGGAGATTTTATTTCAAAATTATTTGAGATGGGTTATTGTGGACTAGGAATAGATCTTTCAGATGAAGCCATTGATTTAACAAAAAAAAGAATAAAAAATATCAATAACCACATTGAAATCAAAAAACAAGATTTTTTCGAAATAAATGAAAAATTTGATATCGTCTTTGCGTTTGAATTGATGGAACACTTTGAAAATGATAAAAAATTTCTAATAAAAATAAACAATTTATTGAACAAAAGTGGACATTTTATTTTTTCTGTTCCAGCAAGAAAAAATATGTGGGATATAAACGATGTATGGGCTGGACATTTTAGAAGATATGAAAAAAAAGAAATTGAGCTAAAATTAAAAAAATGTAATTTTGAAGTCTTGCAAAATTACAGCTATGGGTTTCCAACAGTAAATTTAATCAAACCAATTAGAAATAGTTTAATAAACAAAAAAAATATAGCAAAAAAAAATCAACCAAATAATACTCTAAAAAGTGGGGTTGATAGAAATTATATTAAAAAATTTTCTAGTTTAATAAATGAATATACAATGATGCCATCTATCTTAATTCAAAAAATGTTTTATAACTTTGATTTTGGTGATGGTTATGTTGTGTTAGCAAAAAAAATAGAAAAAGAATAATCTAATTGTTTTAAACTACGAAACATATCATGAAAATAAAGCGCTTCAACAAAAAAATAATAATTTCTTTGCTTATTACTCTGACTTTGAGTTATTTTTTATTAAGACAAACCGATTACAAGAATATCTTCTTACTGTTTGAAAAAATAAACTATGGCTATGTCATAATAAGCTTTATTTTTTATTTTTTATTAACCCTTATAAGAGCGTTGAGAATAAAGCTACTTCTTCATAACAGAATCAACATAAAAGGCTTGTTCGCAACAGTTTTGATTAACAATCTTATTATAAATATCTTACCGTTTCGAATTGGCGAACTATCTCTTCCTATCCTGTTAAAAAAATATTCTAAAGTTCCCAAAAAAGAAGGATTTTTATTGCTTTTATATCTCAGAGCGATAGATGCACTTGTTATACTTTTTTTCTTATTTTTTGTTATTTTATTTTTTTCTAGCAATATTATCCAGTTAAAAAGCATTTCATATATATTTATATTTGCTCTATTATTGTTTATATTCACATTGCTTTTTAAAGGAGATACTATTTTATCCAACATAAAAAATTTCTCATCAAAAAAAGGGAATTCTAGAATATTTAATAAAATCTTCAAATATACCGACAGCTTATTACCAGTCTATAAGTTTTATAGAAATAAAACAAAAAAAACACTTGCCTTGTCTATTTTAATATTTATAACTCTAATTTTTGCCTTCGGATTTATCTTGAAAGCATATCCAATAGACTTAAATTACATTGACGTAATTACGATTTCTTTAATAATAATTGTCACCACGAGCTTACCAATAAACGGCATCGCAGGGATCGGAATTTTAGAACTAGGTATTTCATCTTTTTTAGTATCACTTGGAATAGATAAAAGTCTTTCAATCGGCATCGCCTTTAATTATCATTTTATCTATTTAATATTTATAATATTTTTTGGAAATCTTAGTTTTTTTTATTTACACAATAAAGAATAATACAGTTATTCCCCTATTGTTAAAATAAAAAAGGTGGACAAATCCACCTTTTTTATTTTACTTAATTGTATTTCATTACACGGTTATTGAAGAATTTGAGTAACGACGATAACCATAGCATAAGCAAGACCTGCGATTACCATTCCAATAATTCCATAAGAAATAGTCTTTTTTGCTGCACCAACTGCATCATCATTTCCACCAGCAGTAAGATATTGCACACCTCCCCAGATGATTACTAAGGTAGCAATAATAGCAATAAATCCTAAAATCCAATTTGTAAGATTCATTACAGCTACTTCAATATCAGTAGGAACATTTGTTGGTGGATTTGTTCTCCCCCATTGCGCAGAAGCTATTGTACTAGCAGTCAAAGCATAAGCAGTAAAAGAAGAAACTGTAAGAGTTTTTATTAAATTTTTCATTCGTTTCACCCCCTTTCAAAATTTTATTAATTTATTTTATATACATTTTTATTTTTTACCTAAAGTATCGTCACAACTATCACCTGCACAATAGCATAAGCAAATCCAGCAACGACTAAACCTATCAATGCGTATGTTATGGTCTTTTTTCCATTTTCCGCTCTTGAATCATCACCTGCTGAAGTGAGATATAAAACTCCACCCCAAATAATCATCAAAACCGCAATCAATGTCACAAATCCCAAAATCCAATTTGTCATATTGACAATCGCTGCCGTAAAATCATTTGGAACATTTGCTGGTGAAACAGGTGCTGCCCAAGCACAATCAGCAGGACAATTCACAGCGTCTTCGCCAGGATCACAAGGAACACCATCTCCATCATTATCACCAACAACACAAGCTGCCATTACCTTCTCAACTGGCAAAATAACCGAGACCGAACTAATTACAAGAATCATAAGAAGTAATGTCGTTGAGATAAACTTTTTTAAGCTTATTTTTGTCATATTTTTCTATTTTAAATATTAAAAAATATTTTTTAGGTAAGTATTGTAGCCACAATAACCCCTACAACAGCGTAAGCGAAACCAGCGATAACCAAGCCTATTAATGCGTATGATAAGGTTTTCTTCCCATTTTCCGCCCTCGAATCATCCCCTGCTGAAGTGAGATATAAAAATCCTCCGTAGATGATCATCAAAACTGCGATCAATCCCACAAAACCCAAAAGCCAATTTGCCATATTAACAAATGCAGGATTAATATCTTCGACTACATTAGCTGGTGTATTAGGAACAGCCCATCCAGATTCTATGTCAGCTAATGCTGTACTTATATAAAATACGAAAAGAAATACCGATAATGGCAATATGTATATATTGTTTTTCATTTTCATAAGTTATATCTCTAGTATATAAAGAAAAAACTACTAATCTAGTCATTAAATATTAATTTAAAATTACACCTACTAGAAGCTTAACCATCGCGAAAGCGAGACCAGTAACTACCAAACCTATCAAGGCATAATAGATGATTTTTTTAGCTAATTCTGATTTTTGCGCATCCCCCGAAGAACCAATATAGTTTATACCACCCCAAATCAAAGCCAAGACTGAAAAAACTGCTGCAAACCCCAAAAGCCAATTAATTAAATTTTCCGCCATCTGATCCATATCATTTGCCAATCCAAAACTGGATGGTTTTACCCATTGAGCATTTACCGTATTTACAATTGCAAATAATTGAAAAACTAGTAATGTATTAAATATTTTTAGATTATTTTTTTTCATTATTACTATTATTTCATTTTTTAAAGATACGGTCAAGAAAACATCGTGCTTATTACAGAAATAATGGCGAATGACACACCTATAACAAAAACTCCCAATATTGCATACTTGATAATCTTCTTTGCTGTTTCTGTTTTTTGTGCATCTCCTGAAGAACCGACATAATATATACCACCCCAAACAAGGAATATTACAGAAAGAACAAGTCCAAATCCTAATATCCATTTAATTACACCATCCAACGAATCTTCTACAGACACTGTATGAATCCCAGGAGGCAAACAATCTCGTTTACAGTTAAATATCGTTTCTCCTGAATCACATGGATCTCCATCACTATTAGCATCATTAGGTCCAGCAATACAAGCAGCACTCACCACACTCACACTAATAATATTCACATTATTATAAGAAAATTGTCCAAACAAAAAAACAGAAAAAAATATCATAAAAAGAAGTATTTTCCCGTTGATTAAACTTTTCATCTTTATTTTCTTATTTCTTATTTCTATAATTTTCGATTGCCTTGTGCAAAGCGCTGGCAGCGAGATTTGAACAATGCATTTTCATCGGCGGAAGTCCTTCCAGATTTTTTGCTACATCACTGTTCGTAATTTTCATTGCCTCGTCCAATGATTTTCCCTTCGCAAGATCCGTCACCATTGAAGAAGTGGCAATTGCTGCCGCACATCCCAAAGTTTCAAATGAGATATCCTTAATCATTTCCTCGTCAACTTTGATATATATTTTCATCAAATCTCCACAAACTGGATTGCCTGCCTGCCCTATTGCATCTGCTTGTTCCATTTTACCATAATTATGAGGATTTGTGAAATGCTGAATTACTTTTCTTGTATACATATATAAAAACAGTTTAAAATTTATTTTATCCGACTATTTATACTTTTATTCTAAAGCAAAATCCTTCTCTGTCAATCATTTGTAATTATGGACTTTACCCTTTAGGGTTTTAAATCGTTATAAACACAAAATGAAATCCTAAAGGATAAATTCCGTACCTGCGATAATTTCATGATCCCAATTATGACCGTGGAACCTTATTTGCAAAATGTTATTAATATTCAGATAGTTCTGCAATTTTGACTCCATAACCCTTCAGGACCATGAAACCGTTGTACATATCTATTCCCCTCCCAACAAATCTCTCGAAAAAACAACTCCATAAACTTTGTCTGTTTCCAGCTTACTTTCAAAAGAACTTTCTTTTTGGTCTTTATTCGTCATTCCATCAGATTCCCAAAAAATATTCCAAGACTCAGGGACTTTAATCGTGCCAAAAAAACTACTTCCTTGACTGCCAGATTGTTTTTGAACTATTATGCTATATTTATCTGCTGGTTTTGTAAAAGAATTAAAATCAATTTTATAAGGTAATTTATATTTATAAGTTACTTCAACTTTTTCACCCGGACTGACATAAACCCAATTTCCAAAAACCGTTTTTCCAGACTCCGTAAAAATCTGAGTGCCAGAATCAAGATCAATTTTAATTGTATCTTCAATAAGTTTTACATCTTCGTCAACACGAAAATTGTCATAATTCATCGGTAATGCGTATTCTTGTACAGTATGTCCACCAGCTTCCAGCAAAACGCTACCCAACGGAACATATACCCGCAAATAATCAGAATTAACTCGATTATACCAATCATACTCACTTTGCCCACCAGTGTGCAATCTCGCAATTTTTACGGTATTAATGATTGAACCATCTTCCTTAATTTCCGTCAGATGATCAATACTTTCCTCAATAACCGCATCTGTTTTATACCCATTTATATTACTATTTATAACACTTAGATAATCGCCACTTGAATTCAGAACTTGCCCCCCCCAACCTCTTTTCAAAATCATATTCTCGATTTCAGAATCTCTGTGATAAAACATTATATGTTTTTCTTTCAAACTTTCTTCAACGACATTAATGAAATCCAAGTATCTTTGAACTTTTTCCTGCTTACTCATTCCTTCATTATTAAACATTTTTTCAAATATGATCGGCATCAAATCAGCTAAAAATTTCTTCGGTTTATTTTCCTGCTTGTCATATAATTCTTCAACTTGCATTTGCGACGCAGAAAGAAAATTCTCAGAATCAATTGTCGTATTATATTCATCCATTCGAATCGGTCCAGTAATTTGTAAAACTTTTTCAATGACATTTGGCGTAAACGAAATTACTCCATCAACCGTAGGTCCTCCAGTTTTTTCATAAAAAGAAGCAACTTTTTGAGCGCTAGTTGGAAAATCAGCAAACCAATTTGCATCATGCATACTCCAATTCGCGCTGATTTTTTGAATAGGCATTGGCGGAACAATTTTTTCTTTCAACTGTCCATCAGGATTAAAGATTCCATCAATAAATATGTTTTCAACTTTTCCATTTTCCATATTCAAAATTCCATAACTTCCAATGAATCCTCCTGTTGCCCTCATCTCACTATTATTTTGAAACAATAACAAGTATTTCTGTGGTTTCTTGTCTCCGATAATTTCCGTCAAAACTCCAAAATCTTCAGACAAGTTTTCCAAATTATCAACTATTATAGGTAATTCTTTTTGAACGAGTTCCATTTTTTCTCTCATTCCTTCAGGGACATAATCTACGTTTATCAAAGATATGTTATTTTCTGCTTGTCTTAAATTAATTGCAATATCATCGATTATAATCCCAAAACCAGAAATTGACGAAGAAGAAAAATTATTTTGATCCAATTGTGAAATCTCATCCAAAAGTTTTGCAATATTTTCTCCTGCAATTGCAATGTTTTCTCCTGTATCTGAAACATTTTTCGCAGTAGAAAATGGCGTATTTATTGGCAAAGCATTTATAACTCCCGCCAATCCCAGCCCAAGCTCATCAGTCAATCTTTTCGCTTCAGAAAAATTGAGTTTGGCATCCTCAAATGCGCCAAAACTTTCATCGAATTCATTATCAGCAACTGACTGACCTGCTTGTTTCAAGCTATCAAAAGCCTCCACTCCAACTCCCATAATTCGTCCCTTTTCTTCAATTTCTTTTTGAAAAAATGAAAGGGAAAAAACAAAAGATGATATCAGAAAAGACACAAGAACAAACGAAGCAAAAGATTTATTTAATAAAAAAGAAAAGTTAATTTTAGGTTTTGCTCCATCAATATAATCCGAGGAAAAATTTTCTGCTTTCTCAATTTTCTCGCTTGCAACAAAATCTTGTTTATTCTCAATCTTTCCATTTTCTAATTTAGACAAATTATGATCTTCATTTATAGACAATACAGATGATATCTCAAAATCTCGCTCTCTCTTAAAATTATTAACCCCAATATCAAAGTCTTTTTTAGAAATTCTATCAAATGCATCACTTGAATTTTTCAACGACAAATCCGCATTTCTCAAAACATCTTCTTGCTTTATGCCAGATTTTTCGCCAGTTTTTTCTGATTCTATATTTTTTTTCCTTCGAACAATTTCACAAAACGTATTATTTGAATTTTTTACAAATACACTTTTTCTTTTTTTCTCATCAGAAAACCGACGTAAATCAACAACGCCTTTATTCGTAATATCCCCTCTTTGATAGAGAAGTTTTGATTTTTTATTTGAAATTATATCCATTGTTTAAAAGTATATTTAAGCTTATATACAATTTTATTCTAAAGATAAAGTCTGTGAATTATGCAAAAAACATATTACCACACAAAACCAATTTCATCCAAAGTAAGTCTTAACAATTGAGAAATCTGTAAACTTTACTATGCAAAATAATATAAAAACCTCTGAAAAACGCAGTTTTTGTCATTCCCTTGCAAAAGGAAATCTAGGATTTAATTCAAAAAATAAATTCTAAAATTAAAATTTATTAGTTTTTCAAAATTTCCTTATGTGAGATTTAAAGTGATTTCTCCGTTCCGCTTGCTCGTACCTCGCTTCGCTCCAGTCGAAATGACAAATATTTTATGTCATTGCGATAGAGACACGACAGTGGCAATCCCGTAATTAAGTTCTTCGCGCGTAGTTTCGAGATTCTTTGTTTCACTCAGAATAACAAAAAATTAACTTTTATATTAATAATGATTATATTGTAATAAATATGATGTTTTAAAAGGAGGATAAATATGGAGATTAATGCTGTTATTGCAATAACATTCTTAATCGGATTTATATGTGGATATGCAGTTTGTTATTATTTCTGCCAAAGACTCATCAAAAAAATAAACAAAAAACACAAAGAAGAACTTTTATCAAAAGTACCACCCGAAATAGCCATGACAAAGGAAATAGGAGACGCGGGAGAAATCTTTGACAAAACAATGAAACCATAAATCTAGCTGCATTCGATGCTAAGCCAGGAAAGTGAATACACATTTTCCTATTTTTTTTATCTCAAAGTTCCCTCATAAATCCCCATCGTCTCAATTCCCATTTTTCCCCAATCATATTTTTCAAGATGCTGAAAACCTTTTTTTCTTAATTTATTATACAACTTTTCATCAGTTAAAACCAGTCTTATTTTTTCCGCCATTTCTTCAGGATTTTTTGGATCAAAATATACCGCCGCATCGCCTAAAACTTCTGGCAAGCTTGTCGTGTTTGAAGAAATCACAGGAGTTCCACACGCCATTGCCTCAAGACCAATTAACCCAAATCCTTCATAAAAAGAAGGGATAACAAACGCTTTCGCCACATTATAAAATAGTGGAATATCTTTCTGATTAATAAATCCAGTCCGAATAATATCATCTCCAAGTCCCAACTCTTCCCAAGTTTTTCGTACTTCTGGATAATACGGATCTTCTTTACCTCCAAGAACAAGCTTATAGTCAAAATTATATTTTTTCTTTAAAATCCCAAAAGTCTCAATCAATCCTACAAGATTTTTGTGATTTCGCCAAACTCCAGTATAGAAAATATACGGTTTAGTAATATTATATTTTTTCTTAAAATTTTCAATTTCTTCATCATTGTTTATAACTCGAAACTGCTCATCAGCTCCTTCATAAACGACTTTGATTTTTGTTTTCTTAATTTTGAAATGTTTCACAATATCATTTTTCGTGCTTTGAGATACTGCGATAACTTTTGTCGCTTTTTTAACTGAAGAAAAAAATACCGCTCGAAACCCAATTTTCCTAACCAAAGACTTCATTTTATGCCCAGGAAAGAAAAACGGCGTCACATCGTGAATCGTAACAATCGATTTTCGGAAATATAATATCGGAGAATTGAAATGTGTAAAATGCATCAAGTCTAATTTTTCTTTGTATAATTGAAATGGAAATAAAAATTGTTCTTTCCAACTATACCACTTTGCCGAAACTTTCACTTTTCGTATTCTTTCATTTGGCAAAATAAAATCATCATATTCATCTGGCATCAAAAAAATTACGAAATTATTTTCTGTGTCCTGTTTGAAAATATATTCTAAAAGATGTCTAATATAATTTCCAATTCCAGTCTGCGCGTATCCATACATCCGCGCATCAATACCAATTGTTTTTGATTTATTTCTCATAAAATAGTTTTCTAAATTATATTTTTTATTGTCGTTCTGTGACTATTTGTCCGCCTCGTCAGAGTCTCCGATAGGGACTCTGACGATCACTGAACAAAACTCAATTCTATAAGTCTATCACGCTTACCCCATGTCAGAGTCCTCTCCGAGAGACTCTGACAAAGCGAAAAACAAGATTCTGAAATAAATTCAGAATGACAATTTTTTTGACTTAATTCCAAACTTATTATATGCTTTTATTATAAATGGAGGTAAATAATTTTGACAATTGAAACAATTATCAAAAAAGTAAAACCAACGGTTTCTGTAATTAGTATGCTTTTAGGAATGAGCATATCTTCTTTATCTAAAAAAAGTGTATTTATCACAGGAGTTGCTCTATTATTAATAATAATAGGAATGTGGAGCTGGTTTGCTTGGACAATAGGATCAGAATTCAAAAATACATCACAGTCTGATTAATTTCAGATTTTTTTTATTTGAAATCACCGCAATAAAAATTATTTTACAGACTTCAAAACATCTAGCGTTTCTTCTGCACACTTTTGCCAGGAAAATTTTTTTGTCCGTTGAATTCCCTTTTCGATCAAATTATTTTTCAAATTCTCATCACTTAATAAATTCTCCATAGCCCGAGCAAGCTCATCAATATTATAGGGATTAACCATAATTGCCGCATCTCCCACTGCCTCGGAAAGCGAAGAAAGGTTTGAAGTGATTACAGGAGTTTTATTTTGCATTGCTTCAAGAGGTGGAAATCCAAACCCTTCATAAAAAGACGGATAAACAAAAATCTCAGCAAGTCTATACAAAGTTGTTTTATCTTCATCATCAATAAATCCAGCAAAAATTATATCTTTTTTATACTTCGAATTTTCTGCAACTTCAAAAACATTTTTATAAAGCCAGCCTTTTGATCCAGCAATTATGAGTTTTAAACTTTTATCCGTAATACTATATTTTAATTTTTCAAATGCCTTAATGATGCTAACTATATTTTTTCTCGGCTCAATTGTTCCTAAATAGAGAATGTACTTTTCAGATAAATTATATTTTTTTCGAACCTCCGATTCGTTGTTTTCTGCTGTTTGTTCTTTGTTAATTCCTGAATAAACTACTTTAATTTTTTCAAAATCTATTTTATAAATTTTCATTAAATCATTTTTTGTAGAATTCGAAACCGCAATAATCTTATCTGATTTTCGCGCTTTCTTCTTCGGATTCATCGAAAAATGCCAGTAATTTTTTCCTAGAGAATAAAATTCTTTATGATTTGCAAAGCTCAAATCATGAAAAGTCGTCACAGTTTTACAATTTTTTGAAACAGGTGCAGAAAAAATATGTGGCGAGAAAAAAACATCAACTCCGCCAAGCAACTTATCAACCTTAGGATAAGAAAAATATTGAAAGGAAAAATCAAGCAAACGATTTGGAATTTTAAATTCTTTCAACTCAACATTCAAAAGTTTCAAAAAATCATATTTCAAATCAACTTTTTTATACCCATTATAAAAAAGCTTATATTGAATATTACTATCCAGCTTCAACATATTTGAAAGCAAATTAATTGTGTATTCTTCAATGCCAGATCTCGTTCCACGAGCAAGCATCCGAATATCAATCCCTATTATCATAGATTGTTGTTAATGATTGTTATCCCTATAAATATTTGATAATTCACTGATAAAAAAACCAATGTCATCCCAGAATTTATTCTGAAGCGATAGCTTGAGAATAAATATCTGGGATCCAGTTTATTTCATCTTGTTAGAATTATAATATAAACTATTTTTGTTTCATTAATCTTTTATTTGCTTATAGAATTTTATGAAATATATTATTTATTGAGACTTACTAGATTCCAGATAAATTTTTTCTTTAACTCTTTGCGGTAAAATTTTCTGGAATGACATATCTCCTACTTCGAAAAATATCTCCTAAAAAACACAAAAAATATTCCAAAAGCTATACCTGAAATAAATCCAATTATTGAATTTAAAAATATATTTTTCTGCTTTTGAATTATTATTGGATTTTCATTATTAACCGAAAAAGAAACTTCTCCATCGCTGTCATTTTTTAATTTTATCATTTTATTGTTTATTTCTTCAGTAATCGCTACAGAAATTTTATCCGCCTCTTCGGCATTATTTGTCTCAAACTTCACCTCAATATATTGAGGTGACATTTTTTTGACAGAAAACTTTTTTGTATAGCTTTTTAGGCTTCCGAATCCTCCATCAACCTCTGCTTTTTGGTAAACCGAATTCACAAGTTCTGGACTTTTTGCCCATTGAACAATTGAATCAGCAATTTTTTCGCTTGCCTCTAAGGCATAATAACCATCATATTTGAAATCATTTGTCTGCTGAGATCTGTCCTTACTTAAATGTAGCGATAGCGATGTTTCATATCTAACAGGTTGTAAAACTGAAAATAAAAAAGTTGAAAAAGTTACCACAAAAGCAATCGCGATTATCAGCTTAAATTTTCTTTTTATAATTTCAAAATATTCTTGCAATTCCATAAATTTAGATTTAGTATTTAAAATTTCGTTTTTCAAAAACTACAATTACTCCGTCATTCTGAATGAAGTGATAGCGGAATGAAGAATCCCGTGAAAAATTTCATAAAACTCTAAAGAGTAAACTCCTTATACTTCTCTTCAATAAAATTTTTAATATTTTCCTTAAAAACCTCTTTATCAAATTTCATTGCGTGTTCTCGAATTTCTTCTGAATCAAATTTTTCACTATCAAACTTTTTTACAACCTCCATAATTGAATTAGCCGTTTGCTCGGAAAAAAACATTCCCGTTTTATTTTCAATAACAGTTTCAAGCGCGCCTCCTCCGCCAAATGCAATCACGGGTCTTCCTGATGCCATTGCCTCCAGCGGTGTTATCCCAAAATCTTCTTCTGGTGGGAAAATAAAAGCCTTGCATTTTGAAAAATAATGACTCGTCTCTTCGTCATCAAGATACCCGAGAAACTCAATATTGCTTTTGGCAATTTTTTTAAGCTTATCCGTTTCAGGGCCCTTGCCAATAATTTTCAATGGCAAGCCTAATTTATTAAACGCTTTAATAACTATATCAAACCTTTTATAAGGAAGTGCTCTTCCAGTCATCAAATAATAATCCCCAATCTCATCTGAAATATGAAAATTGTCCATGCTCACTGGAGGATTAATCACGACAGAATTTTTGTGATAATATTTTTTTATACGCATCGAGACAAAATTTGAATTGGCAATATATATATCTGGCCTGTCAGCAGAAATCTTATCCCATAACCTGATGTAATTCATTGCAAAAGGAACAAGTTTTTTGGTGAGTTTTGAATATTTAAATTCACGCAAATATTTATGACAATCATCCCAAGCATATCTCATCGGCGTATGACAATATGTAATATGCAAAGTATCTGGATTCGTGATAATCCCCTTCGCATAACTATTTGAATCCGAAAGCACAACATCAAAATCAGACAAATCAAACTGCTCAATCGCCATCGGCATCAAAAGTGGAAAAAGTCTATGGTGAGATCCAACAAAAGGAATTTTTTGCAAAAAAGAAGTTTTGATTTTTTTATTCTCGAAGGCACCGCTCATCAATTTCTTATCATAAACCATAGTAAAAATCGGAGCTTTCGGAAAAATCTCCGTAAAAGCCTCCAAAACTCTTTCCGCTCCCCCATATTGTACTAGATAATCGTGAACTAAAGCAATTTTCATTTTAGGTTTTTTATTATTGACAAAAAACAATAGAATGTTAATAAATATAAAACATAGTAAATATCTTAAAGAAGTTATACTTTCAGTTTTAGGAGCGATTTTGTCCGTTTCAATGATTTATCTTTTATTGAAAGGCACAATCCCAGACGAGTCTTTTTTTGTTCCTTACTCTATAGGGATTGTCCTTACATGTTTAAGTGTATATATCGCCCTGAACAAAAGTAAATCAACATGAAAATAGAATATTTAGGAAGAGATGATCTCTTCTTTTTTTATTTCAATTTCTTCCAATTTTTCAAATCTTGAATTTGTTTGTATCTTTGTTTCTTATAGTTTGTTATTTTTCTAAATTATAATTTTATACAAAGTAATCACGAAATTTTATTGCTTAACTCTAAAATGACATTAAAAAATCTCTATCTTATTTTATCCAACTCAATATTCACTAACTTATCCGCCAATTTGTTTTCTTCTCTAGGGATATGAAAAAATTTCACAGAATTAAAATTAAAAATTAAATCACAAACTTGATAAAAAAGTGGTTTTAATCCTTCATTTTTCATTCGATATTCTTTTTTCAATTGTTTGACTACAAGCTCGCTATCAAGATAACATTTCAAGTCTATCTGTTTTTTTTCTTTTTTGTAAAGTTTCAACACTTCTTCTAACGCCAAAATTAATGCTCCGTATTCTGCTTGATTATTTGTCGTTTTTCCAATATATTTTGAACATTGCAGGATTATTTTTCCAGTTTTATTTTTTATAACCGCACCGCAAGCAGCTGGTCCAGGATTTCCACGAGACCCACCATCAGTAAATGTAATCAATTGTATCATAAATTTTATTAATTATTTTATTTGCTTTGTCATCCTGAACTTGATTCAGGATCTTTTATAGTGTAGGTTTTGATTTACCTATAAATCATAAAATTAGTGGTAGCAGACGATAGATTCTGAAATGAATTCAGAATGACAGAATTTAAGTAAATTCTGTCAGCGAATTATCTAGCATCTGCAATTCCTAAAAAATTTACCTCAACGCCTCAATTTTCTCTACAACTTCATCAATTTTCTCATCAATTTTTTCTCGATCCAAGTTTATTTCATCTAACATATTAACCAGAATATCATCAATCTCGTCACTAAACTTATTATAAGAAACAACACTCTCGGCTTGAGATGCAAAAACACCAATATGACTATCATCTTGAATCTGTTTTTGAATCAAATCTTTTCTCGCAGCAGCCTTATTTGTTAAATCCAAATATATTTCAGAATTTTCTTTATTCGTTGCAAAGCTCAAAAAACTCCAAGCAATTTTACTACAATCGATTTTGTCAGATAATTCCGCAACATCAACTTTGCAATTATTATCTTTTGAAACAACGGGAGAGAAAATATTTGAAAAATTTATAACAGTTGAATTTTCAAGCTGAGGCATTGGCGCAACTGCATAATCCAAATCAGGCTTCAAAGACAATAAATTCTGAATTTGATAACTATATCCAAACATCATTGCCGACTTTCTGTCGGCAAAAGATTGAATTGAATTTTGCTGATCAGAATTCCACGAATAAATCTCCTTCCGAGGGTCTGAAAATTCAGAATAAAAAGAAATAGCCCTTTTTCCTGGATTTCTTTTTTCAAGACCTTCTACTGTATTAATTTCAATTTCCTTGTTTATATCCACCTCGCCATTTCCATCAATCACTTTTCCTCCTCCTTGCATTATCAAAAGAGAAAGTATATCAGATGAACGATTTACATTTTTACCAGTTCCAAAAGCTACTCCAGATTGAGTTATGCTATCCTTCTTCCCAAAAACAGTTAACTTCACAGCATCATTTTTAAGCTCTGTCCACGACTTCGGAGGATTTTCAATTCCTGCTTTTTGAAATAAGTCTTTATTATAATATAAAGCAAGAGAATCTGTATATAACGGAATGCTATAAAGCAAATTATCATCCACAAAATCAATCATTGTCTTCGCCGGGAAAATATCCAAAACATCATCATAACTAAGAAAATCATATTCTTCTGTATAAGCTGAATTTCCGCTTAATGGTTCCAAATCTTTTTTATAATCACTAAACCAATTATTATTTATATAAAAAATATTTGGATTATTGTTTTTTTCTTTCGCCTTTTCAATATCTTCTCGATATGAAGCAAAATCTTTTTTTGTATAATTTATCGCAACTCTCACTTTCTGTCCATCAAATTTATATGTTTTCTTTTCAAATTTTTCAATTATTTTTTTCCAATCATCAGAATTATCCCAAAGCCCCCAAAACTCCAACTCCACTTCCACAATTCGATCATTCTCAACTTGAGGCACCTTAAAATTTGGATATGATTTAAACAAAAAATACCCAGACCCAGAAATGATAAGGCTTATAAATAATATTAATATTAGAAATTTTTTAGACATTTTTTATTAACAATAACAATATAAAAATAATTAACTCTGAAATATATAATAACATTGACAATTACACTATTTATTGTTAAAAATAAACAGGAGGTTTGAAAATGGAAATTGAAATGATCATTGAATTTTTGAAATGGCTAATACCACTTATAATGATACTATGTATAATCATTATAGCTGTTTTATTAAGAGAGGCTTATATGCTACAGAAAAGCATATACAAAGACCAGTCAAAGATAGAGTATGAAGCCTATCTAAAAGGACTGAACCTGACAAAGATTGACTTAGGAGAAAAAATTTCTGATTTAACCAATAAACAAAAAGCATACAGAAGTAAACATGGTATTTTCGAGCGTTCCATCGAATTTGATGGTCAAAAAAGAGGATTCGAAAAAGCTTTGCGGGAAATAAATAGACAATGTTTCATTTAACACGACAGCAAGTCGTGTCTTTTTATTTGTTAACTATAAATTACTTACTAACAACCTTATTCTACCTTATTTTCGGAAAATTTTCCAGCTTATTATTAATAGACCAAAAAAAATTGATAAATCAGCAAGATTAAAAACAAATAAATTAAAAAAAATAAAGTAATCAATTACAAATCCGTATAAAAATCTATCAAAAGAATTGCTTATAATTCCTCCAATTAAAAGAGAGAAAGCAATGATTGAAATGTCATCACATTTTGAAAAAAGTTTTCTCTTGAAAAGAACAATAACGGTTATAAGTGCTATAAACAACAAATGAAGATCAAATGGCACTCCTAATGGAATTTCATAATTTGTATATAAAGAAAATCCGCTAATATCATTCAGGACTAAAAACTTTCCAATTTGATCAAAAAATAAAACAGCCAGTGACATCAAAATCATTTTGAATCCTTGCTGTTTTTTATATCTCAAAAGCATCATTTAAATCATATTATGTTTGTAACTTTCCTGTCACTACAATTAACTATCTCTTTTTCTCAGCACACTTAATGCATAAATTTGCTTCAGGCATAACTTCCAGTCTTTTTGGATTAATTTTTTCCCCACAAATAGAACAAATCCCATAAGTGTTTTCGGAAGTCTTTTTCAACGCTCCTTCAATATTTTTCAATTCACTTTCCAAATCATGTTCCACAGAAAGCTTGCTCGCATAATCAGAAACTTCGACAGCGTTTTCATCAGCATGATCTCCCAAATCAGGAAAATTGGTTTTATAATCATCTTTAATGTTCTTATTTTTTTTCGCAAATTTTTGTAATTGAGCAATAATAGATTTCTTTTTCTCAATTAATTTGATTTTAATATTCTTTAATTTCTCATTATTTCTATCGTTCATATTTTTCAAATTTAAAAATTATTTCACATAAAAAATACAACCTAACTGTACTTATATGATAGCATTACTTTCGATTTGAGGCAATACAAAAATTCTTTATAAAAACGCGATTTATCGCGTTTGAATGTGGAGGAAATTGTATCGTGAGAATTGAACATCCACAGATGCGATTAATCGCATCTCTACATAAAATATCAGAATGACAAATTGACAAATATCCGAAAAGATGACGTTTCTTGACTCAAAAATATAATTTAGACAATAAAAAAGCCATACTGTAATGCCGTTTTTGATAATATATGCATGAGTATGACTCTTAAATCTTTGATTAAAATCATTTTCCCTTTGAAAGGGTGAAAATCAAAGAGATAAGAGTATCTGCAGATATACCAGAACACTAAACTTAATGTTCAAATACATCCACAGATACCAAATGATTATTTGTAAACAAAGATCATTTTAAGTTCTTTTATGTTTAAAAGAACTTTTTCCCCAACCATTTTCTCGTCATTTCCCTTTTTTAATATTTTTTATATTTTTTTTAATTTTAATTTTTTTATTTTTATTTTTAAAATTTTTGATGGGAAAGCGATGAAATCAGCAAAGAGAAGACTGGTTACAACATATTTATAAAAGTTTTACAAACAGTCTTCTTTTGACTCTGTATTTTGATTGAAGATTTATTTTTTAAAGATCATTCTTGACTTGTATTCACAGTATAGCACAAAAATTCATACAGGTCAAGCATTCAATCAAAATCCTTATTCTTGTCTAATATTAGCCAATAATTACTTTCTTAAAAATAAAAAATGACCCAGATTTTCTCAAATAAAATCACAGGTCATCTTTTATTTGTCAACAAGTTATCCACATTTATCTATTCTTTCTTTGTTATTTCTTCTTTTTCATCCTTTTTCTCATCTTTTTCACTTTTTTCTTCTTTCTCACTCTTCGCTTCTTTTTCTTTTTTCTTCTCTTTTAAAATTGGTTTAAGTCCCAATCTATGATCTTTAGCTTCAATGGAAATAATATCAAATTCATAAATCTTTCCAACTTCAAGAGCTTCAATCTTGTTCTCTTCATTAAGCTTTGAAACATGAGCAAGTCCATGAATATCCTTATCAAGCTGAATAAATGCGCCGAAAGGATTGATTTTTGTAACTTCACCTTCAACTCTTTGTCCAATTTGATACTTTTCAGCCACAGCTTGCCAAGGATCTTTTTCAAGGGCTTTAATACTAAGTGAAATTCTTGAATCATCAATTCCAATGATTTTACATTGAACTTTTTGCCCAACATTAAACAATTTTCTTGGATCATCAATCAATTTCCATGCTAATTCAGAAATATGGACTAATCCCTCAAGGTTATTGCTAAACTTGACAAAAGCACCAAAATCTACTATACCGCTAATTTCTCCATCAACAATGTCACCGACTTGCAATTTTGAAACCTTTTCCTTTTCTTCCTCGGTTTTAGTAGCTTTTTCACTCACAACAAGCTTTCCTTCGTTCTTGTCCAGCCCAATTATCCGAACTTTCACATCTTTATTAACCATTTGCATCAACAGTGATAAAATCTTATTTTTATCGCCATCGCCAACTCTTGGATAATTTTCACTAGAAAGTTGAGAAGCTGGCAAAAATCCTACAACGCTGTTGATCTTAATCATAAGACCACCTTTATTAGCTTCAAGAACTTTGGTTGTTATAATCTCTTTTTCTTCAAGTTTTCGTTCAAGTTCTTCCCAAACCATCTCAAAACTAGCTTGTTTCAAAGACATTTCAACATAACCATCTTCATTTTCAAGGTCAGTGACCGTCGCAGCAATAGAATCTCCATTCTTTAAGTCCTTAAATATAGTCAAACCATCAAATTTTCCATAACCATATATTGCTCCAGCTCCGATTGGACCAAGATCAACATAAATTATACTACTTCCTATTTCGATTACAGTTCCTTTGATTGTTTCACCAACAGTAGGAATTTTTGGAGCATCTTTGTCGTTTAGTAAAACCTCCATTTCTGATTGCTCATTTGTTTTTTTGACAGTATCTGTCATATGAGTTTTCTCCTTTCTTTTTTGGATTTTAGCTTTTAGTAAACAAAAACAGCTATTTACAAAAACAACTGAATTTACTCAAGCTAATGTGTTTAAAGTATAATCTATTATTTCAATATTGTCAAAGGGTCTGTTTTATGCTAATGTATAAACATATTGATATTCTAACGAACATACAGATTCTACTATGTTGGAATATTAATATCTTAAAATATTAATATATATCAAATATGAATATATCATGGTATGGTCAAAGTTGTTTTAAATTACAAAGCAAAGAGACTGTCTTAGTTACTGATCCATTTAACAAAAAAACTGGACTAAAACCTCCTTTTGGAAGCGCCGATATTGTGACAGTTAGCCATGATCATTACGATCACAATAATTTTCAAACCCTTAAAGGCGATCCTTTTTTGGTTGATAGCGCAGGAGAATATGAAATCAAGAAAGTCACTGTGAAAGGGGTTGAATCTTACCACGACAACGAAAACGGTAAAAAAAGAGGGTCTAATATTATATTTGTAATTGGAATGGAAAATATAAATATTTGTCATCTTGGAGATTTTGGACAAAAAAGTCTTGAAGACAATCAACTTGAAAAAATTGGTCAAATTGATATTCTTTTTATTCCAATTGGCGGAGTTTTTACTATTGACTGGAAAGAAGCAAATAATATAATAAGCCAGATTGAACCAAGAATTGTTATTCCAATGCATTATAAAATTCAAGGAGTCGCTGGAGATTTATTAAAACTTGATGATGTTAATAATTTTTCCAAAGAACACGGAATTTCTCCGAATGACGCGGTAGATAAATTCAGTATAAAAAAGAAAGACCTTCCTCAAGAAGAAGCACAAATTACAATTATGAAAATTGCTTAAAAAAATTATAATAAATTTAGAATTTATATTTCAGCCTGTAAGTTTTGCATTCTGTATAGTAAATTCCGAAACAAGAATAAATGAAAAAGAAAATTATCAAAAGCATTAAAAATCTTCAAGCCAAACCTGAAGATGAAAAAACAAAGCTTGTCTGGATTTTGTCGATTTTTTTTATGATTTTTATTATTGGAGGATGGTTTTCCAGTCTTAACAATAAGAAAACTTTAGGTAACGATTTTAATAAAATTACACTTCCTCCTTTTCCAAATATTGAAACAGAATTAAATGAACTAGATTCCACGATGAATAAAATTGATAATCTTAAAGCAGGGATTATTAACGAAAATGAACAAACCCAGATAAAAGAAATTGCAAAATTATACATTGAAGAAAATCTTTCAAAAAAAACTTACGATAATTTAAAAATTAAACAGATTGAGAAACAAGAAAATACTTGGCACTTAGAATATCAACAATATTACAAAGATCTCTTGATAGAAGAAAATAAAATATCACTTACGATAGATGATGCCGATAGAAAAGTTACAGATTTTGTTTCTAATTATAATAAAGATATGAATATTGCTATCACGCCAAGCATTGAAATCAAAAAAGCGCAAGACAAGATTATTTCTAAATTGAATAATGAAAACTTAGAATTTAAAAATTCGAGCTTAGTAATTTATAAAAATATTATAAAAAAACATCCAACAGATTATCGCTTAGCCTGGAAAATAAATGTCATTTCCGAACCGTTTCAGAATGACAATTATTATATTGATGCCAAAGATGGAGAAATTTTATATTATTATAGTTTAGATAAATAAGAATATAAGCAAAATTTTTGCTGATATTTTTCTATTTTTTATACTTCGGTTTAAAAAATAAATTTCATTAACTTAAAATAAATAAATCATATATGAAGAAAAATGAAAAATTAGAAGTAATTAAAGAAAGAGATACTCAAGGAAAAATTGAAAATAAAACGATTGTCAGTGAAATGCAAGAATGCTATCTTGACTATGCGATGAGCGTGATTGTTTCTCGAGCTCTACCTGATGTTCGTGACGGACTCAAACCAGTTCACAGAAGAATTTTATATGCTATGAATAGCGTTGGCTTGAAATCTACAGCAAAATTCAAAAAATCGGCAACGGTTGTTGGAGAAGTTCTCGGTAAGTATCATCCACATGGTGACACGGCTGTTTATGAATCCTTGGTAAGAATGGCGCAGGATTTTTCAATGAGATATCCTCTCGTTAACGGACAAGGAAACTTCGGCTCTATGGATGGTGACAGCGCGGCTGCGATGAGATATACCGAATGTAAACTCAAACCAATCGCGGAAGAATTGCTTTCTGATATTGACAAAAACACAGTTGATTTTGTTGATAATTACGATAAAAGCCACAAAGAACCATCCGTTCTTCCTGCAAAAATTCCTCAATTAATGCTCAATGGTGTCATGGGAATTGCAGTTGGAATGGCAACAAACATACCTCCTCACAACCTCAATGAACTTATCGGAGCAACAACCACTCTAATCGACAATCCAGATGCGACTATTGAAGACTTGATGCAATCCGTAAAAGGACCTGACTTTCCAACTGGTGGGATTATTTACGGACAAAAAGATTTAGTCAATGCCTATTCTACAGGAAGAGGAAAAATGAATATACGAGCTAAAGTTGAAATTGTAGAAAATAATAAGGGTAAATTTCAAATCATTGCTACGGAAATGATTTATCAAACAAATAAATCTAATCTAATTGAAAAGATTGCCGAGCTTGTGAAAACAAAAAAGATCGAAGGAATCAGAGATATTCGAGATGAATCAGACAGAGACGGAGTTCGCGTTGTCATCGATTTGAAAAATGACGCCTATCCCAAAAAGGTTTTGAACAAACTATACAAACTAACAGATTTACAAAAAGCATATCATTTTAATATGCTTGCTCTTGTTGACGGAATTCAGCCAAGAGTTTTGAATTTGAAAATGATTTTGGAATATTTTATCACTCATCGCGAAAAAGTTATCAAACGCAGAACTCAATTCGAATTAGACAAAGCCAAAGAACGAGCTCACATCTTGGAAGGATTGAATATTGCTCTTGATAATATAGATTCAATTATCAAAACAATTAAAAAGGCTCCTACCAAAGAACTCGCCCATGCTGACTTAATGAAAAAATTTAAACTCAGTGATCGTCAAGCATCTGCAATTTTGGAAATGAGACTTCAAACTCTTGCAGGGCTCGAAAGAAAGAAAATTAAAGACGAGTTGGAAGAAAAAAGAAAAATTATTAAAAAGTTAGAGGCGATTTTGAAAAGTAAAACCAAAATAAGAGAAATTATCAAAGACGAATTGACTGAAGCTGGAGATAAATATGGTGAAGATAGAAGAACAAAAATTTATAAAAATGCAATTGATGAAATTTCAGATGAGGACTTAGTTCCCGATGAAGATGTAATTGTGACCCTCACTAAAGAAGGTTATATAAAGAGAATGGATTCTCAAACCTATCATGTTCAACATCGAGGAGGTAAGGGAGTTATCGGAGCTTCAATGAAAGAAGAGGATATCGTTGAACATTTCTTTATAACAAACACTCATAACAGTCTTTTATTCTTTACAAACCTTGGAAGAGTATTTCAAACAAAAACTTATGAAATTCCAGAAAGCTCCCGAACGAGCAAGGGACAGGCTCTTGTTAATTTTCTTCAACTTTCTCCGGATGAGATTGTGACAACTGTCATCTCAATTAGCAAAAAAGAAAATATTAAATTTCTTGTTATGGCGACAAAAAATGGTATAATAAAGAAAACAGATATTTCAGAATTTGCCAATGTTAGAAGATCAGGATTAATTGCCATCACAATCAAAAAAGATGACGAATTAGGATGGGTCAAGCCAAGTAACGGAAACAACGAAGTTATGATTGCTTCTTCTGGAGGTCAAGGAATTAGATTCAAAGAAAAAGATATCAGAGCAATGGGCAGAAGCGCTGCTGGAGTGCACGCTATAAAATTGAAAAATAACAGTATCGTAACTAGTATGGATATTGTCTCAGATTCCAAAAATGAAAAACTTTTTGTCTTCACAATTTCCGAAAATGGATTTGGAAAATTAAGCGAACTCAAATTTTATAAAACTCAACACAGAGGAGGAAGCGGAACAAAAGCAGCAATTGTTAATGTCAAAACTGGAAATCTTGTGAGCTCGAGAGTAATAAATGAAACACAACTTGATAAAGATTTATTGATTATCTCACAAAAAGGACAAGTAATCAGAACACCATTTTCAAAGATTTCAAAATCAGGCAGAGCAACACAAGGAGTGAGAATTATGAAAATGAAAGAAGAAGACAAGATTTCTTCTGTAACGATTGTTTAGATTTAAATGACAAATCTAAAATCATAAAACAAATTATGAATGTAAAAGTACATATTCTAAACGCATCTGGAAATTTGTCACCGTGCAAAAATGTTCTTCAAAAAACTGCAATGTCTGTAATTGGAAAAGTTAGTAGAAAAATAGTACTGCAAAATGTTGATATTGTCATAAAAGAAAGTGTAAATCCAGAATATCTTCAAGATGTTGATGGAGTTGGAGGCTACTGTCCATCAGAAAATTTTGTAGAAATTAGTATTGATTATTCTCATCCATCTTTTCAAAAAAATACGAAAAAGATTATTGAAAGAACTTTATCTCATGAATTACATCATGCCATACGTCGTCAAGCAGGTGTAAAAATTTTTGGTAAATCTCTTTTGGAAAGTATGTTTTCTGAAGGACTGGCTGATTATTTTGCTTATGAAATTACGGGCGATTTTCCAATTTGGTCAATTTCACTTTCTGAAAAAGACAAAGAAAAACTTATGAAAAAAGCGATAAAAAATTTCAATCAAAAAATGACTTATGCGGATTATGAAAATTGGTTCACGACAGGATCAAAAAAACTTCAACTTCCGAGATGGACTGGATATGCTTTGGGACTGGATATGGTAAAAAAATATTTACAAAATAATCCAACAAAATCAGTATCATCTGTTATTAATTCTTCAGTTGAAAAATTAAAATTATAAAAAAGTATGAATATCGTTGGAATATCTGGAAGCCCCAGAAAACAAAATACACATTATATGCTGAAAACTTTACTTGAAGCAACAAATCAGCCATTTGAAATAATAAATCTTGCAAAATTAAAAATAAGTTCCTGCAATGATTGTAGAAGCTGTCATAAAGATTATAAGTGTATTATTTTAGATAACATGCAAGAGATATGCGAAAAACTAGAAAAAGCAGATTTAATTATTTTAGGTAGTCCGACATATTTTGCCAATGTCAGCGGAATAATGAAAAACTTTTTTGATAGAACGCTCCCTTTTTATTTTTCCAAAAAATTAGCAGATAAAAAAGTAGTATTGCTAACCTCTGCTAATTTCGAAGAATATGTTGAACTTGATAAAAATGGAAAATGTAAATGGCATAAAAAAGAACAAGAAAGTGCCAACAATTGTTTACAAGCAATGGAGAATTATTGTGATTTATTAGGGCTAAAAATAATTAATAAAATTTATGCTCTTCACGATAATGGAAAATCAAAAGAAAAAGAATTAATTAAATTAGGGAAAAAATTATAAAAAATATTTTATATCATACTCAAACAACTAAAAACAAAAATATGGATTACAACCAAAACAACTCGGGAGAAATAAATCAAATCGGTAGTGGGGGGCTAATGAATCCAGACAGTATTATTGAAGATCTTAATATCAAAGACGGTATGACTGTTGCTGACTTTGGTTGTGGGGCTGGTTATTTCACAATTCCTATTGCAAAAATAGTAAAAAATAGCGGAAAAGTTTATGCGATCGATGTTTTGAACAGTTCTCTTGAATCTGTTTCGAGTAAAGCAAAACTTTACGGACTTTTAAACATAACGACTATTCGAGCTAATGTCGAAGCCAAAGGAAGCTTAGAGATAGAAGACAAGTCGACTGATTTTGTTATTTTGGCAAATATATTATTTCAAACAAATGATTATGACTCCGTATTGAATGAGGCTAAAAGGATTACAAAAGATGACGGAAAAATTGTCATTATTGACTGGATTCCAAATAAAATTCCTATGGGACCTAAATTTGAACATTGCTTAAGCGAAAATGATATTAAAAAACTTGCTATAAGAAATGGACTCAAGGCAATAAAAACTATTAACGCTGGAAGTAATCATTATGGAATGGTTTTTTCAGTGATTCGATAAAAAATCATAATCTTTATA
Organism: Minisyncoccota bacterium; assembly: GCA_023142595.1. Lineage (GTDB taxonomy): Bacteria > Patescibacteriota > Minisyncoccia > JAHIHE01 > JAGLIN01 > JAGLLA01. The sequence goes on along the minus strand of JAGLJF010000040.1, from coordinate 3,570 downwards.
AATTTTAATCATCCAAAAAATGACTAAACCAAAAATAGTTTTAATTATTGGAATTTTATTTTTTATTTTTCTGATTGCTTGGTTTACTATAGGCTGCCCACCGCTAGAAAAATGTCCAGGCGCAAAACCGCAAACAGAAGATCAACCAAAAGTAACTTTGAATTTTGTAGGTCCTTTTGACACTCAAAGAGATTGGCAGGAAATCTTTGACAAGTTTAATACCTATAAAAAATTGGAACAAAATGGATTTCTAGATGTAACAATAAAATATAAAGCTTTATCTGGAGATTATCAAGATAAAGTAAAAGAATTGCAATTTGATGGCGAAGGTCCTAATATTTTTATGTTATTCAATCCTTGGCTTCCAGAATATAAAGACGGCTTACTGCCTGCTCCTAAAAATACAATAACTTTAGCGCAATACAGAAATACATTTGCAAAAGTTACTGTTGATGATTTCACAACTCCAGATGGAAAAATATATTCCCTCCCTCTTTATGTCGATACTCTTGCACTATTTTATAATGAAGATATGTTATTTCAAGCAGGATATACAAAACCTCCTGAAAACTGGGATGAATTTAAAGATTACGTTGAAAAATTACGACGCTTTAAAAAAGAAAGTACAACAAGTCCTGTTATTAGACAGCTTGAAATAGCGGGAGCTACATTTGGAGGAGGATGGAATGTAAACAGCAGTCAAGATATTATTATTCTCCTAGCGATGCAAAATAATATGAATAAAAATGAAACAAGATTTCTTTCTTTCACAAACGAAGAAAGCAAAGACTCTATCAAATATTATACAAGCTTTACCAATCCAACAAAAAGATTTTATACATGGAATGAAAACTGGATGTACTCCATAGATGCATTTACGCAAAACAAAGCCGCTATGATGATTAATTATTCACGAATGATCGAAAATGTTGAAGAAAAAACTCAAGGAGAAATCAATTATAAGATAGCTCCTGCTCCTCAGCTTGATAAAAATAACAAGGCTAATTATGCTGAATATTGGTCACCGGTTGTGCCATCAAATTCTCCATGCCGTACAGAAGAAAAAGTTGACTGCTATTCTTTGGCTTGGGAATTTCTGAATTTTGCGACTGAAGAAGAAAATGTAAAACTTTATCTAGACAAAACTGATAGACCAGCTGCCAACTTGCAACTTGCACAGAAACAACGAGATGAATATGATGGGGCAAGAAGTGTTTTTGCAAGCCAAGTTTTGACAGCAAAAAGCTGGGAGCATCCAGATACTGCTAAAAGTGATCAAGTTTTAGTTAATATGTTGGATTATCTGATTTCAGAAAAGTTAGATACAACATTATTAAGCATAGACGAAATCATTGAAAGTTATGGTAGAAAAATAAAAGCGTTACAATAAATCTTTCTTCCGCTTACAACTTTAAAAACAAAAAATAGCATTTAGGCTATTTTTTTATATTTGGTGGGCCATCCTGGATTTGAACCAGGGACTTCGACCTTATAAGGATCGCGCTCTAACCAACTGAGCTAATGGCCCAAAATCATATAATCATACCAACATTTTAACATTCTAACATATTAACACTATATGTAAAGATAGTAATGATAGTTTATACGAAACTTAATTATTTTTTTATTTTTAATTCGCTAAAATCAATAATACAAAAAGTGTCAAAAAAAATGCAAGAATACAAGGAATAATAAAAACAATCAAACTTCCTGAAATTTGATTATTGAATTTTTTTGGTTATTATATTCTTAAAGACAGTAACAAACTATTCTATTATTATAATTTGAAAGAAACGCGAAAACAATGTAACAGCATAATAATTTAACTATTTTAATCACAGATAACATTCCACTTTCCTCCAAGTGGATCTAAAAACCCCCAAGCAACAAGTATAAAATCAATTATCAACCAAGAAAGAAATATTATTATAAACCCAATAATAACCCACTTAAAAGAAGTTTTTGCCAAATTTTTTCTTTCAGGATTTCCAACAGATGTTATATACAAAAAGCCAACAACAACTAAAGCTAGGACAGCTACAATTCCCGCTAATTGAATCAAAAAATTCATTCCTTGATTCATAAGTAGTATTCCATGACAAACCTCGCAAGACTCAGTATCATCCCAAATGGTTTCAGGAGCATCGCACAATCTTCCACAAGGAACAAGTCCTTTCTCGCAAGGAGATACAAGAGTTGACGCATTACAAGTTGCAGTTGCTCCGACAGAATTAGTGGCAATTAATGTATAAGGTGAATTTGCAGAACCCGGATCAATTGTACTGCCATTTAAGCTTTCAGAGTTTCCGTTGAGTGCTACACTAACAGCATCTTCCGTTGTCCAGTTTAAATTTGAATCCATCCCAGAAAATATTAATGGAGTTGCGGTTAGAGAACACGTAGGGTTAAAATCTACGATTGTCGAACAAGTATCATTGCCAATAGTATTGGAAACAGCAATAGTGTAGGTTGTAGGCATACTTGGCGAAACTGGCGGAATAACAAATCCGACTGTTATGGGAATAGAACCCGTGCCATCATCAAATGTAATAGTATTCGCATCTGTTTGTGACCATGTTAGAACGGATGAATTTCCTCTGTCAATTGAATTAGGGGTTGCAGTAATAATACAGGTTGGAGGACCTAGCGTTGTAATTCCAAATTTAACATCAGAGTGACAACCAGCTCCACAACCACACCATGCTGATGTAGTAACCGTATATATTCCTAACTCAGGAAAATCACTTGTCACATCTCCGTTAGCAAAAGATCTATCTCCACAGGCAAAAATTGTTCTCATGCTAGCAGGAGTTGTAACAAGACCAGTAGGGGAAGTAAGTGTAACATAGCCATTATCGTCAAATAAATTATTAAGTGTTTCAATTTTAATGACATTAGTTGTGTCTATCGTAATCACAGGAATAGCGCCAACAGCAGCGCCAGCGCCACTACCAACAACTATTTCATAATATCCAGCAAATGCATTTTCTTTTGGTATAATAAAAAATGACAATAAAATGACAATAAAAAAACAAAAAGTAATTCTTATTATTCTATCAATATTTTTTAAAACCATTTTTATTGTGTTATTTGTTTTTACTATCTTAATAATATCTTATCAAAATATTTAATTTTCTATATTTTAAAACAGCTACAAAAAATGTAATCAACAATCTATCTCATACCATTCACCGCCAATGGGATCAATGTAACCAAACATTGTCAAAACCGTATCAATTAGTGCCCAAGCAATGAAAACGATAATAAATCCAATAAGAACATATTTTATCATAGATTTTGCTGTGTCAATTGCGCCTTGTTTTCCAGCGGCAAACATATATAAAAATCCACCGATTGCGATGGCAATCATTGCCGCTACGCCAGCAAGCTTTACCATAAATTCAATAATTAGCTGACTCATTAAAATCACAGAACAAAGATTACAAGGAGCACATTCATCCCATGTTGTATCAAGATCATTATAATTTCTGCCACACGGAATTAATCCTGCAGTATCATCGATGTTTGGGCAGGCACCTGGAACACCCATATTAACACAATCAGGATCAC
>JAGLJF010000004.1 GCA_023142595.1 Minisyncoccota bacterium | reverse complement strand
CTTGTTAGAGATATTGACGAAGAGGATAATTTTGTTGAAGTTATTATTGCAGAAGGACAAATTCTTTTTAAGTTTGGAAATGCAAGTATAATCTCTCGTTTAATAGAAGGAAAATATCCTGATTATAAACAAATTATTCCTACAGAGTTTAGACTAAAAATTAATTCTGAAAAAAATAAAGCCATGAAAGCAATTAAAGTGGCTAGCTTGTTTTCTAATATTTCAAATAATAGTGTAGAATTTAAATTTTCCTTAACTTCCAAAAATTTAGAAATAAATGCAGAAACAAGCGATTTAGGAAATAATAATACCAAAATTCCAGTTGAGATTGAAATAAATAAAGAAGCAACAGCAGTTAAAGAAAAAGATTTAAGTATTTTTTATAATCACAAATCCCTTATTGATGGACTTAACAGTGTTGAGGGTGATAATATTTCCTTAAAAGTTAATGATGAAAATTCACCAACAGTTTTAGTTTCCGCAAAAGATAGCGCTTTTATATATGTGATTATGCCAGTTCGGGCTTAGACAGACGTGAAATTTTGTAATCAAAATTATTAATATTTTAATATGCTTCTTCAAATCGGTGGCGATCTCAAAAAATCAATTAATAAAGCAGGGCTCGGGAAGCAAGTTGAGGCTTATCAAGTTTGCGGTTTTTGGAACAAGGTTGTTGAAGAAATTTTTACCAAAGAAGTTGCTGAAAAATCTCAAGCTATTAAATATAAAGACGGCACTTTGACTGTTGCCGTTTTAAATTCGGTTTTTGCGCAGGAGTTTAAATTTAAGGAAGATGAAATTAAAAATGAGATGAATAAAGAGATTGGATATAAAGCAGTGAGGAAAATTAGGTTTGAGTTATAGAAGTGTTTGAGGTTTGGTTTTGATTATAAATAATTTGTCATTCTGAATGAGGTACGAGCGAAGAATCCCGTGATTAATATTAGAAAATTTTGGTTTAAAATAATAATATATAAATAATTATAATTATGAAAAACAAGCTAATATTAATTTTTACAGGAATAATTTTGTTTGGTTTTTTATTTCAGATTGCTTTTGCGCAAGAAATAAAACAAGAAACTGTGCCGATGGTAAGTCAAATTCAATCATTAGAAGGGCAAGTTATTTTGTTAGATCAAATTAATGGAAAAATATTAAACACAATATATTGGGCACTAGGTGGACTAATATCAGTTTTTATTTTAATTATTGGTTTGAACTTTTTTCAAAACTATTCTTTAAATAAAAGAAAGTTAGATGAAATTAAAAAAGAGATGGAGAACGATTTAAAAAAAGAAGTTTATAAAATAAAAGAACAAAATAAAAAAGATTTAAATATTATTGATTTAAAAATAAAATCAATAATTAAATCAGAGGCTTCAACTTTATTAAGTAAATTAGAAGAAGAAATAAAGAAAATTAAGAGAGATTATTCTGAAATTAAAAGAGAAAATTTAATCAGATCTGCATTTGAGCATAAAGGTAGGGGAGAAAATGGATATATATTAAAGCTTATTTTAGTACTTGAAATGGATATAAAAAAAGATTGGGATTGGCTTATTAATGAATCACTTGACCTTATAGAAGAATGTCTTAATGATGGATATAAAAATTCAGATAGTCTTATGGACTTACAAAAAGCTTTAGATAAATTAACTCCCTTGTTTTCTAGAAAAAAGGAAAGTATTGAATCAAAAATGAATTTATTAAAATAATAATATTAATTAAAAAAATATGTCTATGAGATTAGCGCCAATAATAAAAGAATCTTTAATTTTGCTTGGTAAAATAAGATATTTAAAAAAATATGATAGCTGTAAAATACATTTGCTTAGTAAATTAACTGAAAAATATATCAATGAAATTGAACCAGAATTATTAAAATTAAAAGAAGATTCAGAAACTGATGATACGGGAATTGATATTAATGAAATTTTAGAACTTTTTAAAGAACATATTACAGAGACAGAAAGAAGAGAAACGAGTGAAGGTAAGTATTTCAATATAATGAAAGAAGGCGGTATAAAATAATTTGAAATTTCTTTATTGGAAATTGGTTTGCATCCAAATACTAGAAGTTGGTGTATATAATAACGGGATTCTATCGCTTCGCTACAGAATGACAATCTGATAATAATATTAATTACGATAAGTAATGTTGAAGAGATTTTTATTTTAATAGTAATTAAAGTGACAAAAGATTATTGTTTAAATAATAAAGATGGGCAAAAACAATAAAATTATTTATTTTTTTCTAATTTTTATTTTCGGAATATTTTTGAAAATGAATTTTTCTTTGGCGCAGGAAGTTGATCATGTTGTAATTTCGGAAATTCAGATTAGCGGAGAAACTGTTTATGATGAATTTATTAAACTTTATAATCCGACAAACAATGATGTCGATTTGACTGGCTGGGATTTGAAAAGAAAAACAAAGACTGGAACGGAGAGCAATATCTTGAATAATGTTGAAGGTGTGATTTTGTCAAAAGGATTTTTTTTAATTATTCCAAGAGCAAATTGTGGTGATGAGGGAAATGAAAGTTGTTATCAAGGAGAGGAAATTTTAAGTGATGAATATACGACAAATAGTTATTTGGCAAAAGATAATACGATTTTATTATATAATCTTGACGGTGCTGTAATTGATAAAGTTGGTTGGGGAGAGGCAGGGGATTCTGATGACGGGGCTATAAATATAAATCCAGAAAATGGACAAAGCTTGGAAAGGAAAATAAACGGAGAAATTATTCAAGATACAGACAATAGTCAAAATGATTTTATTGTGAAAGGAAATTCTATACAAAACAGCTCCACTCAGGAGAATGGAGCCAACGAAGGACAAAACAATAGTGCTAATAATGCCAGTAAGATTGAAAATAATTATATTGTTCCCAAAATAATAATCACAGAATTTTTGCCAAATCCTGAAGATAGCGACAGAGACAATGAATTTATTGAGCTTTATAATGAAGGAGAAAATGATGTTGATCTAGAAGGATGGACAATTCAAGATAAAGCTGGCAAGGTAAAAACTTTTATTATTCCAGAAAAAAATATTATCAAAGCAAAAAGTTACAAAGTTTTTTATAGTGATGAAACTAGAATAGCTTTGAACAATTCTGGCGATGGTATTATGTTAAAAAACAGTTATGAAAATATTATTAGTGAAAGCTCTGTGAGTGATTCGGCGAAAGAAGATCAATCTTATTCTTTAGATGATAATAATAAGTGGGTGTGGACACTGAGACCAACGCCTGGAAGAGAAAATGTTATCAAACTTGAAGATCAGAAAGTTTTAGAAAAAGATGTTGAAATTAAAGACAGCGGGGAAGAAAGTGTTATTAAAAAAGTAGAAACAGAAAAAAAGGTTGAATATGATTTTTCAGATCAAGTTATTATTTCTGAAATTTTTCCTAATCCTGCGGGAAGGGATAATACAAACGGTCTTTATGAGTGGATTGAGCTTTATAATAATTCTGAAAAAGATGTTAATTTGAGTGGCTGGCAACTTGATGATGTCCTAAACAAAGGAAGTAAACCACATACTATCGAGAATATGATCATCAAAGCTAATGATTATATTTTATTAAGTAGTGATGTCACAAAAGTAATTTTGAACAATTCTGGCGATGAGATAAATTTGCTTTGGCCAGACAGTAGTGTTGTGGAAAAAGTAATCTACGAAAAGTCGCAAGAAGGATATTCTTATAGTTTGTCATCGGAGGAGATTTGGTTTTGGAATGAAGATATTACTCCAGGGAAAGAAAATAAGGTTCAAAAAATTATTATAGAAAGCGAAATTAAAGATAAAATAGAATATGATAATTTTGAAAATTTTGAGGACGCCAAAGACCAAAATTATTTAGTAGAAAATAATTATATTGATGCTGAAATAAAAGATCTTGATAATTTTGTAAAATATACTAGAGTAAAAATATTTGGCACTGTTTCAACTCCGCCAGAAATATTTTCTGATGAAATTTTATATTTATCAGGGAGCGGAGAAGGAGTTCAGGTTTTTTATAAAAAAGGTAGGTTTCCCAATATTCAAATAGGAGACTTTATCGAAGTGATTGGATTGATTTCTGAAATTGGAGGAGAAACAAGAGTTTTAGTGTTTAGCAGTGAAGATGTAAAAATTATTAGCAGAGACAACTTTGTTGAGCCTCAAATTATTTCTACGGGGGAAATTAATAAAGAAGCTGAAGGAACACTAGTTTCTATTGAAGGAAAAATATCAGCAATAAAAGGAGATACATTTTTTGTTGATGATGGTAGTAGTGGTGAAGTTAAGATTTATATTAAACCTCAGACAAAAATCCAAATTGGAGAAATCCAAATTGGAGACTGGATTGTCATCACTGGACAAGTAAGTCGAACTTCATTGGGATATAGAGTTTTGCCAAGGTTTCAAAACGATATCAAAAGAGGTTTGGTTTCGGGGATTGCAAATATAGCAGAGGCTTCTTCTGGTCTTGATGATAAATCGATTTCTAAATTAAATGAAAATTCTGAAAATAAAAAATCTCCACTTTTCGCTTTGTTAGCTATGGCAGGAACTTTGATTTTTCTTGATTGGGGGAGAATGAAGAGCGGTAGCAGAAAATAAAATATTTAATATGGTTGTCTAGTTTTTAAAAATGCTTATTTCGTAATAATAATATGTAAAATTTCACAGCGTTGTATATATTTTTTAAAAACAATTATATAAATTGGAGCAGACTTATTTGTCATTCCCGAGAAGTCGGGAATCTAGGATTAGTTTCTTCTAGCTGTATTAAGTCTAAACTATAATTTATAGCAGTCTATTCTGGATCCTCAGTCAAGCTGAGGATGACAGTTACTAATAAGAATAATTATAAAAGTATAAATAATGCTGGACAGTCTAACAAATAAGATATAATAATTAAATAAAAAAATATGAAAAAACTTTATAATGGTCGCTACATAAAAACTGATTTAATTAAAGATGCTTTAGAAAATGCAAAATATGAAGGAAAGCTTAAGCGCGTTCCTTCAAGCAAAATTCGACATTTTGTGGATAGCTTTGAAGAAGAAATAGAAAGATATAAGCGAAAAGTTGGAAATAATATAGATCCGAAAGAAGTGACATTTTTATTAAAACAAATGACACGCAAAAAACACGACAAAGTTCTTAATAGCGAATTAAAAGAGATTGAAAAAATTTTGACAGACAGAGATTTTATTATTTAAAATCTATTAAACAGTTTAATTATTAATAGAAAAATATGAGTAATTTATTTAACGGAAATAATATTATATTAGATAAAGTTGAAGAAACGCTAATAAAAGCAAAAGGTAAACTGACAATTGATTACTCAAAGATTAAATATTTTGCCAAAGAGTTTAAAAAAATAGCTGGATCAGGATATCAAGTTTCTAGATCTGGTGTAGGACCTTTAGTCCGAAAAGCTTGTAATAAGTGTGGTATTTTAGACAAAGATCCTGATGTTATTGAAAAAATCCTCAAAGGTTAGGCTAATTTCTGGTTAAAGATATTTTGATAATCTAATAAATTTCTTTGTTAGAGTTGATTTTAAAGTAAGCTTTTTAAAAAATATGAAAAAACAAATTTATATTTTATTATTAATTATTTTTTTTGGTTTTTATTTATTTTCTCAAGGTACAGTTGATGATATAGAGATGGATTTAAAAGTTATTCCTGTCGGGGTATGCATTGAAAATAATTGTTTTAATTTGGAAATTGCAGATACTTTTCAGAAAAGAGAAATTGGGTTGATGAACAGAAAAAATATGTCGAATAACAATGGCATGCTTTTTATATTTGAAAAAGAAGGGGTTTATAATTTTTGGATGAAGAAGACTTTGATTTCTCTTGATATAATTTGGATAGATGAAAATTATAAAATAATACACATCCAAAAAAATGCTCAACCGTGTACAATCAAGCAATGTGAAACTTTCGGACCAAATCAAAAAGCAAAATATGTTTTAGAAATAAATGGGGGATTGTCGAAAGAGATGGGTTTTGAGGTGGGGGATAAAGTTAAATTCAGATAGTATTAAGTCTTATAAAGAAAATATTGATTTCTTGGTTTAGTGTAGTTTGCCCTTGTGGATAATTAGCTTGCATAATTTTTAAATAGGATTATTTTAAAGATAGATGCTAATAATTAAGTTAAATATATGAAAAAAATAACAACAAAGAAAATTGCTTTAATTGTGGTGATTTTTCTTTTTATTGGCGCGGGAACAATTTTTGCCTCTGGGAAGACTGACTTCCAAGAAGAGGAAGTGTTTTTGTCTGAAAACGAAATGATTGAAGGAGATTATTTAGGTGCTGCAGGAGTTGTTGATGTGGCAGGAACTGTTGATGGAGATGTGATGGTCGCAGGAGGAATGATTAATTTTTCAGGAAAGTCTTCGGGGGATATTTTGGCAGCTGGTGGAGAAATTAAAATTAGCGGAGAAAAAGAGGGGAGTGTGAGAGTAGTAGGTGGAAACATTTCAATAGAAGGCAATATACCGAAAAATGTTACGGCGGCAGGAGGAAGCATCTCAATAGAGAAAAACAGTATTACTGGCGGTAGCGTTTATGTTACAGGAGGAAATATTGAAATTAGAGGTGATGTTAAGGGTGATATTAAAGCAGCGGGAGGACGCGTGCTTTTGTCTGGTAATACGGATGGTGATGTGGAAATTTTTGCAGAAGAAATTTCAATTAGGCCTGATGCAAAAATTGGAGGAAACTTAGTTTATCACAGTGACAGTAAGATTTCTTTTGACGAAAATATTGTGGCAGGGGAAATTACAAGAAAA
>JAGLJF010000039.1 GCA_023142595.1 Minisyncoccota bacterium | reverse complement strand
GTTCTTGAAGTCGCAGTTTCTGGAAGAATTTTGATAAGAGCGATTACTTATGTTATTAAAACTGAAAGTGGTGAAGAAAAATCTTTTTTTGAGGCAATGGAGAAACTGGGCTTTGAAATCAAAGAAAAGGATTTACAAATTTTTCCCGGAGGTCAGAAAAAGGCGGATTGGGATGTCGGATTGGCCGTTGATACAATAAAATTAGCAGATAAGCTTGATGTAATTGTAATTGTTTCTGGAGATGGAGATTATGAGCCTCTTGTAGAATATTTGAAAGTAAACAAGGGATGCAGAGTTGAAACCGTGGCTTTTGGAGAAAGTACTTCAAGTAAGCTTATAGATATAGCAGATGAATTTACAGATTTAAGTAAAGATAAAAAAAGATTCTTAATTAAATAGATTTTTATGTTTGATAAAACAAAAGCAAAAATTAATCTTAAAATAAAAACGTTAAAGAAGGCCGCTTTGTTGGCTTTTGTTTCTTATATTTATGATAAAATTGCAAACAGAAAAGATAAGAAGAAATACATTGAAAATGTGGATTATGAGGTTGAGAAAAAAGATGTTGAGAAACTGAAATAGTTTTTGTGCTAGTGTCATTCTGAGTGGAGCGATAGCGAAACGAAGAATTCCGTGAGAAGTTTTATAAAATTTTATAAAAAACAATAAATTTTTAATTGTCATTTTGACTGAAGCGTGGTGAGGTACAAGCAAACGGAATGGAGAAATCGCTTTTAATTTCGTATAATTGTTAAAAAATATAAAATGCGGTCAAGAGGGATTCCTCGGCTCCTATCGTCGCTCGGAACGACAGATAAAAAGTAAATAAACATAATTTGAAAATCGATTGGAATTTAGGTTTTAATCTGTAAGATGTGTTTACAGAATAAAGTCTGAACTCCAGAAATAATATTTTGCGGTTTAGAATAAATAAGAATTTTTGTTGGTTCAGTGTCTCTGACCTGAACCAGAAGTTTCTTAAGAGCGTAATTTAGAGACTAATCTGTGATTTTGAAATTAAAAGTTGGCTATAGAATGTTTGTAAGAAATAAAAAGGTTCAAGTCAGGAGACTTGAACCAACATGAGAAAGAGTTCAAGTTTACTGGATTTAACAAGAAAATATATAAAACGACTTTAAAATTATTTGTATGATAATTAAATAAATAAGAATGTGAAACAAAAAAATATTCACGACAATTCTAATGCTGGTATTGTAATAGCAATAATTTTTACAATTTTGCCACTCATTGGAATTTATACAATTTCAAACGGATGGATAGAGTTATTAATAAAAGTAGTTTTAATAGTTATAATATTGGGTGCATTACAAAATTATTTTTTTCATTTAACATGGGCAAACGCTAATAAACATGGGTTTGTAGCAGGTGTAATATTAAATATGTTATGGTTTAGTGGCATATATTTTTTCTATCCACATTGGATGATATACATTTTTATATTTTTGTTTATATTAACACTATCAATCATGAAAAGAATATTACAAAAATATTATTATGATTTGTAATTTAAATTATAACTAACCAATCCCTAATCACCAAACAGATAGATTATTTCAGCTTTCTATGTTTAATAAATTTTTACGAAAAATATTATTTATTGAGATAAACTAGATTCCTGCCTCCGCGGGAATGACAATTTAACAAACAACTAACTTTAAATAATAATTAAAAAATTAATTAATTTGCTGGGCTATAAACAGTTAGATTAAAATATTGTTTTAAAACAATATCGTCTAGAGTTTGCAGGTCAGCGAATTTAAAGGAAAA
>JAGLJF010000038.1 GCA_023142595.1 Minisyncoccota bacterium | reverse complement strand
AATGGAACAAAAAGATTTATGCATCATTACACCTTTCCAGCTTTTTCAGTTGGAGAAGTTGCTCCAAATCGAGGTCCTGGTCGAAGAGAAATCGGTCATGGTGCTCTTGCCGAAAAAGCCTTATGCCCAATGATTCCCGACAAAGAAGGTTTTCCTTATACAATTAGGTTGGTATCTGAGGTTCTTTCATCAAATGGATCGTCGTCAATGGCGAGTGTTTGTGGGAGTTCGCTCTCTTTGATGGATGCTGGTGTTCCAATTGCCAGACCTGTGGCTGGAATTGCGATGGGATTAATTACAGGGGAAAATGGAAAACATAAAGTATTAACCGACATTCAGGGCCCTGAAGATCATTATGGTGATATGGATTTCAAAATTGCTGGAACGAGTGTTGGAATTAATGCGATGCAAATGGATGTAAAATTAGAAGGAATTACAATTGATATCATAGAAGAAACATTAACTGCGGCTCGAAAGGCAAGAATGCATATTATTGACATTATGAATAAATCTATAGAAGAATCAAGAGAAGACTTATCTCAATATGCACCGAGAATTACAACGCTTCGAATTAATCCAGAAAAAATCAGAGATGTTATTGGTCCTGGTGGAAAAATTATCAATGAAATAATCGCTGCAACTGATGTGGCAATTGACATTGAAGATGACGGCCTTGTTTTGATAACTGGAAAAAACGCTGAAGGCGCTAAAGAAGCGGAAGAATGGATTAAAAATCTTACGAGAGAAATTGTTGCTGGAGAAGTTTTTCAAGGAACGGTAGTTAAGATTATGGACTTCGGAGCTTTTGTTGAGCTTCTTCCCGGAAAAGATGGCTTGGTTCACATTTCAGAGCTTGCTGAAAGTCGTGTGGAAAAAGTTGAAGATGTTGTAAAAGTAGGAGATTCTATTAAGGTTAAAGTCAAAGAAATTGACTCGCAAGGAAGAATCAATTTAACTCATAAAGGAATAGTATAATTATATTTGTATAAGAAATTCTGATAAATTAATAAAATCATCTGTTTAAAATTTATTTTTTAAGTTCCCAACTTTTAGGGAATAAAAAAGCCGTGTTTTTCAGAGGTCGCTATAATATTTTATAAAAATTAAATAAAAAATTTATGAGCAAAGGTTCAACAATTAGAACAATGCAGGATGATCTTGATGAGGCAATTAATGGAAATAATAACACGAAGACAGGGGAATCAAAAGTTAAACAAAATCCAGTAAAACTTATAACAGAAAATCATTCTTCTGATATTCAAAGTGTTAATCATGGGAAACAAGAAGAAACTGCATCGCAAAAAAATAGTAGTGCCGAAGAAGCACCCGCTATTATTGATACATCGGTTGTTGAAAGTGATAATAATAAGGTAAGTGATTCTCAAGACGATCAACTCACTCGTCTTATTAAGAAAGCAAACAGTGAAAGCAATAAGGATGTTGAGGATAAAGACCAGGAAACTGTTATTAAGAAGGTAGGGGTAGTTTCACATCAAGACGAAAAAATTGAAGATAAAAAAAATATGTTATTGAGAGAAGTTATTGATGATCAGAATAATAAAGAAGCGGATGCTGGAGAGAATAGTATAGATGATTTAAAAAATTTAATTGGTAGAATATCAAAACCTTCTACTGCTTTAAAAAATAATTCTGTAGCAGATAATTCAGAAAGTGAGAAAGTACCAGAAAAAGAAAATCGCGATACTTCCGAAAAATCAAAACCTATTGTCGCTTCTGATGTAAAAAATATTAAAAACGATATTCAGGACGATAAAAAAATTGATCATTTTAACAAAAAAAATACAGTAAAAAAAGACACTGAGCCTACTTCTAATAAAGAAGGACAAAAAGATTTTCTTGAAAAGGATTTGGTTAACAAAAAAAATAAACAAAGCATTAGTGAGAATAAAACAGCTCACAAAGAATTTCTTTGGAGTGATCTTGCTAAAAAGATTAATGGCAAAGAAAATGAGAATAAAGTTGATAATAATAAACAAGAAATCGAAACGAAAAAGAAAAAAAATGATGAAACTAATTCATTGAAGTCAGGAGTGTTGAATGTTAAAAATGATAGACAAGAGACAAAAGAAAATAAATCTAACAAGAAACAGTCTTTGAGTGCTTATGACGAAAATTATATATCTCCAAACGAAAGATTGATACATGGAAAACAAGAGTTCTATAGTTCTGTCTCAAAGGCTATAAAACATAAAAGTGATAATGATGATATGAAGTCTTTGAAAGAATCTGAACGGATTAAAAATGAGCAGAGCAATATCATTACAAAAGATGAAGAGTATAAGAAATTGAAAAAGGGAATAATACAAAAATATAATATAAAATTATCTACTTTGCCTTGGAAAAAGATTATACTGTTCGGAGCATCTTTTGTTGCTTTAGTGGGAATTTCTGCATATCTTATTTTTTCAAAAAAACAAGAACCACCTGTTGTTGAACCGCCAGTCGTTATAACTGGATTTGAGATTGAAAGATTTTCAGGTCTTGAAGAGGTGACAAGAGAGAAAAATAGTCTTGTTGGATTATATAATCCGAACAATGATGATGAGATAGAATTTAATGAAAGTGTAGAAGCGATAAATTTTAGAATAGTTGATAATAATAATCTGCTAATATTGGAAGATGCTTTGGCTGTTATCCTTAAGAAAGATAAAAGTGTTTTTAATGATGGATTTTTTGAAGCAACTACGGGAAATTATAATATATTTATTTTTGAAACTGAAAAAGGTACTATGCGATATGGATTGGCGATTGAAACAAATGAAAATGGGTCAATATATAATGTTATGAAAAACTGGGAAGCTGACAAAACGAATAATAATAAAATGATTTCGGTGTTTAAAAATTTATTTATAGATGACGCGAGTGGAGATTATTTGTACAAGGTGTTCACTTCAGTTGATCTCAATGGAATAGAAATAAATTATGCCCATTTAGAAGATAAGGACACTGCTTTAAATTATTTTATTCATAATAATATTCTTGTTATTACAACTTCTATAGATAATAATTCAACGATGATTGGTTTAGTCACAGGAAGTTAGAAATTTGGTTTATAAGATATTTCATTTATAAAAAATGTTGCAAAAAGCACTTTATAATAAAATTATTGTTTTGGTGCTTTTCAGCATAATTATTTTCGGAATTTTTTATTATAAATATAATATTTATAATAAGGATTATAACGCTGATATATTAATTCAGAACGCGACGATTTTAACTTTGAATGATAATTCAGAAATTATTTATAATGGTTGGATTGCAATCAAGGGTGAAGAAATTATTGAGATTGGGGAGAAGAGGAATAATTACAAGTCAAAAAAAATAATAGACGCAAAAGGAAAAGTTGTTATGCCGGGTCTTGTTAATACGCATACTCATGTAGCGATGGCTCCTTTTCGAGGAATTGATGATAAATCAAAGTTTGTCGAGTGGCTTGTAAATATCAATAAATTTGAAGAAATTATTACAGAAGAAGATGTTTATTGGAGCTCTCTTTTTAGTGAAATCGAAATGATTCAATCTGGAACAACGACATTTAATGATATGTATTTTTTCGAAGAAAGCGTGGCAAAATCAGTTGAAAAAATAGGAATGAGAGCTGTGATTGATGTTCCTTTCGATTTTGAAAATGATGAAGTGAAAATAGAAAAAAGTTTTTTATCAAAGTATGGTGATAGTTCTATAATTAATTTTTCGATTGCTCCAAATCCTCTTGTAAATTTTTCAAAAGAGCGGCTTGAGGAGGTTAAGAGAACTGCTGATGAAAATGATTTTATTGTTCATGTTCATATAGCGGAGGATTGGAAAGAAAGAGATATATTTCTTGATAAATATAATAAAACGCCGATAGAGATGCTTTCTGATTCAGGAATTTTTAATAATAGAATTATTTTTGCCCATGCCGTAAATTTTACAGAAGATGAAATTAATTATCTTTCTGAATATAAAAATGTGGGAATATCGTTTAATCCAAAAAGTAATTATAAATTATTGGGATATACAGCTCCAGTTAAAACAATGTTAGAAAATGGATTGACAATTGGGATTGGAACGGATGGCGTGGGAAGCAGCAATAGTCTTGATATGTTTGATCAAATAAATTTTATTGCTTTTACGAGCAATAAATGTCAGGGCGAAAAAGAATATTGTGAAAATGAAAATGGTTTTAGTCCCGAAAAGATAATTAGAATGGCTACTATAGATGGAGCAAAATCTTTGGGTCTTGAAAATGAAATTGGTTCGATTGAAAAAGGAAAAAAGGCGGATATTATTTTGGTTGATTTTGGAAAAATTGGGTTGATCCCTTCTTACAATATCTATGCTACTTTAGCGTATAATACAGATGGTACTGACGTGACAGATTCGATTATTAATGGGAAAATCATAATGGAAGATAGAATAATGTTAAGTATTGATGAAAACAGTGTTGTTAGTAAGGTTAATGAGATTTTTGAAAAAATTAAAAACAATATTAAATAATTTTTTAAAAAAACAAATATGAATAAAAACAAAATATTGCCAATTGCGGGTGTGATATTATTAATCTGTTCTATAGTAATGGCAGTGTATTTTAAGACTATTGAAAACAAAATTCAAAAAGAAGCTGTTAATAATAGTGAACAAAATATTGAAAATAAAGTTGAAGAAAAGATTGAGATTATTGATCAAGAGCAGGGAACAGTCGTAAACCAGCAGGATGGTCTAGAAAATACTGAAATTGTGGAGATAGAGGGTCTTGAAACTATAGAAGAAGACTTGTTAGAGCTTGATAGTCTTATTAATGATCCTATTTTAGACGATATTGATGCTGATTTAAATGCTTTTTAATTTTTAATAAATAGTAAATTATTATTATGAAAAAAATATTATTTTTAAGTTTTTTTGTTTGTTTTGTTTTTGCTATTAGTTCTTATACTGCTTATTCTTCTAGGATGGTTGTTTCAGAAGACGGCTCTATTCAAAACAGAAGTGTCAATTTGCAAAAAAAATATGAAGAGAAGAAAGATGAATTTCAAAATTCTACCCAGAAATATAAAGAGACAAGAGAGAATTTTTTAGAAACAAAAACTAGACTTCAGGATAAAAAAGACAAGGCAAGTAGAGAGGAATTGAAAAAAAGATCTTCTGAATATTTAGAGAAAACTGGTATGGTTATGGAAAAATATCTTGAATCTCTTCAGAACAGAATACAGAATATGAAGTTTATTTCCGAGAATAAAAAAAGTGAAATGATGGTGAAAATTGAAGAAGATATAAATATTATTAAAGGAAAATTGGGAGAAATAGAAAATGCTGAAACAATAGATGAACAAAAGGCTTTGGTTATTGAACTTAGATTGGAATGGAAAGACATTAAAGCTTCGTCGAAAAATATAACAGGTCAAATTATTTCTGCAAAACTTGATTATTTTATATCTAAGATGGAGATGGTTTCGGAAGGCTTGCAAGATAGAATAGATGAAATGGAT
>JAGLJF010000037.1 GCA_023142595.1 Minisyncoccota bacterium | reverse complement strand
GGCAAAATCTCAGAATCAGCTTGCTCAAGAAAAATTTTCTCAAATAAATAGTATTGGAGAAAAAAATGATTTATTTGGAGAGGGGATGCAATTTGTTCGTAGCGCGCATCAATACATCAAAGAAGCTCATAAAGAACTTTTGGATATTACAAAAGAAATGAGAAAGGAAGCTATCAATGTTAAGGCAGAAGATAATTTTATAAATAATGAAACGGAAGAAAACGATGAAGCAGGCAGTGAAATAGACGAAGGTGATGATGAAGAAAGAAATATTAATTAAAGATATTTAAAACAAAAAACACCGATGATACAGGTGTTTTTTGTTTTATAAGAAGTTTGTTAAATTACGAAACACTACAACATTGTCATCTCGAAATGAGCTTTAGCGATTGAGAGATCTGAAAAATATAATAAATGAGTTAAATTATGTTTATAGACCCGCTTTCTGCGGACTCGTTTCTCGTCGTGAGAGTTTATGCTGAATTTATTTCAGTGCTCCCACGAAATGACAAATTATTATTTTATAATTCAAAAAATTTCATTGATTTGAACAGAGTCTTTCCAAATCATATTTTTATGATAGACTTAAAAAGTCTTTGGAAGGGTGACTGAGTGGTTGAAAGTGCTGCTCTCGAAAAGCAGTGTCCCAGCAATGGGACCGCGGGTTCGAATCCCGCCCCTTCCTCCAATTTTCACTTTTTGCAACCTCTTACGATTTTGCAAAAAGTGGCGGTGTTTTTTGGACGAAATCCGCTACTTATAAATTTGTTTGTTTAAATTCATTTTATTTGATAGTATAACAATAGAGGTAATAATCCTACCTACTATAATACTACCAAAACTTTACATATATGACACGTGACAAGTGGAAAAATAATTAGCGAAAACATAAAGAAAATGCGGGCTAAACTTGGCTTAACACAAGATGATTTAGCAAAGAAAGCCGATGTAAAATATACAACGCTTATGAAAGTCGAAAGCGGTGTAGTTAATAAACCAAGCGTTCAGACTATGGCAAAAATCGCCAAAGCTCTTGGTGTTTCGATTGAAGAATTAATAAAATAAAACTATGTTAAAAAAGTTGGTAATTTGGTTAAACATTATTGTGCTCAGTTTGTTTATTGTGCAATTTTTAACTACTCCAGGCATTGTTTTCTTTTTGACTGCCAACGAAACGAGCCTGATAGGAAAAATATCAGATTTGTTTTATATGGCGTTGCTTTTCTTAACTCCTTTGTTAACTATTATTGTGCTTCTTAAAAAAATATCTAAATAAATCCATAAAAAGAAAACAAAAAAATATGACAAATAATACAAAAAAGATATTAACAACAATAGTTATTATTCTAATTCTACAGGCGACAGTGGTTCTTTATTTCGCTATAGAAAATAAAAGCACCAAAATAACTACTTTTGAAGAATGCGAGAAAGCTGGCTGGCTTGTTCGTGGCATAAAAGTATATGACGGGTCTGGTCCTATTCAGAAGGAATGTACGCTATGGAGCAGCAAAAGTTTCTTAAAACAGTCTCTTTTCTTTCCAACACAAAGTAAACCTGCTACAGAACATATGGAAGCGTTATTGTCAGGCACATTAGAAGAAATAAATGACTGTCTTCGTGTAAACGGCAATCTTATTATATGGCCTTATGGTTTCTCAATAAACACTGACGAAAAAGGGGGAATACAAGTCATTGACAATAGGAGTTATCCTCACAAAAGTCGTCCTATAATACGCGTAGGAGATAAAGTAAGATTCGGCGGCGGCGGTTTTAGCGAAGATGAAAATGAAGATGGAATGGACATGGTAGACATTTTAAGCAACCTTTCTGCAGAGTTGCCGAGTGATTGCTGTTCAGGTCCTTATTGGATTCTTGGAGAAATTATCAGTCCGCCGGAACTAACTGATGATCAAAGAAGAGCTGTTAAAATAGCTACCGCTCATTTAAGTTTTCCTACGACAATCGTTGAAGTAAAAGAATCAGAATGTGACGGCTGCTTTTCTGTAAAGCTTCAAAGAAATAATAATCAACGCCAATTCACTATAGTGATTAAGAACTGGAAATATGAGCAATCTATATACTAAATAAAAATCATATGGACAATCTAACAAATAATGATTAAAATATTGAATATACCTGTTGAGCAACAGATTTATGAATTTATTAATAAATCTGCTAAATAATTTTTGGCTTTGTTTATCTGAAGTCAAAAAAAGAATTTGTAAGATTTTGTTAGTTCAGCTCGACGTGATGAAAAACTTAAAATTGAGGCGGCACTCCAGTTTCGCTGGCACGAAACTCGGCGGTGGCTGAAAAGCGAGGGCGGGCAAAAAGGAAGGGGCTGGGGGGAAGGAATTTTTGCCCTTTTGCGATTAGAATTAGAGCGTTTCCGCTTTCCTCTGATTAAGAGAAAACCAAAACAGAAAATTTTTCAAATCCTATTAAAAGAAAAAAATGGGGGCAGAAAAAAATTAAAAAAATGTATTGAAAAATTTTCTGTTTTGGTTCGCCGTAGCGAAGCGGAGACGGGCGGAAACGCACCGATTGAATTACCACTTTATCGGAGCGTAAGAGAAAGTTTAGAACCACCACGCGCTCCGCGCGTGATTAGTCGGGGTTCTGTTCAAAAAAAGTTAGAATTTCAACCAAAAGGTACCGCAAACATTCTATATCACAGTATTTTATTTAGGCAAATTTTTTCCCTCCAATTCGGACCAAAGAGAATTAAACATAAATTTTACCAATGAGTGAATTGTTTTGTTTTTAATTAAAATCGATGAATAAGGTTTTTGTAGAGAAACGAGAACAACTTTGTCTTCATAAAGAATCATTCCAGAATTAAAATCCTTAACTGTTGGCAGGAATCTAATTTCCCTAAAATCAGAATCTTCTTCTAGGTAGAATTTTTTACTTTGAGCGTGATAGTCGGTAATAATATATGCTTTTGTGCCTCCAATTTGGCGGCGTTTTTTTGTGACATCTGAGAGAATTCGTGAAAGTCCAAGATGTTTATAAATAGATCCTGGGAAAATAACAAATATATCTTTACGACTTTTCAATAAGTTTTCAATTATATTCCAAGTACCTTCAATTCCTTGAAAATGGAGAATTTCTTCATTTGATTCTGATGTTTTGTTTTTCAGAATTCTTTCAAGTTGTGGTAAAAATTCTTTGATTCTTTCTTCTTCTTTTTCAATTTCTTTTTTCTTTGTCTGTGCAATTTTGAGTAATTTTTCTGGTTTTTCGGCAAAAAACATTTTCTTGTTTTTTTGAAGAATTTCTCCCACAAGTCCGATTTGCTTTAATCTTTCTAAGACCAAGTAAACAGTTGTTCTTTTAATTTCAGTTTCTTGAGCGATGTTCTGAGCAGAAACAGAACCAAGCTTTAAAATTGCAAGGTATACCTTGATTTCTTTTTCTTTTAATCCAATTTGTTTAAGACTTTTAAGCATAGTTTTATATTATTAAATGTCATCTCGAAATGAATAGTAGCGATTGAGAGATCTGAAAGTATAATAAATAAGCTAAATTTTGTTTATAGATTTTTCGTTGTTAGCACTCTCACAAAATGATATATGAGTATTTTCTAGAATGTTAATATATTTCAAACTGTCACTAATAAATGACAACAAATATAATGCTAAATAATAGCTAAAACAAGATATAAATCATAATTTTAAATATAAACACATTCTATCATATCCATCCAGTATAGACAAGTATATAAAATGTATTTAAACTTAAAGTGCGAGTTGTTTTTTTAGTTGAATATTAGGAAGTGAAATAAAATGACACAAGATAATGAAAAGACTGAAGAAGATCAAGAAATCTGGATGAATGCGATAGTTGAAATTATTCATTATTCAATGACATCTGGAAATATATTGGTAGATAATAATACAGATAAAGGCGCAATTAAGGAATTTATAGAGGAAGTTAAAGAAGGAAATTTAAGAGACGCCTTTTTAGCATTGCCAATTATAATTTGGAGAATGTGCGAAACTGATGATTTACAGGTAATGTATTCAAAATTTCTTATTGAAACAACAAGGGGTAATAAAGAAATTAAAAATATCATAAGCTTTGCAAGAGAAGCAGTGAATACTGAAATCTTTTGTGGTTGCGAAGATCTTGATGGACAAGTTAATGGGGCATTTTTTTTGCAATTCTTAACAGATATGTCGCTTCGGGTTTTGCAAGAAGACAAAAAGAAGGAGAGTGAGAGTGAAATTTAATAGGAGGTGACAACAAGAATGTTGTTATGAATATATGAGATTAATAAGAGCAATATATTTGAGACTTTTAAAAAAAGAAACTCAGATTGAGCTCTGTTTTTTTATGTCAAAATATTAGATTTTATGTCATATACAATCAAGCCTTCTAATTTGCTTATCGGGTGGGGACTTTAATCCTCTGTGATGAATTCTGTGGTTTCAATTTTTGTTTTGAATAATCTTTTTTGAATTGAGTTTTTGAAAATGATGAATTCTTCAATTTTCATAAGCCAACTCAAAATGCAATACAGAATTAATCCTACAATTCCAGCAATAAATCCTTGCAAGAAAATCCCAATTCCAGTTGAAGTTTGTAAAAATGGTTCAATAAAATATAAAGTTTTATAGGAGAGATATCCAGAGAAAAGTCCAGCAAAAGAAATTTTCAAGAGCGGTTTATAAATTCGATTATGACAGATGAAGTCTGTTTTTTTGTTAATGAAGTAATAGAGAAGAAGAGCATTGATGATGGCGGAAATCGAAAATGCTCCGACAAGTCCGATGATTCCATATTGAGCGGAGAGATAGAAAGCTAAAAATATGTTAATAATGACGCTAAAAAGTGAAGTTAGAAATGGAGTTTTTGCATCGTGAAGAGCCCAGAAAGCTCGAGAAAAAAGAGGGATTATACTTTGAGCAAAAAGACTGATTGAGAAAAAGGCTACAGCATCAAGAAGCATTGTCGTTTCTTCCCAGCCAATTTCTCCAGTTCCAAAAATCGTACGAACAATTTGAGCGCGTAGAACAAGAAGCAGAATGCTAACAGGGATAATGAAGAATAAAATTTGTTTAGTTGTAGTAGTAAGGCTTCTGGCAAATTCTTTTTTGTTTTCACTGAGAGCAGAAAGAGTTGGGAATGATGCTACTGCAAATGAAATTGCAAAAAGTCCTAAAGGAAAACTTTGTAAATTATTTGCAAAGTTAAAGGCACTCAAACTCCCTTCACTGAGAGTTGAAGCAATAATTGTAATGACAATCAAATTAAGCTGAACCGTGACGAGGGTCAAGGTTCGAGGAAGCATCATTTTGATTATTTTTCTTGCACCACTATCTTTGAGACTAAGTATAAATTGATAATTAAAACCGAGTTTTCTTACAATTGGTAATTGCACTACAAAATGTAAAAATGATCCCAAGACAACTCCCCAGGCAAGTCCACGAATTCCCCAAATTGGTGCAAAATATAGGGCGCCGATAATAATACCAAAATTATACATTATCGGAGAAAGAGAATAGATGAAGAATCTTTTGTATGACTGTAGAATTCCACCAGTGATACTACTAAGGAGAAGAAAAACAGGACTGAGAAACATAATACGTGTTAGTTCAGTTGTGATAATTTTTTTCTCAGGAGTAAATCCTGGTGTCAAGAGAGCAACGATTGTTGGTGCAAATATAATTCCAAGAAGACACAAAAAAAGTAATGTTATCATCACTAGGTTCAAAACGGCATTGGCAGTTTTGAAAGCTTCTTTTTCTTTTTTTTGTGAAATTAGTTTGGCAAAAACTGGAATGAATCCTGCGGAAATTGCGCCAAGAACGACGATATTGAAAATCAAATCTGGCACTCGGAAGGATGCAAAATATATATCAAGTTCATTTCCAAGTCCAAAGCTTCCTGCCAAGATTCGATCACGAACAAGACCTAGAATTTTACTTGCAAAAGATGCTGTGGCAAGAATTAAAGCTGCTGCCGTGATTGAATCAATTTTACGATTAATTAGTTTTTTTATCATTAATGAATTTTGTTATTTATTACATATCTATTCTATATTAAATATTAAAAATAGACAAAGATTGATTTTAGTATTATTCAATATTGATATATAATACATAATATAGTAATTAAATATCAAAATGAAATTTGTTCAAAAAACAACTTGGAAAGAAGTTTTTCAGGGTTGGAAAGATTCTGAAGTTGATAATCCAGAGTGGATTTATTGCGCGACAAAGATTAAGGGGTGGCCGGACTGGGAATCTTGGAGAAATTATACTGCTACGCAAGGAGATTTACAAAACAGAAATTGGAGTATTTTTGAATTTGAAAATCCAATAGATGAAGTGTCAAAAATGCTTATTGGACCGTTTTCAGGCTGGCAATCTCAAGTTCAGAAAAAGAATTTATCGTCTTTTTCTGATTTGATAAATATTCCGAAAGAATATAAACATTTTAAAAGTAGTAAGAAAATAATTTCAATATTAAAAAACCAATCATTCAATTCGAATTTGATTGGCATTGTTCGAGAAGATATAAATCAAATTGTTTGTATCGAAGGGCATCACAGAGCGACAGCCTTGGCAATTGCAAAAAAAGAGGGGATTGAAATTAATTTTGATAAGCCAGTTCGGATTGCGCTTGCGAGATTGCCGAAGGAAGAAACCTTCTTAATCGATAGAGCCTTGAAAAAAGGGTCTTGTAAAGTATAGAATTAACAATAAAATAGTTTATTATATACTAATATTTTTTGTTTAATCACTTTTATATTATTCGACTTTTGGTTTATATCTTTTCATCAAAAGAGAATTTGAAACAACGCTGACTGATGAAAAAGCCATGGCAGCAGCAGCAAATGATGGATTTAAAAGCCATCCAGTTAAAGGATAAAGAATTCCTGCAGCAATTGGAATTCCAGCGCTGTTATAGAAAAATGCCCAGAAAAGATTTTGTTTAATTTTCCCCATTGTATATTTGCTCAAATCAATAGCAGTAACGACATCTCGCAAGTCGTCTTTGATCAGAACGATTTCTCCAGTTTCCATGGCAATATCAGTTCCGGATCCAAGCGCAATTCCAAGATCGGCCTGAGCAAGTGCTGGTGCATCATTGATTCCGTCGCCAATCATAGCAACAATGCTACCTTCGTTTTGTAGTTTTTTAATCTCTGCTGATTTTTCTTGTGGAAGAACTTCTGCTAAAACGCGATCAATTTTTAATTCATTGGCGATTGCTTGTCCAACTCTCTTGTTGTCACCAGTGATGATGGCAACTTTTTTGTTCATTTTTTTCAAAACATCGATTGCTTGGGAAGAAAATTCTTTCAAAGTGTCAGCAACTGCAATAATGCCAATTATTTCTTTTTCTTGAGAAAGTATCATTGATGTTTTCCCTTGATTTTCGAGTTCTTGCATTTGATTTTCAATTTCTTCTGTGTCGATTTTATTATCATTCATTAATTTTCTTGTTCCAAAAAGGACAACTTTATTTTCGATTTTACAGCTCACGCCCTTTCCAATCACAGCTTGGAAATTTGTGATTTCAGATAATTGCAAGTTGTTTTTCTCGGCACTTTCAATGATGGCTTGTGCCAGAGGATGTTCAGAATGCTTTTCAATTGAGGCTGCAAGTTGCAAAATTTCATTTTTTGATTTGCTAATCTCGATTACATCAGTAGTCACAGGTTTTCCCTTTGTGAGTGTTCCTGTTTTATCAAAAACAATCATATCAATTTTTTCAGCAATCTCAAGGGCTTTACTACTTTTGATGAGAATTCCATTTTTTGCAGCAAGACCAGTTCCCATCATAACGGCAGTTGGAGTTGCAAGTCCAAGAGCGCAAGGACAGGCGACAATCAAAACGGCAACAAAAATTGTCAAAGCAAAGGCAAATGGTTGTCCAAGGATAAGCCAGACAATTGCAGAAATAATGCTTATTGCAATTACGCTTGGAACAAAATAAAATGAAACTTTGTCAGCCAGGAGCTGGATTGGGGCTTTGGATCCCATAGCCTCTTCAACTGTTTTGATGATATGTGAAAGCATCGTATCTTTTCCAACTTTTGTAGCTTTCAATTTTAAACTTCCTGTCATATTCACTGTCGCTCCAATCACTTCATCGCCAATTTTCTTTTCAACAGGAATACTTTCTCCAGTGATTGTCTGTTGGTCAACTCCAGAATATCCATTAATGATAATTCCATCTACTGGAATTTTCTCTCCTGGTTTAACGAGGATTATATCTCCAACTTGAACTTCTGAAATTGGAGTTTTGATTTCTTTTCCATCTTTGATAACAGTAGCTTCTTTTGGTTGAAGTCCTGCCAGCTTTTTAATCGCTTCGCTAGTTTTTCCTTTTGTGATTGCTTCAAGATATTTTCCAAATGTGATGAAAAGAAGAATAAAGACTGCGCTTTCAAAGTATAGATGGATAGATGTTATTTGTGGGTTTGATAGAAATGAGATAAAAACAGCAATGCTATAAAAATAAGCAGAAGCCGTACCAATGAAAATTAAGGAATCCATATTTGGTATAAACTTAATTAATCCCTTAAAGCCAGCTTTCCAAAGACTGAAATTTACCACAATGACAATCGTTGAGAGAATGAATTGAATTGTTATATTATTCATCATTGTCAGATTAATCATAGGAAGTCCAATCATTTTCCCCATAACAATATATATAAGAGGTAAACCAAAAATTGATGAAATCAAAAGTCTCTTTTTTAGTTTTGCAATTTCAGGATTTCCTCCTCCTCTAATTTCCTCTTTTGTTATAAATCCTAATTTCTCGATTGTTTTTTTAATTTCATCAAGACTTATCTTTTCGGAATTAAATACCAGATTAGCTTTTTCAGAAGCAATGTTCACACTAGCTTCAATAATACCTTCTTTTTTTCGAAGTGCATTTTCAATGTTTGCAGCACAAGATGCACAAGTCATCCCACCAATTTTCAAAATTTCTTTTTTCATATAATTAAGTTAGTTTGATTTATAGTTTTTTATTTTTTTAGTTTTCACATTCACAAGAGGAAGCGCCGCATGTTCCTCCGCACGATCCACTACCACCGCATGTTCCTCCTTTTGGAAGTGAAATTTGTTCATCTGATATATCTTTAGAAGTTGGTTTCGCATCGCCTTCTGTGACGACAAATTTCCCCCAAACCATTTTCATCCAACAACTGAATTTAATATCTCCTAATTTTGTAGGGGTAAATTCAATAATATTTTCTCCATAACGTAATTTCTTTTTAATATTATAGTCAGGCATAATGATTTCATCAGTGCAACCTGACATTTGTTTAACATTGATGACCCAGCGAACAGGAATATCTTTTTTTACAAATAATACATTGGGAGAATATCCACTATAAGTTAAATCCATATCGATTGTTTGAAATTCTTCAACATTTCCATCAATTATATATTCATTTTGACTTGTAGAATCTTTGGGAGCAAGTCCAACAAATCCATAACCGAAATTGATAAGACCTCTGTTTAACATGAAAATTCCAAGAAGAATAACAATAACTCCAGAAAGTTTCATGATTTGTTTAATTCGGTCTTTACTTATAAGTGAAATGAAATTTCCAAAACCAAACATCAGAGGAATTGTTCCAAGAGCATAAACCCCCATAGACAGTGCTCCTTGTGTAATGCTCCCTGAAGCAAGGGCATAAAGTTGCATTGCTTGAAGTGGTCCACAGGGCATAAATCCATTTAGGATTCCAATGACAAAGGGTCCTTTTGGCTTTTTGCTGTGTTTTTGTCGATAGAGAAATTTAGCAATAAAAGTTGGTAATCGAAATTTAACTTTTTCAAGCCAAGCGGAATTTGTCAAAAAAGATAAACCCATCAGAATCATAAATCCTCCAGCTATCAAAGTGATGATTCCTGTAAATGTTGGATTAACTCCAAAAAAAGATCCAAATCCACCTAATATTGCTCCGACCGTGGTATACGAAATCATTCTTCCGAGATTATAATGTAGGTGTGGTGAAGAAAAGAAAGAATTTGAAACCTTGTTTTTTGCATGATGGTTTGCTGTATAGGCGATAATAAATCCTCCACACATTCCCACACAATGAAAGCTTGCAAAAAATCCAATTGCAAAAATAAGCCAATAGCTTATATTTTTTTCATTAAGTTTGCTTAGAATTTCTAGCGCTCCAGAATTTTTGATTAAGGAATAGCCGATGATAAAAAGGATAATTAACCCGCTGGCAATTAATAATTTTTTTATATTGTTTTCTTTTGGTAATAGATTTTCAGTTTCATTCTCTGTTTCTTCTTTAACTTTATAATCTAATTTCTCAATTGCTGTAAAAATTTTTTCTTTTGAAATTATATTTTTTTCATATTCAATTTCACAATTTCCTGTTTGATGATTTACTTTGACATTTTTCACTCCTTTGAGTATGTCAATTTCAGTTTCAATAAGAACTTTGCAACTTTTGCAATGAATTCCTTTAATTTGAACTTTAATTTTTTTAAGCATAGTAGTCCGTTATTTTTGTTATTGTTAAATTAGAATAAATCTGAAACTTCTTCAAGCTCTGATTGCTCGATTGTTATTTTTCCATCTTCCATTTTTAAATTAGGATTTATCGGTCCTGGATTACAACCACCCTTTTCAGTTGCAATTTTCTCCATTGGATATTTATTTCCGCAAGTTTTACATTTCATAAAATTTCCTTCTTGCACAAATCCTAGTTTTGATTTGTGGCAAATTTGACATGCATTTGCTGCCGCGCGATATATTCCATTTTGATCTTTTAGCGCGAAGAAATATACCATTTTTCTGTTTTCAAGTTCTGTGTTGTAAAAATGAGCAAGGCCGTCATCTAAAATTTTAGCATCTATAGTAATTTTGTCGTTCTCTAATTTTAATGTCTCACCTTTTTCACCCTCGAAAATAATCTCTTTTGCAATCTTTTTAACTTGTTGTTGTCTATTATATGAATTTTGAGCGTTATTTATTTCATTATTGGTTTCTTCTTTCGTGTTTTTATTGCTCAGTGTAAAAATTCCAATAATTAAGATAATTAATGTTACTTTGATTATTAATATATTTTGTTTTGACATATTTTTATTGTTAAAATTATTTATCTTGATAATTAATATAAAGATTCCTTAATCGCTAAGGATTATTCGAGACGATACACTCTCTTCCTTTTGGAAAAGGGGAGGTTCGAAAAATTGGACTAAATAAGATGAGCTGTTTTTTAAATATTTCTAAATTTATTTTTTTATAAAAAATAGAAAAAAATTAGCAGACTTTAAATGTATTATTTATTAGAAAGTTTGTTCACTCTTAAGATTTCTTCTATCATTTCTTTTTTTCTTTTTTCATTGTTTGTCCCCATCACTTTTTTAAAACAACTGTTTAAATGCCCTTCCATGAGCATTTGATTGGCAGATTTTAAAAGTCCAATTGCTGCTAGGTTTTGTTGCATAATGTCTATGCAATATTCATTACTTTCAGACATTTCAATGATTTTTGAAATTAAACTTTGAGCTTTTTTTAAATTTATGATAGTTTTTTCTTTTTGTGTTGACATGGTTTGTTTAATTAAATAATTATGTACCTATACCACAGGTATAGGTGCATAATATAATATCACATATATCTTGTCAATAGGATAAACAAATATTAAATAATAAAAAACGGTGAAATCTTCACCGTTTTTATTGGACTAGGTAGTCTTTTAAGTTAGACAACTTTTGAAATTGTTTGTGTCCTCGGCAGGAATCGAACCTACATCTAGAGCTTAGGAGGCTCTTGTTCTATCCGTTGAACTACGAGGACAAAAGATAATAAGACTATACCTTAATATAACAGGATTTCGGTCACAGTCAATCGTGTTGTCGATGATTATTATACTAATTATAAATCTCATCATTTACAGCAAACTATTATATGTTAAACTAAACTTATGAATATTCCACAAGAAATACAATTTATTTTGAGTGAAATCCAGAAAAGTGGATTTGAAGCTTATGTTGTAGGCGGAAGCGTGCGAGACTTTTTACTTGAAAAAAAGCCAAAAGATTGGGATATAACTACTAATGCAAAACCTGAAGAAATTCAGAAGATTTTTCCAAAAAGTTTTTATAACAATACTTTCGGAACTGTCACTGTCGTGAATAAAAATACCGAAGATGAAAGTTTGAAAAATATTGAAATTACAACTTATCGAATCGATGAAGGATATAGCGACAGAAGACATCCAGACAAAGTTAAATTTACTCCGAACCTATCAGAAGATTTGGCTCGTCGTGATTTTACGATTAATGCAATGGCTTTAAAGATTAAAGGTAATGATTTTGAAATCGTAGATCTGTTTAATGGTAAAGATGATTTAGAAAAAAAGATAATTAGAGCAGTTGGTGATGCTGATAAAAGATTTTCAGAAGATGCACTTCGAATGCTTCGAGCAGTTCGATTTTCTTCTCAGCTTGGTTTTGAAATTGACAAAAATACTTTTGAGGCGATGCAGAAAAACAGTGGATTATTAAAATTTGTATCACAAGAAAGAATTCGTGATGAATTTGAAAAAATAATTTTATCAGATAAGGCTTATGAGGGAGTCGAACTTTTACGCACCTCTGGTCTTTTGACATATATTGTTCCTGAGCTTGAAAAGGGGATTGGCGTAGATCAAAATAAACATCATACTTATACTATATATGAACATTGCGCGCTTTCTTTGAAACATTGTCCGAGCAAAAAACTTGAAGTTCGTTTGGCATCTCTTTTTCATGATATTGCAAAACCTCAAACAAAAGCAGGAACAGGCCCTGACAGTACTTTTTATAATCACGATTTTGTTGGCGCAAAATTTGCCAGAAAAATTTTGACTCGTCTAAAATTTTCAAACAAAATTATCGATAAAGCAACTTTGCTCGTTAAAAATCATATGTTCTATTATAATGTCGATGAAGTCTCAGAGGCAGGAGTGAGGAGATTAATCAAAAGAACGGGAAAAGAAAATTTGAAAGATTTGATGGATTTACGGATTGCCGATCGGCTTGGAAGCGGAGTCCCAAAAGCAAAACCATACAAACTTCGTCATCTTGAATATTTGATTGAAAAAGTGAGCAAGGATCCAATTTCTGCGAAAATGTTGAAAATTAATGGACAAGATATTATGAAAATTTTGAATGTTAAGCCTGGTCCAAAAATTGGCGCAATTCTCAAAGTTCTTCTTTCAGAAATTATCGAAAATCCTGAAAATAATACAAAGGAATATCTCGAGAAAAGAATCAAAGAATTATACAAACTTTCATCCGAAGAAATCAAAAATAGTGAGAAAATAATTGAAGAGAAAAAAGAAGAAGAGGACTTGGAAGATAAAAAGAAATTTTGGGTGAAGTAAACTATCTTGAATTACGAAATGCAAAATATATCAGAAATATAGATAAAAATTTTACTGGAGTTCAGGTTTTAATCTGTAATTTGTGATAATATGCAGATATAATAAATTAAAATAAATTGTGAAAATAAAAGTTTATAAAAGTGATTTGAGAGAAAGTTTGCATAATTTTATGCGAAAGTGCGGTTATGTGCCTTTTCATGATAGCTATACAAGAGTTTTATCTGGTTCTGGATATCCAAGATTTCATATTTATGCAACTCAAAACGATACCGAATATGTTCTTAATTTGCATCTTGATCAAAAAAGACCAAGCTATGGAAAAGAGACTGCTCACAGTGGAGAATATGATGGAAAAGTTGTTGAAGACGAAGCAGATCGGATTGTTGATTTTTTGTAAATATACTGAATAGTTTTTATTATTTTATGAATTAATGCATTGACAAAAGCTTAATATTTCTTATAATACAATAAGCTAAAAACTTTAATTTAAAGGTGATAAGCTAGATAATCGCCCTTTTGTTTTTTAAAAAATAATTGGGAGGAAAGTCCGAACACCCGTCCCGCACCATATTTATGCATTAGTCTATTATGTGTATGCAATTATAAAATTTTCTTATAGTTGCTACTTAAACTAGACTAATATATTGATATGGTGCGCGGACGAAATAGGCAGTTGCTAACGGCAACCGTCCCGCACTATGTTTATATTTTAATTTATACAATAGCGATTTATTATTTATTAATATCGAATTTTGTGATAAATATATGATATTTATATAAGTATGGTGCGGGATAGGGAAAGTGCCACAGAGACTAGACTACCCAGCATCATGTTTGTATATAAATGCACATAAATAATTTAGTGTTTATTAATGCTAAATTTCGTGATAAATATTTGATATTGGTATATAGACATGGTGTTGGGGAAAGGTGAAAAGTTGAATAGTGTTTTGAATTACTTTGTGATTTGAAGCTATATTCTTTCCTTGTCGGTGACGGCAAGTGATGGTAAACCCTGCCTGGTGCAAGAACAAACTCTGGAATTTTTCAGAGAAAAAGTGGTTCGCATGACCCCCTCAGCAATGTTGGGGCTAGATAGATGATTGTCGCCTTGGATTTATTCAAGAAACAGAATTCGGCTTATTGCTTGTTGCCTTTGAATTGAAGTTTTTTATCGCCTTTTTTATAGTATATATGTAAAATTTCACAGCGTTGTATATGCTTTTTAAAAACAACTATGTGAGTTACATCAGACTTATTTGTCATTCCCTTGCAGAAGGGAATCTAGAATTAGTTTCTTTTAGTTATATTAATCCTAAATTATAATTTATCTAAGTTTATTCTGGATCCTCAGTTAAGCTGAGGATGACAATTGCTAACAAGAACAATTATAAAGCATATATAACGCTAGAGAATCTTACATATAATAATATCAACAGAAGTAATCTTACTTAAATATGAAAAAATCAGAATTATTTTTTAATGTTCTCTTGGTCCCGATAGATTTTTTGATGATATTTTTAGCTGGAATTTTTGCCTACTCTCTTCGATTTAGCTCGGAATTATCTTTTTTGAGACCAATTGTTTTTGATCTTCCTTTTGGAAAATTTATGGAGATTATTTTTGCAGTTTCTCCAATTTTTATTATTTCTTTCGCGCTTATTGGATTATATAGTAACAATAGTATTCGTAAATTTTGGAAGGAAATATTTCATATTGTTCTTGCTGTTTCTGCTAGTTTTATGTTTTTGATATTTATTACTTTTATGCAACGAGATATATTTTCATCTCGTTTTATTTTTTTTGCAGGCTGGATTTTTGCAATTTTGACAGTTATTTTTGGTAGAATTATTATTCGTTTTATTCAAGGGTGGATGGCAAGTAAATTCAAATTTGGTTTTCATCGGCTTGTTCTTTTGGGCGATGATAACGCGGTGAAAACGATTCAAAACGAAATCAAGAATAATTCAGTTTTAGGATATAAAATAATCAGGAAATTGAGAAATTTTCGAATTGAGGAATTGGAAAAAATTAATAAAGATCCAGGAATTGATGAAATAATTTTGTGTTCTTCGGATGTTTCAAAAGAAAGAATTCAGGAACTTCTTGATTTTTGCCAAGAAGAAAATATTGATTTTAAGTTTGTGCCAGATATGTTTCAGGCTCAAGCCACTCTTTTTGAGATGCAGACAATTTCAGATATAACTCTCATCGAAGTGAAAAGAACTCCTTTGGATGGCTGGGGGAAAGTGATGAAAAGAGGAATTGATATTTTCGGTTCTTTGGTTGGAATTATTTTGCTTTCTCCATTTTTTATTTTAATGGCTTTGATTATAAAATTTGATAGTGCTGGTCCTGTGTATGCAAGATTGGAAAGAATTTCCAGAGGAAAAAAATTTTTACTTTTCAAATTTCGTTCTATGATTGAAAATGCTCATGAAATGAAATATGACCAAAGTGGAAATTTGAAATCGGAATTTGAAAAACTAAATGAAAAAGGGGGGGGTCCACTTTTCAAAATGAAAAATGATCCACGAATTACGAGAGTTGGAAAATTTATCAGAAAAACTCGGCTTGATGAATTTCCACAACTGTTTAATGTTTTGAAAGGTGAGATGAGTTTGGTTGGACCAAGACCTCATGAGCCAGAAGAAATTGTCAAATACAAAAAATGTCACCGAAAATCCTTGACGATCAAGCCTGGAATGACTGGAATGGCTCAAATCAGCGGAAGCTCTGATCTAGACTTTGAAAAAGAGGCAAAGCTTGATATATATTATATTGAAAACTGGTCTTTATTTTTGGATTTTATTCTTATTTTCAAAACTTTTATAGTAATGATTGAAGGAGACGAAACGGCTTGTTGAAATATTAAATTTTTAATAGAATAAATTCCTCGT
>JAGLJF010000036.1 GCA_023142595.1 Minisyncoccota bacterium | reverse complement strand
TCTGAATCAATACTGAAATAAATTCAGCATGACATTGGTCAGAATGACAAAAGGGTTTTTAAATAAAATATTTACATAACAAACATGACAAAAGGACAAAGATTTATCAAAAAAATGTTTATTATTATAATCGTTTTATTAATCTTAGCAGGTTTATATTTGATATTATTTCCAAATAAGCCAGATACATGTTTGAATGGAGTTTTGGATGTTGATGAGGAACGAGTTGACTGTGGCGGAGTTTGTGAAAAAGAGTGTCCTTTAATCATACCAGATGTTTCTGAAATAGAAGTTGTTTGGGTTGACTTTGTTCAGGACGGTGAAAATAGATATGATTTAGTTGCAAAAATTTTAAACAAGAATTCTTCCTGGGGTATTTACTCCGTGTATTATAGATTTATAATCTATGATAATGTGGGAAATATTACAAAAACAGATTTCGAAAATACTTATATTATGCCTAAAGGCTTTTTAAAGGAAGAAGGCAAAAAGTACATTATAGAGAATAATTTTGTGTTTGATTCAGAAATTGAAAAAGTGGAAATTGAATTTGAAGATTATGATTGGAGAGAGGTTAAAGATGTTCTAGACTTAGCTCATTTTAATTTTAAAATTATAGAAGTTGAACAAGAGGATCACGGTTTCCCTGAGCCTATACTTGGAGAATATTATGTTTTTGGAGTTGCAAAAAATACTTCAAAATACACTTTTGATAGGGTTGATATTGACATAGTTTTGTTTGATCAAAATAATCGGTTAATTGCCACAGGAAAAACAAATCATTGGACCTTGGAGTCAGACGAAAAGAGAGAATTTAAAATATTTTGGAAGAATCCCATCGCAGGAGAAGTCGAATACATAGATTATATAGCTCAAACAAATGTACTTGATTCTGATTCTAACCTAATGGATGTTATTACAACTGGTGAGGAATATTTAACCCCAAGATAGAATTTAAGTCGTTGATTTGTTGTGTAATTTTAATTGAAAATGAATTTAAATTTATTTGGAAAAATAGACAAAGCGTTGTTGGTTTCGGTTTTGGTTTTAATTTCAATAGGGCTAATAATAATTTTAAGTACTTCGTATAGTTCTGCAGGTACGGATTTGACGAATTTTAAAAAACAATTCACCTTTTCGTTAATAGGTGTTGCTGCAATGTTTGTGGTATCATTTTTAAATTATAGGACACTGAAAAATTATACAGGCATTTTTTATATTTTTGCTTGTTTTATTTTGCTTGCAGTTTTATTTTCTGGATCATTGGTTAGAGGAACATCAAGTTGGTTTAGCTTCGGTTCTTTTAATTTTCAACCTTCTGAATTTGTTAAAATAGTGGTTATAATTATAATGGCGAAATATTTATCTCGAAATGCTTATGCAAACGACATTAAAAAGATTATAATATCTGGAATTTATATTTTTCTTCCAGTAATATTAATTCTATCTCAGCCTGACTTCGGAAGCGCCATGGTTATTGTATTCGTCTGGTTTTCGATGCTTTTTGCATCTGGAATCAAAAAGAAATTTGTACTTTTAATGATGATTTTCGGTCTAATCATCGCTTCTGCGAGTTGGGTTTATGTATTAAAAGACTATCAAAAGGATCGAGTTATTACATTTGTTAATCCTCAATCTGATCCAAAAGGCTCAGGATATAATGTTAATCAGTCAATTATAGCAATTGGGTCAGGTGAGTTTTGGGGAAAGGGACTAGGTCATGGTTCTCAGAGTCAGCTGAACTTCCTTCCTGAAAAACATACAGATTTTATTTTTGCGGTAATCGCCGAGGAAATGGGATTTGTAGGAGTTATGTTGGTTTTGATTGTTTTTGGTGTCATATTTTTTCGTTTTTTCAAAATCATTGAAGAAACTCAGGATAATTTTGGAAAATTTTTGGTTATCGGAACCACACTAATGCTAATGTTTCATGTTGTTGTAAATATTGGTATGAATATTGGAGTTATGCCAGTGACAGGAATTCCACTTCCTTTTATTAGTTACGGAGGGAGCTCTCTTATTAGTTTTTTGATAATTATTGGTATTGTACAAGGCGTCTATATGCGAGGGCGGGGATACAAAATTGAAAAGGAGGAATAAAAGTAGTTGTATAAAATTAAGGCGTTGTTTCATTTCGATAAAGATATGAAATTACAGTATAACTTGAGATATTAATGCTTGCAAAAAGATTAATTTATGCTAAAATAAAGGCATTATTAACAATAATATTTTACATTTATGACAAAAAAAGCTGAAAGTCTTATGGATAAAATTACATCTCTTGCAAAGAGGCGAGGTTTTGTTTTTCCTGGTAGTGAAATTTATGGGGGACTGGCAAACACTTGGGATTACGGGCCGGTGGGAGTAGAGCTGAAGAATAATATCAAACAGGAATGGTGGAAATTTTTTGTAAAAAGCAGAGAAGATGTTGTTGGAATTGATGCGGCAATTTTGATGAACTCAAAAGTTTGGGAGTCGTCTGGGCATGTTGCTGGGTTTAACGATGCTTTAATTGATTGCAAGGCTTGTCAAGCGAGAATTCGGGCTGATCATTTGATTGAAGATGCCTTGGATATGAAAGCCGAAGGAATGACCCCAGAAGATATGACAAAATTGATTGCTGAAAATAGTATCAAATGTCCAGTTTGTGGGAAAATTGACTTTACTGAGGCGCGAAAATTCGGATTAATGTTTAAAACTTTTCAAGGAGTGACAGAGGAGGATAAAAATATAATTTATCTCAGGCCAGAAACAGCCCAAGCGATGTTTGTGAATTTCAAAAATGTGCTTAATTCGACCAACAAAAAGATTCCATTTGGAATTGCTCAAATTGGAAAATCATTTCGTAATGAAATTACTCCAGGAAATTTCATCTTTCGGACTGTCGAATTTGAACAAATGGAACTCGAATATTTTATTGATGAAAAAGATTGGGAAAAGTTGTTTGATTATTGGCAAGCTGAAATGGAAAAATGGCTTGAATATATTGGAGTGAAAAAAGAAAATTATTCGATTCGAAAACATGACCAAGACGAGCTTTCACATTATAGTAAAAGAACAATTGACTTTGAATACGATTTTCCATTTGGAACAAAAGAGCTTTATGGATTGGCATATCGAACGAATTTTGACTTGATGAGTCATCAAAATGCGAGCGGTCAAAATATGGAATATTTTGATGCAGAAAATAATCGGAAATATATTCCTCATGTTCTCGAACCAACATTCGGAGTTGATCGAACTGTTCTTGCGACAATGATTGATGCTTACACTGAAGAAGAAGCGCCAACTGCAGATGGAAAAAGTGAAACAAGAGTTGTGATGAAATTTAATAAAAATATTGCTCCAGTGAAAGTAGCAATTCTGCCTTTAAGTAAGAAAGAAAACTTAAGCAAGAAAGCAAAAGAAGTTTTTGATTTAGTAAAAACTGAATATGCCTGCCAATACGATGAATCGCAAAGTATCGGAAAAAGATATCGCAGGCAAGATGAAATCGGAACGCCATATTGCGTCACGGTTGATTTTGAATCTCTGGAAGATGATGCTGTCACGATTCGTGATCGTGACACGATGAAGCAAGAAAGAGTGGGGATTAAGGAGTTGGTGGGGTGGTTGAAAAAAAGTTTTTAGGGTTTTGATAAATGTAATTATTATATTTTTATGGAAAGAATAAACCACGAATCTATTAGTAGATCTAATATTAGCAATGAACTTGCTGGTTCTAATCCTGAATTATTTAAATCAGTCTTGCTTGAATTATTAAAAACTGAAACAAAGTTTAGTTCTCAAATCTGGGATACTCTTTGTCAGAGAGATGAAATAAATTCCAATAAAGTTGCTATAGATTCAAAAAACTGGACAAGTAATAGTAATATGAAAACTGGCAGTATTCATTTTGGCGCAAAGCAAATGTCAGAAAATTTTAATGAAGAATTAATATTCGAAGATTGGAAATTTAAGGAAGAAAAGCAGCTTGTTTATAGGCTTAGTCACGAAATATCACATTTTGTAATTCCAAAATTGTTAGGATTATTTAATTATAAAAATGATAATCCTCATATTGCTAGTAAAAACTTTTTTGAAATATTATATGATGTTCGCTCTAAAGGAAAAGGGTTTACTCCGTTAGGTAGTTTAGAATTTTATAAAAAAGATGGAGAGATAGAACAGGCCAATGAAGATCATGCGGAACTAATTAATATGTATTTGATTGATCCTGAATATTTAAAACGGTATTTGACATTTTTAAGTAATGATAAATATGAAGGAGTTAGAAATGAAAAGGATTTAGTAACTATCACTCCTGATATTGCCGAGAATGTTTTTAAATTGATAGAAGATTCTATAAAGTTTTTTCGTAGTGAATAATGAACAAAAATAATAGTATCTAAAAGTTTACAATTTATTTATTGCAATTTATAATACTAAGCGTTTTAGTCAAAAGATCCTGAATTAAATTCAGGATGACATCATGTTTAATGCAGTAAATTAGATTTAAGATGAAATAGAAATTGTCATTCTGAACTTGATTCAGAATCTATTGAGTGACGAATTTTAGCAAGTATTTATTTTATTGAATAATATGAAATCTTGCATTTAAACAGCTTAACTCTCTTTTAAATTTAATTTATGAGTATAAAAGATATTTGTTTAAAACATGATCAGGCGGAAATAAAGAAAGGATCTTTACCAGAAGTAGCTGAAAAAATTCTGAGTAATTTTTATAACCAAATTAAACATTCAGAAAAGATTAATCGATATCTGACTAAAATTCCCAAAGGAGATGGAACTTCTTGTCCGGATTCTCCTGTCAAGGAATTAGTGGAGTATGTTGGAATGCAATCGGGAAATATAAATAAAAGCAATCCAGATGTTAATTTAGCTTTTATAAAAAATATTGTTATGCCTGTTATAGAAGCAGAGCAAGATCAAGTATTTCGCATTATTATTTCTGAAAATAAAACAGATGCGACTTCATTAGAAAAACTATTAATTGAGAAGGGGATAGAGCTTTCTAGGGCACTAGACAATCTTTGGATCAGATGGTTTGAAAAGATCGTTATTCCTTGGCAAAAACTTGGTGAAAGTGAGCGGGAAGATTATAAAAAGATTTTTAAAAGCAATTTAAATCATTTTGAATATACTGTTTTTGGAATTAAAAATCGAAAGATCGTTAATCGTCAAACATGGGCTGAAGCATTTCCGCAAGAAATAAAAAAAATTGTTGAAACCCTCAAAGAGCTTTCTTCTGATCAATTAGTAAGGGAAGATTCAGTTTTGAGTAATTATATAGAATATCTTTCACTGGCTTACAGTTGTAATCAAATCGATAAGCTAGAAGATGTTTGGGCAAAGATTGATTATGCTTGGATAGAAATTCCTTCTAGCTGTAGGGTGTTTTTTGTTCATGGAATTGAAAATGGCTATGAACATCCTGCTTGTGTAAGTCCTGATATTCGTCTTGTGGTTCGCACAAAAGAAAAAAAAGAAATGATTGAACGTTTTAGGAGAGCAACAATTGTTCATTCAAAATATTTGGGAGTTAAAGAAAAGGAAACTCAATTATTATCCGACAAATTAAGTAAAGTTGATATCTCTGTTTTTGTAGCATTATTGCGCGGTGGAATGAATGCAAATTTTCGCGGTTCAGGTCAAGTAGCGCCAAATCGCGAAGATATCTTAACTGTTGGTGGGAAAATTTTTTTAGATAATGAATCAAGTTCAAGAGTTTCAACTGAAATTTATAAAGAAGAGATCAGAACCCAATGTGTGTCTGGCGTAACTAAAAAATTACAAGATTTAATTACTCCAGAATCGATGACACTTCATACAATCATACATGAGTGCTTTCATCCAATGGGAATAACTAAGGAAAGAAGCGGTATTTTGGGTAATTCTGGTCTATCTCTCGAAGAAGGGAAAGCAACTCTTGGTGGTATTTTAGTCGCTAAACAAGAAAAGGTTAATCAAGTTGAACTTCTGGCGGTGACTATAGCTCGCGTTTGTCGTTTTATGCACAAGGAGAAATTAGATGATCCAGTTGTCGTTTCTTATATTAGAGAAAATATGGTGGCCTATACAACGATGCTTAGATCTAGAGTTGTTATTTTGAACGATGATGGGATAGATATTAATATTGAAAAACTTCCAGATTGGTTTGAGGAGATAGAAAGATTTGTTAAAAAAATTATTAGCGCATATCAAAAAACCTCAACAGAAGAAATATTTGAAATGGAAAAGGAATATTGTAATATCAAGAGCGGATCTGAAATCAATAAACTGATTAATTGGATTAACAAAAAGAGTTTTTAAAAGTGATTAAATAATATAAAACATGACTAAACTGAAAGTTAAAAAAACTATATGGGACTTAAATCCATTTTTTAAAAGCGATTATGATTCTCAAATTTCAAAGCGACGAAAAATTGTCAAAAGGGAAAGTTATCGGTTTATCAATAAATGGGAGGGTCGCAATGATTATCTCTCTGATCCCGAAATTCTTACAGAAGCACTGGTTGAGTATGAAAAATGGATTTCTCAATATGGCGCAATAGGTGATGAAGAGGCCTATTTTTATTTACGTTATTATCTTGATCAGAATAATGCGAAATTAAAAGCAAATTTAGGTAAGGCGGAAGAATACTCTAGTCAGATTTCAAATGATATTCAATTTTTTATGTTGCGAATAGCCAGAATTTCAAAAAGTAAGCAAGCCAAGTTTTTAAGGTACGAGGGACTAAAAAATTATAGACATTTTCTTGAAAAAATATTTCACGAGTCAGAATATTTATTGAGTGAAGAAGGAGAAAAAATTCTAAGTTTGAAATCAGGTCCTGCTTATAGAAGTTGGGTTAACCTCACAGAAGGATTTTTTTCAAGAGAAACGCGAAAAGTTCTAGCTGAAGATAGAAAAAAGAAAGAAAAAAGCTTTTCCGAATTATTAAGTTTGACTAGCAATAAAAAAAAGAAAGTGCGCGATGAAGCAGCTCAAGCTGTAAATGATATATTTTTCAAAAATAGTGATGTGGTTGAAGCGGAAATGAACGCTATATTGGCTGACAAAAAAATTAATGACCAGTTACGTGGTTTCAAAAGACCTGATGCTGCAATGCATCTTTGTGATGATGTCAATTCTAAAATTGTTGATAATCTTATTGAAGTGTCGTCGGAAAGATTTGATATTTCCAAAAGATACTATCGTCTCAAAGCCAAATTATTCAAGGTAAAAAAACTACAATATCACGAAAGAAATGTTGAATATGGACGAAAAATTAAAAAATATTCCTATCAAGAAGCAGTTGATCTTGTTTTCAAAGCTTTTGAGAAAACAGATCAGGAATTTGCAGATATATTTGTAAGATTTATTCAAAATGGTCAAATTGATGTTTATCCTCGAAAAGGAAAGAGTGGGGGAGGTTTTTGTTTTCAACATCTTCTTTCTCAGCCGACCTATATTTTGCTTAATTTTACGGAAAAAATGAGTGATGTATTTGCTCTAGCTCATGAAGCAGGACACGGAATTAATAACGAATTGATGAAAAAACGAGGAAACGCTCTTAATTTTGACACTCCTTATTTTACAGCTGAAATTGCCAGTAAATTAATGGAAGCTTTTTTGTTTTCGGAACTTCTTGAAAGCGAAAAAGATGAGGAATTGCGTCTAGCTATGATGATGATGAAGCTTGATGATCTAGTCTCGCATGTATTTTCTTCGGCTGTGAGGAACAAATTTGAATCTGAAATGCATTATAGTTTTAGAAAGAAAGGATATATGTCTACAAAAGAAATAGGACAATTATATAAAAAATATTCAATGAAATATATGGGAAATTCTGTTGAACAAACGCCGGGATCGGAGAATTGGTGGATGCACATTTCCCATCTGAGAAGATATTTCTATAATTATCAATATAGTGCAGGAATTTTGCTCGCTGAGATTATGAAAAATAATTTTGAAAAAGATCCTCAATTTATCTGTCAAATTAAAGAATTTTTAGCAATTGGGATAGCAAAATCGCCAGAAACAATTTTTGCAGAATTGGGAATTAATCTGAAAACAAAAAATGTTTGGAAGAAGGGGGTAGGTGAAATTGAAGAGCTTCTGTTTGAGACGGAAAAATTAGCGAAAAAAATGGGGAAGATTTAGTAGCTGAAGCAATAAAATCAGCACATAAGTATTTTTAGATTAAATCAGATTATACAAAAAAACTAGACCTCAGATCTGAGGTCTAGTTTTTGATTTTGCTTTATTCCTATACTACTATATTAACTAATTTTCCTTTTATAAAAATAATCTTTCTAATCTCTTTTCCTTTAATCCATTTTTGTACTTTCTCGCTTTCTGAGGCAAGTTTTTTTGCATCATCTTCCGAAATTTCAGCTGGAACTTTGATTTGATCGCGAACTTTCCCATTAACTTGAATAACCATAGTTATTTCACTATCTATTATCAATTTCGGATCAAACTTAGGCCAAGATTGTAAATGAATACTTTTTTCTTCTTCGAGTGTTTCCCAAAGTTCTTCTGTGATATGAGGTATAAAAGGGGATAGTAAAACGAGAAATGATTTATAATCAGTAAGTGAAATATTTTTACTTTTTTCCATTTCATTTGCAAGAATCATTGACTGAGAGATTGCAGTATTAAATTTCAAACTATCAATATCTTCTGTTACTTTTTTAATAGTTTTATGAAGTGTATGTTTGATTTTAGATCTTTCGACAGGCTCAGGATGACAAGTTTTCAAATACTTAATCAATTTATCAATAGCTTTTTTGCGATGATCAAACTTGTTTTTTTCTTCAAGAGAGCATAACCCAAATGATTTTTTAAGATTATTTACCATAAAAACAGGATCGTACCCAAAACCATTATCTCCTTCTGGTTTAGTAAGAATTTTTCCATCACATTTACCATTGAATTGATTATAGTTGTTATCTTTTGGATTATATATAGTAATTACAGATTTAAAATAAGCTGATCTGTCTGAAGCATTTTCTAATTCTTTTAGAAGCTTTATATATCCTTTTTTGTCATCACCTTCAGCATATCTACTTGAAAAAATTCCTGGACGGCCATTAAGTGCGTTAACACA
The DNA here is from genome assembly GCA_023142595.1 of Minisyncoccota bacterium. Taxonomy (GTDB): domain Bacteria; phylum Patescibacteriota; class Minisyncoccia; order JAHIHE01; family JAGLIN01; genus JAGLLA01. Next base: position 17,576 of record JAGLJF010000036.1, on the reverse strand, counting down.
AAGTCCGCTATCATCTGCAATTGTCATATATCCAGTTTCTTGGGCATAGTATTTTGCTTTTAGCAGAGAATTATCTTCAAACGTTTTTCCAGTTTCTTCTGGCTCCTCGATTTTTTTATCAATATCTTTTAAAGACAATATATTAAAATTCTTTAAATGATTTTTTAGTTCTTTTAATTTTCCTTGATTATTAGTTGCAACGAGAATAGTTTCTTTTTCAAGTGAGGTCTGTTGCATTTTTACTTTATCTTGCATCTTCCAAATTCGTTCAAGAAATCTATTCATTCCGATTAAACTTGTTGTATTCCAAGGAATCGCATCTCCATAAGGACCCATAAACATTTCATATAGCCTAACAGAATCTGCTCCATATTTGCCAATAACCTCATCTGGATTAACTACATTGCCTCGAGATTTACTCATTTTTTGTCCATCTTCCGACAGAACCATTCCGTGCGATCTACGCATCTTATATGGCTCTGCACTTTGAACATAGCCAAGATCAAACAAGAATTTGTGCCAAAAACGAGAGTAAAGAAGGTGAAGCGTGGTATGCTCCATTCCGCCATTGTACAAATCTATTGGCATCCATTTTTCAAGATTGTTCTTTGAAGCAAATTCACTTTTATTGTTCGGGTCAGTATAACGAAGAAAGTACCAACTAGAGCCTGCCCAATTCGGCATAGTGTCAGTTTCTCTTTTGGCACTACCACCGCAAACTGGACATTTCACTTCTACCCATTTTTTGATATTTGCCAGTGGCGATTCTCCAGTGTCTGTTGGTTCGTAGTTTTTTACATTAGGAAGTTCGAGAGGTAAGTCTTTTTCGGAAAGTGAAACATTCCCACACTTTTCACATTTAATAATTGGAATCGGCTCACCCCAATAATGTTGACGAGAAAAAACCCAATCACGCAGTTTAAAATTTACCGCTTTTTTCCCTAATTTATTTTTTTCTAGCCACGCTGTGATTTCTTTTTTTGCATCTATGGTTTCAAGCTCGTTTAGAAAACCAGAATTTATGTTTACGCCATCTTCTTTAAAGCATGCAGTTTTACCTTTTAAGTGATTCCATATCAATTTCTGATTACCGAGTGTCAAAAAGTCATCCATTCTTTCAGCCTCAATCCAGACTGCCTCGTGATTTTTTGTTTCTTCTTCACTAGGTTTTTCCCATGCATCATCTTTTAGCTCAAATAGAATGCCTCGTTCAATTGAATAACGATTCTCGTCTTTATGTCTGGCAAAAAAAGTATTGCGATGTTCACTGCCAAGATTACGGACAAATTTCATATTTTTATAGCCTGTTTCTTCTTTAATTTCTCGCATTGCTGCTTCCTTGAGATTTTCACCATTTTCTATTCCTCCAACAACTCCCGAATGCCAATCAAATTTTTTCCAATCCAGACATAGATATTTATCTTCTTTCCAGTGTTTTAAAAATGCAATAACAATTTTTCGATGTACAGTTTTTTTGTCTGATCGAAGCACATTATTTCCAGTAAAAGCTTTAAATATTGGAACGACAACTTCTCTAATTTTAATACCAAATTTCTTTGCAAATTCAAAATCTCTTTCGTCATGTGCGGGAACTGCCATAATCGCACCTGTTCCATAGGAAGACAGGACATAATCAGCAATCCAAATTGGAATTTCTTCTTGATTAACTGGATTAATTGCCTTAATTCCTTTCAGCTCAACACCCGATTTTTCTTTGGCAAGATCAGTTCTTTCGAGATCTGATTTATTACGAGTTTTTTTTTGATATTTTTCAATTTCAGAAAAATTTTCAATTTTATTTTTATATTTTTCAATCAAAGAATGCTCAGGAGATAAAACCATGTATGTACAGCCGAAAAGTGTGTCTGGCCTAGTGGTAAAAACTTTGACAATATTATTGTCATTGCGAGGAGCTTTTTGCGACGTGACAATCTCGTTATTAAAATCATTTTGCGTATTAGTTCGGGATTCTTCGTCGTGCCTCCTCAGAATGACGGGGAATTTTACTGTTGCTCCTTCTGATTTTCCAATCCAATTGATTTGTTGAGTTTTGATTTTTTCTAGATAATCAACATCTCCCAGGTCTTTAATTAATCTATCTGCATATTTTGTAATTTTGAGCATCCATTGTCTCATAACTTTTCGCTCTGCTAGAGCGCCGCACCTTTCACAGTTGCCATTTATAACTTCCTCATTAGCAAGACCAATTTTGCAGCTTGGACACCAATTAATTGCCATTTCCTTTTCATACGCAAGTCTATGAGAATCAATATATTTTCTTTTCTCAAATTCATCTAAATTATTTGGCACATTAAGCTCTTCAATCGGTCTGGCTTTGTCCAATTTCTCATCATAAAAACTATTGAATAATTTTAAGAAAATCCATTGTGTCCATTTGAAATATTCCGGATCGGTAGTATTAATTTCTCTTGACCAGTCAAAACTTGGGCCATAACTTTTGATTTGACGAGTATAGTTTTTGATATTATTTTTGGTCACAATTTTAGGATGTGTCTTGGTTTTGATAGCAAAATTTTCCGTCGGTAAACCAAAAGCATCCCAGCCGATTGGATACATCACATTAAAACCATTCATTCTTTTTTTACGCGCCACAATATCAATAGCAATGTGACTTCGCAGATGTCCAACATGAAGTCCAGCTCCCGATGGATAGGGGAATTCAATTAAACAATAATATTTTGGTTTTTTTGATGAGTTTTTAGTATGATATATTTCACTCTCATCCCAGGAATCTTGCCATTTCTTTTCAATTTTTTTATGATTATATTTTTCCATAATTTTACGATAAAAACCCCAGACCTTATTAAAAGGTTTATTTATAAATATTAAATTATTTACTCTGACTCATTGATTGCAGTTTCTTGTGAGGTTATTTCCGCCGTCTCGTCATCCTCATCGTTTGTGTTTCCATAGAAATCATAGATACTTTCATTTCTCATGTTTTTTGAATTAATTGTATAAAGAATGTGTAATAACCATCAGGAATCGGTTAAAATTCTTCAACGTCTTCATTTATTGTATTTGCCTCTATATCTTCTTCATTGGGTTCCTCTCCGTGTTCATCATCTTGAATTTTCCTCTTTATATTTTGGATCATTTGAATTCTTTTTGAGAATTCTTCCCCTTGGACCTCTTCTTTTTTTGTCTTCATATTGGCCTTTATCAATGAAAATCTGTCAGGATATTCTTTTGCGCAATTTTTAGACCCTTCTTCGTTATTATTGGCTTCAACCATTGAAAATTTATTTATATGTTTTGTGGCTTCATTGGACGGAACTTCTTCTGGAGGTTCTTTGTAATGATCTTCAATTAGTTGTGATCCATCTCCGCCAGTAGATTCGTCTGGGATATATCCATCTTCAATACCCATGTTGATTATTTTAAATTTATTAAACAGAGGCTCCTTCTTTGTATTTTATCTTATTTCAGTTCAGTTGACAATAATATTCAGCTAGTTGATTAATTTTATCAGAGTAATTTCTGGAGGATTTAGAAATCTCAAAGGTAGCATACTTGTTCCAATACCTCTGTTTACATACATTATTGTATTATCTTTTGTGTATAATCCTTTTATATATCCTTCTCCATCTGGATTTGCTGGAATTATTTTCTTGGTTAAATATGGAATGTTGATTTGCCCGCCATGAGTGTGTCCAACTAGAGCTAAATTAATATTGTTTTGTGCCGCTTCTTTAATAACATCAGGAGAATGTGCCAGAAGTATATTGCAGTTATTATTCTTAACATCGTATAACGCTTTCTCTAGATCCATCTTGATAGATCCGCTTGTATATGGATCTTTAATACCAATAATATTGACTGATTCATTTTCAAACTTTAACTCAACGGAACTGTTTATGAGAACATTTGCTCCAATATTTTCCAATTTATTCTGAAAATCAGTAATAGAAAAGTCTAGTGCCCAGTAATCCCAATTTCCAAATATTACAAAAATCGGAAAATCATTTGATAGTTTTTCTACAAGATGAATGGCGCTATCAATTCCATCTTTATCTGATATTAAATCTCCAGTGATAAACACTGCAACTGGATTTTGATTCTTAATTTCACTCTCAAGTCTATAAATTTCTTCAATTGAGGTGTTTTCAGTATAATGTAAATCAGAAATTTGAATAAAATTTTGATTTGAAATATCTGATTTCAAGCAATTCAGTTTAATGGTTTGATGTTCAACTTTGAGCATGTTTGGCTCAATAAAATAAGCATAGGAAAATAATATACACGCTACGCTTACTAAAAAAATTATAATTTTATATTTTTTCTTCATCTTCTTGTAAATATATTATAGAAATTTCTGAAAAAAGCAGTTTTTGTCATTCTCACACTGAATCAAGTTCGGCATAAATTCCTACGGGGATCCAGGATTTAAGGCAAAAAACAAAGTCTAAGGGTTTATTTTTGTAGTTTATCAGAGCTTTTTATAAGGAATAATTCAGAGTTTTATCTCAAAGATTAAACAATCGTACTGCATTCTCAGTAGTTTGCTTCTCGATTTCTTTAAAAGACATTTTTCTAATTTGAGCAATTTTTTTGGCAACATTTTTAACAAATATAGGTTCGTTTCTTTTTCCTCGTTCTGGAACAGGGGATAGATATGGACAATCGGTTTCAATAAGAATTCTGTCTAGTGGCATATTATCTATAGTTTTATAGATTTCTGGTTTATTATCATTATTTTCAATTTTATCTTTATAATAGGTCACGATTCCTGTAAAACCAATATAAAATCCTAGATCTAAAAATTCTTTGGCAATTTCCCAGCTGGCTGTGTAGCAATGAATCACGCCTTTCCAGTCTGATGTTTTGTATTCTTTGAGAATGTCAATTAAGTCGTTATATGCATCCCGACAATGAATTATGATTGGCATTTTGTGATTTTCGGCAAGTTCAAGTTGTGCTCTGAAAGCTTGAATTTGAATTTCTCTTGAAGTTGTGCTTTTAAAAAAATCTAGACCAATTTCACCTATGGCAATTGTTTTGTAGTGCATTGCAATTTCTTCGATTATTTTCAAACTATTCTTATTAACAGTGTCAGCGTCATGAGGATGAATTCCAGCTGAGGCAAAAATGTTTTTATTATTTTTGGCAAGCTCACAGCTTCGTTTGCTCGATTCAAGTGTACAACCAACATTAATCATTTTTTCTCCGCCTCCATTAAAAAACCGCTTAACAACTTCTTCTCGGTCGTTATCGAATTCTTTGAAATCTATATGTGCATGTGTGTCTATCATGGTTTAAATGTTATATTGTAATTTTTTATGTTTATGCTATATTGCTTTTAGGAGGGATATTTATGAAAGAAGATGGATTAACAGACACAAAAAACATCAGAGACACATTGATAATTCGTATGATTGTACCTGCCTTTCCAATATTGCCGGTTATTATCATATTAGTTATTATCTTCTTGGTTCAAAGGCTTGAATAAAATCTCGCCTTTTTTTATTTTTGTACCTGATTTCAGACCACCCCAAACTTGTGCTTCTTTTAAGGTTTTTTGAAGTTCTATTTCTCTTTCTTTTTCGTCGGCAAAAAGTTGTTCAAAAATTTTATCAGATGTTTCTGGCAAAAATGGACGTATCATCCATGCAATTTGACGAAGAGATTCAAGTAGGTCGTAAACATAATATCTAGTAATTTCTTCATCTATCTTAATCAGTTCCCATGGTTTCGATTCTTGGATTAATTTATTTTGTCGCGAAACAACTCCTATTAAGTTTTCTTTGTTTTTAAGGTTTGTATTATTAGCGGTAGGTTGTTTTGCTGTATCTCCAAATGATATTATATATTCCAAAGACTTGTTTAATTTAAATTCTATAATTAAGTCGTTCATATTTTTCCATGCTTCTTTAAAGTAAAGTTCATATGGAGCGATGTAGTTGCTGTGTATTTCATATCTTCTTTGTGTTTCTCCATTCTTTTTTTCTGGAACTTTACTATCAAAATATTTTTCTGCCAATGTTAAGGTTCTTGCAGTTAAATTTCCAAGACCATTTTGTAAATCTGATTTGTAAACTTCTTCAAATCTGGCAAATGAAAAATCGCCATCTCCTCCTGATGGAATTTCTTTGAGAAGATAATATCGCAGAGCATCCACTCCATATTTTTCTGCTACTTCAAACGGATCAATTATATTTCCCAAAGATTTACTTATTTTTTGTCCGTCAGAAGTGATGAATCCATGTACTAATAATTTTTTAGGCAAGGGGAGTCCAGCAGAAAGAAGCATAGCTGGCCAAATTGCAGCGTGAAATCTGAGAATATCTTTTCCAATGACATGAATATCGGCTGGCCAATATTTTTCAAATTTTACACACCCCATCTGCTCCGCAGATTTACCCCTCTCAAGAGGAGAATCTTCATTTAAGGAAGTTGAACCTCCATAATCGTTACCATATCCAAGGGCGGAGATGTAGTTTGTGAGAGCATCACACCAAACATACATCGTTTGATTTTCATTACCTGGGACTGGTACACCCCAATCAAGAACACTTTTCGGACGAGAAAAACTGACATCTCGCAAGCCGCCTTTAATGACATTTAAAATTTCATTTTTTCGAGACTTCGGCAGAATTTCAAATTCATCATTTTCAATTTTTTCTTGAATTTGTTTTCCATATTTTGAAAGACGGAAAAAATAGTTTTCTTCTTTGATTTTTTCAGGAGCTTTTTGATGATTTGGGCATTTGTCATCCGTTAAATCTTTTTCAGTTAGATATGCCTCACAACCAACACAATAATATCCCTCATAACTATCTTTATATATATCACCAGATTCAACAAGTTTTTCCCAAATTTTTTGCGCCGCTGGATGATGTCTTTTTTTGTCGGTCGTGCGAATGAAATCGTTATTTGAAATGTTTAATTTTTCAAGAAGTTTTTCAAACTTTGCTGAATTTTCATCAACAAAGTTTTGCGTGTCCATACCTTTTTCTTCGGAAGTTTTTTTGATTTTTGTGCCATTTTCGTCAGTTCCCGACAAGAAAAAAACATCTTTGTTTTGAAGTTTGTGATATCGCGCCAGGGCATCTGCTTGCACGACTTCCAAAGCATAACCAATATGTGGTGCTGCATTGGCGTAAGCGATTGAAGTTGTGATGTAGAATTTTTCTTGTTTAGATGTTGACATAAGAATATTTATAGATTAAACTTTTTATAGAGTATTACATAATACTTTATAAAAAGGAGGTAGCAGTTATGGATGATATCTCAGAAAATTTAGATGAGATTGAATTAATTAAAAAAGTAATGACAGAAGGAAGTGCAGAAATACCTGTAACTCTTAGACTTCATTTGCCAATTCCTGGTTTGGGAAGAAGCCCAAAGGGACATATTTTGGTCAATGAAAATTTGTACATTGTTTTTAAACCAGAAAACAAAGATTATCTTGAAGCAATTTGTCGTAATAATCTTTTTGGAGTGATATTAGCCGATAAAAGTGATTCGAGAACTATCATTCCTATATCAGACAAGGCTCAATGAGTCACAACCACAAACTCACCTTTGACTTGATCATCGGTGAGAATTTTTTTTATTTCTTCTGCTTTTCCTCGATAGACACTTTCGTAAATTTTAGTAAGTTCTCTGCAAACAACAATTTCTTTTTCAGGGAAAAATTCTTGCATAGAATCTAATGCTTTCAAAATTCTGTGAGGTGATTCATAAAAAGCAACAGTTCTTTTTTCTTGTGCAATGTTTTTAAAAAATGTTTGTCGCCCTTTTTTATGTGGAACAAAACCAAGAAAAACAAAATTATCTGTTGGAAATCCTGAGATGCTGAGCGCAGAAACGACAGCTGATGGACCGGGAATTGGTATGATGTTAACATTAATTTTATTTTCAATCAAATATTTGATAAGCATATTTCCGGGATCAGAAATTCCTGGAGTTCCCGCATCACTAACAAGCGCCAGATTTTTTCCAGATTCAATTATTCCTATAATTTTATCAATTTTTGCAATTTTGCTATGTTGATGATAGCTCATTGTTTCTGCTTTGATTTCATATTTGTCAAGCAATCTTTTTGTATGTCTTGTGTCTTCACATAAAATCAAATCCACTTCTTTCAAAACCCTCAGTGCTCTGAGGGTTATATCTTCGAGATTTCCAATTGGTGTTGCGACGATGTATATGCTGGACATTTTTGATGTTTAATTTAAGATCTCAATGCGTTGTTTATAGTCTTATTATTACCTTTAGTTTTATCTATTATATTTATAGATATCAGCTAGAATAATTGAGATGATTGTTGTGACAGGTATTGCGAGAATCATTCCTAAAACTCCAGCCATTTGTCCGCCAACAAGCATAGCAATTATTATTATTACAGGATGAAGTCCAACAGATTTTTGCATAACTTTCGGCACTAAAATATAATTTTCTGCTTGTTGTATTAAGAAATATAATATAAATGCTAAGATTGCAAGTAGAGGTGAAACTGTAAAAGCAATTATAATTGCAGGAATACTTGAGAGAATTGGACCAATATATGGAATAAGTTCCAATGTTCCTGCTATAATTCCTAGAACAAGAGCATAGGGAACTCCAATAATAGAAAGTCCAACAAATGATACAAGTCCAACTATAAAACCTAGAAAAAGCTGACCCATAAACCATCTTCCTAGAGTTGTTTCAATTTTTTGAATGATACGAAGCGCTTGTGGGCGAGAGTCGATAGGAATTAAGTTTTGTACAAATTTTTCAGTTCCATTTTTTTCGATAAGCAAGTAAAAAGAAATTACAATAATAAGTATTGCAGAAAGAAGTCCTCCGAGAATAGTTAAAACTCCAGAAACAATATTTGAGGCAACTGCTTTGAGAGACTCTCCAGCTTCAATTGCAATATTTTGTATCGGTTCAGAAAAATTATTTTCAATAGTTCCGTTAAATCCCAAATCTTCCATATGTGCTGGAAGATTAGTGGTAAGACTGGCGACATCATCGGTTAGTGGTGGCACAACCAGATAAACAATGAGACCTATTACTAAAAAAGCAAGCAGAAATAGGATTGAAGCGCCAAGAGTTCTTGGTATCTTTTTTTCTTGCATTTTATTAACAGCAGGATTCATAATCAGAGCCAGAAGTATCGAAATAAATATAATTAGAATAATATCTTTTAAATAATAAACAAGGAATATAAAAAAGATTACTAAGAAAAATTTAATAATACTTTCATATGAAATATCTACTGTTTGTTTTTTGTGATTCATGTTTTGTTTTTTTAATTGATGATTTAGAATTTGATTATATTGATTTAAATAATACTAAGATTATTTTTTTATAGCTTCAAGATTTTTTCAAATGATTTTTTGCTTTTAAATGGACCTATTATTGCCAGATTAAGTCCTTTTTCGACAAATATTTTATTTGCAACTCGCTGAACATCTTCAGGAGTAACTGCGTCTATTCTAGCAAATTTTTCCTCTGTGGTCAAAATTTTATTATTATCCATTTCTTGTATTGCTAAAAAATTTGCAACTGAATTTGATGATTCCAAAGCAATTATTGTTTGTCCTTTGATGTAATCTTTTGCTCTTTGAAGTTCAGCAATACTCACTTTTTCATTTTTAATTTTCTTATATTCTTCAATAACGAGTTTGATGGCATCAAAGCATTTTTTATTATTAACTCCAGTTTGAGTGGCGAGATAACCAGTTTCTCTATAATTATCGCTTGAGGTTTGGATATAATATGCCAAACCTTTTTCCACGACAGACATATAAAGGCGTGAACTCATATTTCCACCAAGAATTACACTTAAGACGCTGAGAACGGCTTTGTCTTTGTGATCTGATTTATATCCACGCACTCCGAGACAAAGATGACTCTGGTCTGTTTTTTTGTAATCTATCAGAATTTCAACTTCGTTTTGTTTTCCGGATACTTTGATTTGCTTTTTTGCTTTTGTTTCATTAATAGAGTCAAAATATTTTTTGATTTTTTTCTTAATATTTTTTTCATCAAAATTACCTGCTACTGCAATAACGCAATTATCGGCTGTATAATATTTTTTATAATAATTTACAAAATCTTTTCTACTCATCGCTCCTACAGTCTCTTTGGTGCCACCAATATCCCATCCCATAGAATTGTTTGGATATAAAACTTCTTCAAAAAGAAAGGGGATTCTCATTATCGGATTGTCAAAAAACATATTAAGCTCTTCAATAACTGTTCCTCGCTCACTATCAATGTCTTCGTTTGTGAGCTTTGAGTCCAAAAGCATATCAGAAATCACATCAAGCGCCAGATCACAATGTTTGCTGTCAACTTTTGCCCAAAATCCAGTATGCTCTTTTCCTGTAAAAGCATTATATGATCCGCCTACACTATCCAACTCTTTGGCAATCTCAAGCTTGGTTGGTCGTTTTTGAGTGCCTTTGAAAAACATATGTTCCAGAAAATGTGAAATACCTCGATTTTTTGCGGTTTCATTTTTTGATCCAGTTCCGATTATAACTAAAACAGTTACGGTTTTAGTTGATTTCATAGGTGCTAAGATAATTCTTGTACCATTTGCTAATGTTGTTTTTTTATACATTTATTTATTAGTATATGTTGATAAAAAGCTCAAAATCCAGAAGGTCGGAGGCTAGCAGTTTCTAAATGATACGAACTGAAAATTAGCATACTATTATTTATATAATAGTGAGGAGAGAGATTTGCTATTTTATAGTCCGATTAGAATACCGCTAATCTACCGACTTTCTGGATTTTGAAAGTTGTGAATATTTCAGTTTATTGTAGTATTATTATAATAATTTTGCTGTTTTTGTCAAATTAAAATATTATTTAAAAATCGGATTGATTAAAGTCTGTTTTGAACACTCTTATAAGCAAACAGTATTTATTTTTATAATTTATTTTTTGAATTAAATTCTGGATTCCTTTCTATAAGGGAATGACAAAAACTGTGTTTTGCATAGATCTTTAAATATAAAAAATTCTTGCAGTGATTATTCCTTCAAGCATTCATTCAATAAATCAATTTGGTTATTGTATTTTGAAATTATTTCTTTTTGCTCTCGTATTAGAGTATTCATTTGATTTACGATTTGATTATAAGTGTCAACTTTTTCATTATATGATTTGATTTGGTTTCTTGAAACTGGCTTAGTCGATTCAATTTCTTTTTGAAGAATATCTACTGAATTTTGTAGGTCTGCAATTTGATTTTGTATATTTGTGATTGAACTTTCCAAAATTTTGCTCGGTTGCGGGCAAGCTGAAAGAGATAGAGCAAAAATTTGAACTCCGATCCAAACTTCGTCATTTTCATAAATTCCTCTTTTCACTGCTATCCCAATTTCTGTATAACGATTATTCAAAATATTTGCTCGATGCCCTGGTGAGTCCATCCATGCTTGAACAAGAATTTGATCATCTTTGAAATTTCCCAAAGCTATGTTTTCTCCAATCGCAATATATTCATATCCAACTTCTTTGGCAACATCAGATGCGCCAATTCCTTGAGGAGAAATATGTTCAAAGTATTGACCAGAAAACATATCTTCAAGTCGTTTCATAGCAATTTCGTCAAGTTTGCCGTCTTGTGTAAGCGGTGATAGAGTCTCAGTTTCATATCTTTGAATATTTGTATATTTCAAAACTCCATCGGATGTTAAAAAAGAGTCAACTTCTTTTTCAATATTTATCAGTGGAGGAGGATTTGAAACTGTTTTTTTGATGTCTTCAAGAATATTCTCTGTAATTATTTTTTCAAGGTTGGAAATGTTCTTCAAATTAATTTCAGGAAGTTTATTTTTTTCATTTAAAAAAAATACAAAAATAATTGTGAATAATAAAATTATAAAAACAAATATTTTTTTTAACATATTTTGATGTAGTTATTAAAAGTATGTAAATTTGATTTATTATAAACTAAAAAATAATTATTTACCAATTGCTTTGAATTCTTTTTTGTTAATAGAATGATATTTTTTTATTATTTCAAAACATAAAACTTTCTCATTTTTTAAAAAGTAAGAAAATTCGTTTAATATTAGCTGAAAAAAGCTGTGGATAAGTTGACTTGACATAATTTATTGTAGGCACATAATAAAAATACAAAATGATATAAATATAATAGTTTGTATATTATGTAGTTTCGAAAATTAATTACAATTTCAGAAAACAAGAGATGATTTGACAGTCTATAAATTAATAGTAGTCATTCAGTTCTAAGACGATGCGACCGTAAAGATAATAGTGGTTGTTTTTTCTACGCTAAAAATTATTTGTTCAAATAATATGAATGAGGATAAATCAAATTTCAAACCTATTTTTGTTTCCCAAGAAGAAGAAGATGTTATCAATGACATTCGTGCTTTAGAGTTTGGAAGAGTTTCAATTAATATTCAGAACAATGTAATGGTTAATAAAGAGATTACAAAAACAGTAAAAAATATTCGCAGAAAAAATATTATTCCAAATAATCATATTAATAATAACGATTTAGATAATTATAATTAACATCTTACAAATAAATATTTGCCTGACAGCAAACTGAGTCTCGCACCAAACGATTACTTCCTGTAATTATATGCAATTATAATTTTAGCGCGCAATTGCATATGGTTGTAGGTTGGTATAAAAATTTGATGCGGGATGACAGAAACTGAGGGCTCACGATTTTTGGAAACTTCTTTGGAAAAAGAAGGATCTGGTGATAGTGAGCTCTTTTAATTTCTTTGAATGAAGTATATTGTTCTAAAAATTAAATATTATCCGTTTATAAATAATTAAAGGTCGAGGTTGCTTGCTTAAGCTCTAATTAATAAACACGCTTTATTGACTTTGCGTTCACTTCTTTTAAAAAGAGAGGTATGTACGCTCAGTGAATATAATTAAATAAATCTTCTCATTAAGAGAGGTTAGGGTGTGTAAAAAAGGGTGAAAGGTTTAATTGAGTAACTTGAAAAATTTTTAAACAACTAAAAATAACTTCTGTCGAAGTCATAAATAAAACAAAATAAATATAGATAGTGCAAAGCAACTAGTTGCTTAACGAGGAAAGCGCGACAATAATGCTTGAAAAAGCAAAATTGTCACACATCTTCAATCCTCGCACTTTTCTTATAACACTATTTTGTAATTTAGACAATAGGTGGAAGTTTAAGGAGAATAAAATTATGCGTACTAAAAACATAAAAAAGCTAGTTGCTTTTTGTCTAACAATGTCAGTTTCTTTGTGGATGTTTGGAGGAAGTTTTGTTATAGCAAACAACACTGCTGACACTAGTCTTGTTCGTGACACAAGTGGTGGTGCTACTCCGATTGTGAAAGCTAAATGGGAGATGAACGGACCATCATGGAGCGGTACAGCGTTCATTGGTACTGGAACCGATGATACCACAGCTGTTGGTGCTCAATTTTTGCCATCAGGACAATATCAAGTAAATAAAGATATTTCTCTTTGTGCCGTAGTAACTGATCCAGATGGACTTGCAGATATTGACGCAGTTTATGCTGATGTCTTCTATCCAGATGTAGCATTGGGAGATAGTCATATACCGTTGAATGATCAATCTGGTTTAGGCTGTGAAGAACTTATGCAAGAAGATACTCTTAAAAGATTAAGTATGGATGACGGAATTGAACTTTTTTGTAATAAGGTAAGAAATAATAATAACAATCTTCCTACATTCAACACTAATTATAACTACGATGAGATTTGTAATCCTGAGACAGGTGAATTAGTGAAAATGACAGCAGCTGTTTATTGTGGAGACAAGACTATATCTTACGAAGATCCATCTGGAGAATATAAAGTTTTGGCAGTCGCTCAAGATAAGAATGGTTTGCAAGGAACATTGGAAAATCATTTTGATTACCTTCCTGTCGTAGCTTTTGATAAAGATTTTACAGCTGTAAACTATGGTAATGTAAAGTTGAATACTCATAAAATTATTAGCGGTGATATTGATTTTTCAACTTCAGACAAACCTACTGTAAGAAATGTAGGGAACACTAGAATTTCTATAAAGGTAATGCAAGATGATATGGGATTGGGAATGACTGATGGAATTTATAATGTCAGATACGATGGAAGAGTTGGCAGTGATGCAGGATTTGTGAATTATGTTCCTTATCAAACGAAAACATTACCACTTGCACTGGATTTATCTGAAATGAATGAAATGGATTTCTCAATCGATATTTCTAAGTTTCCACCAACAGATCCGGGACCTGGTTATACTGGCACAATGACATTAAGCGCTCAATCTGCTCCACATTTGTCTTGTGAGATATAATTCAGAAATTGATTGAATAGATTCAACAAAGGGTTGTCTGCTATGCAGACGCCCTTTGGAGAAGCTTGAAGCAAAAACATCTTAAAAGAAAATAAGTTTTGGCTTCAGACTTTTCTAAATAATTTTTAAAAATACGATTATGAAAAAAATATTGCATTTAATTGTGATTTCAATTTCTGTCTTATTTATTGGACAATCATCAACTGCTTTTGGAATTGGACAAATGACAGAGTCAATTGTTATTGAAAACGCCAGACAAGGAGAAAGTTTTGAAGAAATTCTTTATATCTTTAATACTGATCCAGTAGAAAATAAGTTTAAATTGTCAGCAGAAGGTAATATTGAGGGGTGGGTAAAATTTTATGATAAAGCAAATCCTGAAATATTTGTTGAAGAAATAATCATATTAGAAAATTCGAGACATGACATTGTGGCAAAATTTGAAATTCCAAATGGTACACCAAATGGTCAATATGATGGCGCTATTGGTGTTGAAATTATTGCATTAGATGAAGATGTGGAAGAAAAGGTTTTGACATCGGTTGGTCAAAAAATTGACAGAGAAGTTCACATTACGGTTACGGATGATGAGGAAATTAATCTTCAAACTTCAATTATTCCAGAAAAATATAATTTAAGAAAAGATGAACCGTTAAACATTAGGTTTATATATGACAATCAAAGCAATATTAAAGTCAATCCGCAAATTCAGCTTAAATTAAAAAAGGATGGAAAAATAGTACACAATGCAATTTATCCATATCCCGAAGAATTAAAAAGTGTAAATTCTTTTTCGATGAAAGAAATTACACCTCTTCAAATTCAAACAACTGGGCTTAAAGATGGTAAATATTTAGCTGAAATAACCATAATTGTTAATGATGAAATTAAATATGATGATCATTTTTCATTTACGATTGGAGGAGTTATCGTCAATATAAGTAATAGCCTTGGATTTTTGGGTTTTGTTTCTCGAATTGGCGGGGGAAATTTAATGTTAGGTTGGATGTTGATAGGAGGATTTTTTATGGTATTAGCTATACTTATTAGCGCTACCGGGAAAAAGAGATTATATAGTATATTTAATTTTCAAAATAAGAAAGTTTTGTAATTAGTCTCAATCTTTATTTAAAAACTAAATTAATTACAGACTTTTGTTAAAAACAATATAATAATTAAGTTTAATTGTATGAAAAAAATCAAACAATGGAAAAAGAAGAATATGAAAAAAAGTATAGCTTTTGTCAGTGTCATTTCTTTGATTCTACAATTAGCAATGATTGGAGTTTTTAGTAATTTTACTACTTTTACATCTAGAACTTATGCTGACACTTCAAATACTTCTAATGATTCTTGCGTTAATGATGTTGATGTAGTTTTGATCATGGACAGGTCAGGAAGTATGGATGAAGGCGAGGTTCGAAGTAAATGCGAGTGGCCAGAAATGAAAGAAGCTTCAGGAGGTTATTTTTGGCATAAAAATATTAAATACGATGTACCTCTGGAGTGGTGTGAAATAACCAGAGATCAAAACGATGATTATGATGAAGATGAACTTACTTGGTCTAAGATTACTCAAAATTACACCTCTGCCTCAAATAATAAAATAGTTGACGCTCAAGATGCAGCGAATATTTTTTTGGGAAATTTGCGCTTGAATGATCAATCCGCCTTGGTGTCTTTTGCAGATAATGTATCGTTAGATCAAGAACTTACTGGCAGTCATAGCGATACTCAAAGCGCGGTTAGCGGTTTAGTAACAAGTGGAGCAACTAATATTGGAGATGCAATCGCTCTCGGAACAGCAGAACTTGGTTCCGTAAGAGCAAACCCAGTCGCTATAAAAACTATGATTCTTCTAACAGACGGTAAGGCAAACGAGCCAGATGTTTCTGATCCAGAAGATTATGCGATTCAAAAAGCCAAAGATGCAGCAGATTTGGGTTACAAAATTTTTACGATAGGACTTGGGAGTAGTTTTGAAATAAACGAGGCGATGTTACAACAAATTGCAAATGATACGGATGCTGACTATTATCATGCTCCAACAAGTTCTCAATTGGAAGATATTTATAGTCAAATTTCTTCTCGTATTTGTCAGTATGGTTCTATTTCGGGATGTAAATATAGCGATTCAGACAAAGATGGAGACGAAGTTGATTTTAGCGGAGAGGACACCATTTCGAATTGGGAAATAATTTTAACGGGTGGAGCCAATGGTCCTAGCGTTCAATTAACTGACGATAACGGTTGTTATATATTTTCTGGACTATTGTCTGGAACTTATGATATTAGCGAAGGCGGTAAGGTCGGAGTTGATAATTTCGAACAAACTTATCCAGTTGGCGATTCGTACACGAATATTATTTTAAGCGACAGTGATAATTTAGAAAATTATGACTTCGGCAATTATTTGCCCGTCTGCGACAATGGAATTTTGGATGAGAATTACTTTAGTTATAAAGAGGAATGTGACGGGATTCTTGGAGTAGGTGCACATCAAATATGTTCAGATAGCTGCGCTTTGGTTGATTTGACATATTGTGGAGATGGAATTTTACAAGCTCCAAACGACGAAGGAACTGGAGGTCCGCAAGATGACGGCAACGAACAATGTGATGACGGACTTGTTGGTTCTGAAACTTGTACCTCGCAATGTAATTTAGTTGTTACTGAACCGTTTTGTGGCGATGGAGAAATAGACATAGGAGAAGATTGCGACGATGGAAATAATAGTGATGGAGATGGATGTTCTTCTGTTTGTCAGATTGAAACAACTCCACCTGATCCAGTGTGTGGTAATGGGTTTATAGAAGATGGCGAACAGTGCGATGATGGAAATATAGAAGATGGTGACGGCTGTTCAGCTACTTGTCAAACAGAAGCTCGGGTTTATCAATGTTCAGACGATCAAGACAATGATGGTGACGGCTTTATTGATTATCCCAGTGATTTAGGATGTGATAGTTCAGAAGACGATGATGAATATAATGCATATTGCGGTGATGGTGTTTGCAACGCAAGCGAGAATTGTTCAGTTTGTTCTCAAGACTGTGGTTCGTGTGGCGGAGGCGGAACCATTATCACAATACCAGCCATCATTATCACTAATGAAAAAGTTTCCTACTTAGGAGATGAAAAAGCAGAAGTGACTTGGACAACAAACATTGAAACAACAGAGCAGGTTGCCTATGGAGATAACTCAATCTCAACTCTTGGAAGCGTTCCAGAATATGGATATGATTCAGTCAACGATGAATCAAGTTTTATGACCAAAGAACA
>JAGLJF010000035.1 GCA_023142595.1 Minisyncoccota bacterium | reverse complement strand
CTTTTTGATGAAATTGAAAAAGCGCATCCTGATATTTTCAACATTATGCTGCAGATATTTGAAGATGGAGAATTGACTGATGCTGCTGGTAGAAAGATTGATTTTTCCAATACGACAATCATTATGACTTCTAATATCGGAACAGATCAGCTGACAGATGAAGCAAAATTAGGTTTTGTAGAAGAAGAAAATTTAACTGACAATGATAAGAAAAACAAGATTAGAGATAAATATATTCAGACTAAAGAGCTGGTGATCAAGGAAGTGCAAGAAGAATTCAATCCTGAATTTATAAATCGAATTGATAAGATTGTAGTTTTTAATCCTTTGAGCTTGCAAGATATTAAATCTGTTGTGAAGTCACAATTTGACGATTTCAAAAAGAGGCTTTGGAGTAGCAATGGAATAAAGATAATTACAGGGAAAGCTGTTATCGATTTTATCGCCAAGAAAAGCTTTAATCCGAATGAAGGAGCAAGACTTGTGAGAAGGAAATTACAAGAAATGGTTGAGGACTTGGTTTCCGAAGGTCTTGTTGATGAAAATTTTGAAAAAGGAGATTCATTGAAGGTTGGAATTGTAAAAGATAAAATTGAAATAAACAAGATTCTGAAAAAGAAGAAAAGAAAATAGTATTTTGGGATTCGATATGACAAATTATTATCATTCTGGAACGAAGTTTTATTTATTGCGGGAGCGGGTTTGTAACCCGCTCCTTTTGTTTTTATGATTCATGATGTTTTGTGAAACTAAAAAACATTTTGAAACTGGTTACAAACCAGTTCCCACAACAGTGAAATCTGAGCTTGTCAGAACTCCTAATTTCTTGTCATATAAAGGAAACAGGGATAGCTCAAAAATGAAGAAGAATTTAACCTCTTTTGGAAAAAGATTAGAAGACAAAGGTATTGCTTAGTTACTTTTTTTGTTATATATTTGAGATAGGTGATTATGATGTTTAAAACAACAAGAAGAATAGTTTCAAATTATATTGTACAATTTCTAGCTTGGCGCAAAGAGCGCAGAAGGAAGAACGGAAACAATAAAATAGATAAAATGCCACAAAGATATTCTCTTCATGTGGTACTTGATAAATTACAAAAGAAAATTGAAGATGGCGAAGGGACACACCTTGGACTTTCCCAAAAAATCAATTCTCTAATGAATGATATAAATTCTGGAAATGACAGTGATGTTATTCGTAAAACAACACTTTTGTTGGATTATATGAAAGATTTGGAAATATTTTCTTTGGATTTTAATAAAATTAAAACTTCCTTAGAAAAAATTAGATAAAGAAATAAAAATATTAGGGCTGAAATCAAAGGCCCACTTTTTTTCGAAAAAATATGAAAAATGTAATATATTTGAAAAATTTTGTTTTAGATGTTTTATTCCCGATTAAATGTCTTGGATGTGGAAAGGAATTTGAGGGCTTGGAAGCGAAAGAAAGATGGATTTGCAAGCAGTGTCTTGAAAAAATTGTGATGAGAAAAAGGCAGGTTTGTCCGTTTTGTGAAAAAGACAGTGACAATGGGAAAACTCATCACGAGTGTCAGAAAAAAACTTTTTTGTCTGGGGTTTGGGTTGCGAGTGAATATAGTGATGATGTTATCAGCGAGGCAATACATAAGTTGAAATTTAATTTTATAAAAGATATTTCATTTCCGATTTCCAAAGTTGTAACAAAAAGCATTTTACAGGTAGATGAATTTTCAGATTTTCACGATTTGATTTTGTCTGAATTTTCTCAAGATAGCGGAGAGGAAAAAATTTATAAAGACGACAGGAAAAATGAAATATCGGAAACAATTTTGATCCCAGTTCCTTTGCATAAAAAAAGATATAATTGGCGTGGTTTTAATCAGGCTTTTTTATTGTCTGAATATATATCCGATGAATTTCATCTCAGAGTTAATGAAAATTTATTGATTCGCCAAAAAAATACGAAGCCACAAACAAAAATTAAATCAATGGAGAAAAGAAGAGAGAATATCAAAGGAGCTTTTTCTGTAGTGGAAAATGATTTTTTGAAGAATAAAAATGTCATTATTGTTGATGATGTTTGCACAACTTCTGCAACGCTTAATGAGTGTGCTAAGAAATTAAAAAGTTCGGGAGTGAAAGATGTTTGGGGATTGGTGGTGGCGAGGAGATAAAACTAATATTTAAAATGTTTTTAAGAAAGCTTTTGTAAATTGCTTTGCGCAAAAAGACATTTTTTTGGTGAGTTTTTATAATTATTTTGAATTACGCAATACTACCAAAATGTCATGAAGCGATTGAGAGATCTGAAAACATAATAGATGGGTTGAATTACATTTATAGATTTCTCGTCGTTATCACTCTCACGAAATGACAAATTATTGTTTTATGAAGGGTTTTATAATTGACAGAATTGATAATTTTATGATATAGTTTGGACAATAAGGAGGTTGATTATGGCAGGAATAAAAGATCAAGAAGAAGAAGAACCATACAAGGGACCATTTGGAAGAGACGGAAATCCTTTTCCTCAAAATGATAATCCCAAAATTACAGCAAGCGGGGATATAGTATTATAATCTCGAAGTTTTAGCTCTAAAGCGAATTATGGTATAAATCGCTTTGAGCTTTTTATTTTACATCATTGACAAAAGTGATTTATTCATGTTATCGTCATATTAAGATCATTGATAATCATAGAATAAAACAAAAAAGATAGGAAAGGTGAAATAATTAGGAAACGAAGTCCAATGGAAATTCTGGGAACGCAGCCTTTGTCTAGTGCTGATATCAAAATATTAACTGTTCTTTGTCAAAAAAGAAAAGCAGAAATAGTATGTTTGATTTCGGAATTTGGTGGTAATCTAAATCAGCTGATTGATCTCGAATTGATATCAACAAAAGACAATTGCATAGAATTAAATCTTAAAAAGATTAAAAGTCGTTATCCTTGGATTCTTGAAGAGAATGTTCAGAATATAATTTTGGATAAAATAAAATCTGATTCAGAGTTTGAACTAGAGAAAACGGCGCAGTATGTTTTATATCTTCTTTGTAAGAATAAAGATGGATTGACACAGACAGAGATTAGAGATATGGCGAACAAGACTGATGATCAGTTCAAAAAGTCAAGAGAAATATTAGAAGAGTTGTGCTTGATCGTCGTTAAAAAAGATGGAACAAACAATAGAATTGTTCCTACGTTCTTAGGAAAGGAGTGCTCAGAAGCTGACATAATTGCCAAAGAATCAAAACAAGTAGCAAAAAGTAAAAAGGCAGTGTCAACTAATAAACAGGCAGAGAATATTCCAGATTATTCAGAAATGAGTGAAGAGGAGCGACAGGCGAAAGTGAAAGAAGTAGAGAAGAGAATGTATAAAGAATGGTTGGCGCCAATGTTTAAGAATCTCATGCTAATCTTGCTTAAAAGTTCTTTTTTAGAAATGGATAGGGAGCTGTTGAAAAATCAATCAGGGCTAACATCAGCAAAATTTAACGTTTGTATTAATTCTCTCAAAGAGCAAAATTATATTATCGTTAATAGGAGAATTGGAAACAATGTAACTGTAAAATAAAGTTACAGCATATAGAGGTTTAAGTCTTTATATTATTTTATAAAATTCAATATTAACATAAACTTTCATCTTGACAAAAATCTATGATATGTTAGGATTTTTTTACCAATCGTGGAGGATTAATTTTGCCAAAAATAAAAATAAGAAATAATAACGGGCTTTCTGATGAGAATTTGGAACAAGCATTGAAATTAGTAGGGATGAATGGGGGTATATTACTTTCTACTTTATGCAGTCAATGCAAACCAAAAAAAGTTGATATTGAGTCTTTTTTGAATGATATCTCAGCGGAGACTGACAGGGAGCTGTCTTTTGTAAACAACGGAAAAGACATTGAATTGTCAGAAGCAATTACTGCGAAAAATTTTAACACAGTAATTGTAAAAGCAAAGTAAGGAAGACTAACCTCTTCTTTTTTTTCGTGTAAATTTGATTTTTAGTAATTTTCAAGTATAATAAGAAGTATGATAGATGAAATATTGATAAATATCGTTGCAATTGTTGCAGTTCTGGCTGTGTTGTTTTTTTTGTTGAAAAAGCCAATTCATAATTATTTATCAAAATTAGGAGAAGTTCTTGCTGAAAAAAATTTGAAAATGATTGAAGATAGGAATCGAGAAATTCTCAAAGAAGAAAGAGAGAGAATGGGCGAGATGAATGATGAGAAGATGAAAAGGAATGAGCAATACATAGAAGGAAAAAAGGATGCTATCAAAGAAATGGTAGATAAAATTGATTTGGAACTTCGAGAGTCTCAGAAAAAAATTGAAAGCACAGAAAAGGAAAGAATCGGTGAATTTTCAAAAATGAAGACTATTCTTGAGGAGCATAAAATTATTACGGGAGAGCTGAAGAGTTCAACAGATAATTTGAAAAAAATTCTTTCTAATAATCAACAGAGAGGAAAATATGGAGAAGAAGTGGCGGAAAATATTTTGAAGATGTTGGGGTTTGTGAAAGATTTGGATTATATTGTAAATCTCAGACAAGAAACAAATGCCAATCGTCCTGACATTACAATCAAATTGCCAGACAAGACAAAGATTAACATCGATGTAAAATTCCCATATTCAGCACTTCAAAAACTTCAAGAAGTTGATAATGAGTTGGAAAAGAAAAAATATCTTGATCAATTTAAAATTGATGTAAAGCAGAAGATCAAACAGGTGACTAGTCGTGATTATATTAATCCGGAAGAAAAGACATTGGATTTTGTGATTATGTTTGTTCCAAATGAAAGTATTTTTAGTTTTATTTGTGATAAGTTAAGTGATGTTTCGAATGAGGCTTTGGAAAAAAAAGTGATTATCACTGGTCCCTTTTCTTTTGCTGCAATTGCCAGAATGATAAAACAGTCTTATAATAATTTCAAAATTCAAGAAGATTTGCATAGGGTTGTTGGTTTGATTGGAAAATTCAAACAGGAATTTTCAAAGTATAGTGATGAGTTTGACAAGCTGGGCGACAGAATAAGTTCAATGTCAAAGCAGTATGATTCTGTAGCGAATACGCGGACAAGACAACTGACAAAAGTTGTTGATCGAATTAGCGAAGAAAATGTGATTGGCGAAGATGAAAAAAAGAAATTAACTGGGTAAAGAGTTATATGAAAAATTGGAAAATAATAAAATCAAAAACTGCTTTTGAATGCAAATATATGAAAATTATCGAAGAGGATTTTATTATGCTAAGCGGGAAGAGTGATAAATATTATATATTACAAAGACTTGATTTTGTAGTGGT
>JAGLJF010000034.1 GCA_023142595.1 Minisyncoccota bacterium | reverse complement strand
ACTAAAACGAGATTAACTGAATTTGTGGCAGGAGCAATTGAAAAAGGAGAAACTTCCTTGAAAGCTGCCAAAAGAGAGCTTGAAGAAGAGGCTGGAATCAAGGCAAAAAAGTTTCAAAATTTGGGATGGTTTTGGGCAAACAAAGGTTGTTCAAAGCAAAAAGGATATGTATTTTTGGCAGAAGATTTGAGCTTTGTGGAACATAAGCCAGATAAAATCGAAAGAGAAGGAGAAATGGAAACTGTTAAATTTAAAATTTCTGAAGTGAAGGAAATGATTGGGAACGGAAAAATAAATGATAATGATTCTCTGGCGGGTTTTAGTCTTTTTATGTTAAAATGTAAAAATAAATAATATTAATAAATTAAGTAAAAAAAATGGGAATTAAAGATTCGTTTAAAAAAGTTGTAGCTAAAGGCGCAATGAAAGTTGCAAAAACAAAGGTTGGCAAAAAAGTGATGGACAAGGCGATGGAAAAAGAACTTGAAAAAATGCCAGAAGGTCAAAGAGATATGGCGAGAAAAGCGATGGAAAATATGCAAAATATGAGCATGGAAGAGCAAGAACAAATTTCAGAAAAAATGAAAAAACTTTTGGGTGGGAAAGAAAATCCAAGTGCAGGTGAGATGATGGGAATCATGAGAAAAATGTCTCCTGAGCAAAGAAAAGAATATGAAGACTTGGCAAGAAAATTGATGGGGATGTAATAATATTTTTGATTTAGTTATATGAATAAGATGAAAGATTTCGTTGTTGTATGTGATAGCCTAAGGAGCTTACATAATGTAGGCTCTGTTTTTCGAACTGGTGATGGTGTAGATGTGAGCAGAATATATTTATGTGGAATAACTGGGATGCCTGATACAGATAAACACGAAAGACAAATTTCAAAAGTTGCACTAGGTGCGCAAAATTATATTCCTTGGGAATATGCTAAGCAGTCATGGAGAGTTGTCGATAAGCTAAAAAAAGAAGGATATCAAATTGTTTCACTTGAGCAAACCAAGGATAGTATTTTGTATAAAGATTATAAGCCAAAATTTCCAATTGCTCTTGTGATTGGTAACGAAAGAAAAGGAGTGAAAAAGTCTGTTTTGAGTAGATCGGATAAAATCATTGAAATTCCAATGAAAGGGGTTAAAAGTTCGTTGAATGTTTCTGTTGCTTTTGGAATCGCCGCCTATTGGATTGCTGGATTTAAATAAAATTAAGGAGGTTGAACCTCCTTAACTGTTAAAAAAGTGAATATGAATAAAAATAATTCTCAAAAAATTATAAATAAAGTCAGAGAGGATTATAACTTGATTGCCAAAGAGTGGGATTTGAGTCGGAATCGATTTTCTAATTTGAAAGTATTTTTAATTACAGATATTAATTCTGGAGACAAGGTTCTCGATCTTGGTTGTGGAAACGCTTTTTTGCTTCCCCTAATCTTGGATAAGGGAGCGAGATATGTTGGTTTTGATTTATCTGAAAAACTTATTGAAATTTCGAAAAATAAATATGAAAAGGAAATTGAAAATGGACAGGCAGAATTTGTAATTGGACAGGCGACAGAGCTTCCTTTTAAAGATGATGAGTTTGATTTTGTAATCAGTTTTGCGGTACTTCATCATATTCCGTCAAGAGAACTTCAAGAGAAATATTTTCAGGAGATCAAAAGAGTTTTAAAATCTAATGCGAAAGTGAAGATTTCGGTTTGGAATCTTTTCAGTGAGTGGCCGAATAAAAGGTTTGATATTGAAAGTCAATTAGCTGGCAAAAAAAGTGGAGATGCAATTGTTCCATGGAAGGCAACTTCTGGAAAAATTGTTGAGCGTTATATTTATCAATTTTCAAAAGAAGAATTGTTTTCTTTGGCAGAAAGAGCGGGATTTAAAAACATCAAATTAGATTATTTCAATAGGGCAGGAGAGAAGGTAGATAATGGAGAAGAATTGGTTTTGGAGATGGAAAAATAGAAACTAAGGAGTGTCCTTAGTTTCTATTATGAAGTTTTCTTATGAAATTATAGATATTTTTTCTCATCATTTTTATTGAAGATGCTATCGAATTTCGGAAAGAAATTAAAGGGAAATGTTGAGATATTTTGGCAAAAGAAAAACTAGGATATAAATTCCTAGTTTATCTGCTCATGGATTTTGAGCAAGGATCAGAACAGCAGGGACTATTTCCGCACAATCTTGACTCCGTCGAAGTAAGTGTCATTTCTTTTTTGCAAAATTCACATTTTGTGTTTATCATATTTCCCATTATTCTGTCCCACCAATCACATATTTTATTGAAGAATTTTCTCCTTTTTTCTGGCATAATATCTCCCATTTTATTTTCCTCCTTTAATCCTTTAAACACTTTACCATATATCCACCCTCAAGTCTATATCCTAATTTTCGATAGTAACCACGAACGCCGACACCACTGATGACGGCGATTTTTTTTAGGCCAAATTCTTTTTGAGTGATTTTTTCTGCTTCTTGTATCAATTTTTTGCCAAGTCCTGTGTGTTGAGTATGCTTTTCGTCACTTGATTTAATTGGAGCGAGAGTTCCATAGGTGTGTACTTCGCGGATAATGCTGGCATTTTGGAGGGCGGGGAGAATTGAATTTTTACGTTCCGAAGAGTGATCTCCAGTCTTGTTTATTCTTAATCTCAGGAGAGAATAGAGGTGTTGTCTTTTTTCATCTTCAAAACTAAGAAAGATTTCTTTTCCGTTTGATGCTTCATAATCTTGTCGGAATAGTTTTAATTTTTTAATCCCTATTTCTTTTTTATCAGAGGTGATATTTATATTTTGATTTCTGATTTCACGACATCGAATACACTTGCATTTCCAATTTTCCTCGATAGATTTTTTTTCAAGAGTTTGTCTAAGGTTGGAAATTTTGTTTCCAGCCACAATGCTTGTTGAAGGAATGTCTCGAATTAGGCGAGTGATACGAACGTAATAAGGGATATTTTTTTTGATTTCACAAAGTAGTTTAATGAGTTTTTTGTCGGAGTAGGGTTTGTATTTTCCATTTTTCCACCATTTGAAAATCTCTGCATCTTTGACAACAACACAGGGATATATTTTGAGCATATCAGGTTGAAAATCTGGATTTGAAAAAAGTTCATGAAACATTGAAAGATCTTGTTTGTAGTTTGATCCAGGAAGATTTGGCATCATGTGATAGTTTATCTTGAAACCTGCTTCTTTAAGTAATTTTGTAGCCAAGACAACTTCTTTTTTGTTATGTCCTCTAGAGTTTAATTTGAATACATCATCATAAATAGTTTGTACTCCAAGTTCGACTCTTGTTGCTCCCAATTTTCTCATTCGCAAAATTTCTTTTTGATCAACATAATCAGGACGAGTTTCCAGAGTAAGTCCGACAATTCTGTGCTTTGCGGTTTCATTTATTTTTTGAAGCTGTTCTAGCTTTTCGCTTTTCGCTTTTCGCTTTTCGCTTGTTATATTGCACGCCCTAAAACATTCTTTTACAAACCAGGTTTGATATGACTTCGGTAAATAGGAAAAAGTACCTCCCATTATAATGAGTTCAATTTTATCAGTTTTATGTCCTGTTGCTTGCAAGGATTTTAATCGCGCTTGTACTTGTTTGAATGGATGAAAATCTGTTAGCATAGCTCTCATAACGGCTGGTTCATTTGAAAGATAACTTTTTGGCATATCTTTTTCACTCGGGCAAAATTTACATTTTCCTGGACATGGATATGGTTTGGTTAAAACTGCAATGACAGCTACGCCTGAAGAAGTACGAATATTTTTAGTCATCAAAATATTCTCAATTTCTTTGAGGGAATTATTTTTTGACATTTCTCTATAAGATTGAAGAAGTTCTATATTTGTTGGACACGGTGTTCCATATTTTTTTGAAGCTTTTCTTTTCAGCTTGGAAAGATATTCTGAAGAAAGCTGTCTTTTTCTGATAGAAACTTTTTCAATTAGTTCATTGATGATATATTCGTTAATATTCATAAAGTGACTTAGTTTCGGTTAGCTTTAGTTTACTAATTATAATGTGATAGTGTAATTTTATCAAGGGTGGGAATATTTGGAAATGCTTTTGATATCCTGTATAATAATCATATATATAGGTATGAATTAATATAATTTTAATCTTGTAAACTATGAAACCAAATTTTGATTGGAAGAATTTATCGTTTGATTATATCAAAACTAATTCTAATATTCGCTATCAATTTTCAAAGGGGGTTTGGGGGGAAATGCGAAAATATACTTCTGATCATATTGATATGCATATGGCAGCGACCTGTCTGCATTATGGGCAGGAATGTTTTGAGGGCTTGAAGGCTTTCAAGGGAAAAGATGGAAAAGTTAGAATATTTCGTTTGAATGAAAATGCCAAGAGAATGAATGATTCAGCTCGAGAAATTTTTATGCCCGAAATTCCAAAAGAAATTTTTAAAGAAGCTGTTATAAATGCTGTAAAACTAAACCAGGAATTTGTACCGCCTTATGAGTCGGGAGCTTCTTTGTATATTCGTCCGCTTCTTATTGGAACTGGTCCAAGAGTTGGATTGAATCCAGCTGATGAATATATGTTTATTGTTTTTGTAAATCCTGTGGGACCATATTTTAAAAACGGCTTCAAGCCGATTAGTCTTTTGATTGACAGAGATCGTGATCGAGCTGCGCCATTGGGAGTGGGTCATGTCAAAGTTGGAGGAAATTATGCAGCGAGTTTTCAGTCTATGGAAAAAGCACATAAAAATGGCTATGATTCAGTTCTGTTTTTAGATCCTAAAGAAAAAAAATATATTGATGAATGTGGTCCAGCGAATTTTTTTGCGATTAAAGAGAAAACATATATTACTCCCGAATCAAAATCAATTCTTCCTTCAATTACAAACAAAAGTTTGATGACACTTGCCGAAGATATGGGATTGAAAGTTGAAAGAAGAAAAATCGAGCTTCGTGAACTTGAAGAATTTGATGAAGTTGGTGCTTGTGGTACTGCCGCAGTGATTGGACCTGTTGGAAGAATTGTTGATGAAAAGTTTGGCAAAACTTATCAATATTGTCATGACGGAAATCCTGGGACAATTTCGACAGAATTATATAATAGATTTCGTGCTATTCAGTATGGAGATGAAAGTGATAAATTCGATTGGGTGACGGTGATTGAGTAGAAATTAATTTCTTGTTTTGTATGCGAGAGAGAATTTTAAAATAATCTATAAATATGCTATAATAAACTCAAATCAAGCAATACTATGATAGCAGAATATTTTGTGAATTTGCCGGTAAATTTTTTGAAAGGGATTGTTAATTTCCTTTATGTTTGGTATGTGAAAAGTTCTCGGGATTTTTGGCGCAAGGAGATTGATTTTATAAAAGGAGTTGAAAATGATATAGGCGTCTTTATAAATTTGAAATTATTATTTCAACCAATTTTTGGTGATTATTCATATATGGGTAGAGTTATCGGTCCAATTTTTCGATTGGGTCGTGTTTTTTTTGGTTTTCTTCTGATGATAATTTCATTAGTGACAGTAATTGCTATTTATTTAATATGGATAATTTTGCCACCATTGACATTTTTGATGATTTTTCTGAATTTAATTTATATATTCTAAAACAATAGATGTGGTTGGCTCGTTACCATAAGAAACTTTGTGTATTCATTATAAATCTAATCTATGATAAATGCCTTCTAAAGAAAAAAAGAAAAAAGAAAAAAAGCTTAAAGCAGAAATTGTTCAGTGTTCTTCGTGTGGTGGAAATAAGGTCACTGAAAAGGGAGTTGACTGTAATGTCTGTCAGGGGATGGGTGTTTTTTTGCGAGTTGGAAATGGTATGTCGTATTATTGGAAAAAAAAGATTTTGGGTATTTCTCCTTTTTTGCACTCTTTTTCTAAATTTGTTTCAGGAAGTATCCATTTATTTATTTATTTTTTGGTTCTTGTAACCTCTCTATACGGTGTTTATTTTATAATTGCTAATAACCCTAAATTTTTAATTGATGTCGGAAAAGAATTGAAACTTGTGATAACAGAAGATGTTATGATGCAATTTCTTCTCTCAATATCAATATTTTTTCAACATTCCATAAAGGCTATTTCTGTTATTTTTCAAGAAAGAGGATTTGATCCTTTGGTATTTTGGTTAGGGGTCGCGGGAGTAATGTATGCTTATTATTATATAAAAATTAAAGATGCATCTCGAAAAGAAATTGATTTTTCGTCTCCTGATTTTGAAGTATTTTTTAGTAAAGATGCGGGAAAGATAAGAGGTGCGGTTAATATCAGTGATTATGCTTCTGTTTCAATAAGGGAAATTCTGAAAGAAACTCTTTGCTTGGCTCACCATCTCAAGCAGGCTCCATCTATTTTTCATTTAGCCAAGATGGTTGCGCAGGATTCACAAACGGCGTCACTCTTCAAAAGATTGGAAATTGATTCTGTAGAATTTGAAAAATATATTGACATCTTGATTAATGATTTACCGAAAAATGATTATTATAATCAAGAAGGCATTTTCAATAGCACTGTTATGAGTCCTCAACTTGAAAAAGCGGTTGTTGTGGCTTTTTACGAAACTATCACTATGGGTATGAAAAAAATTCATACAGAAAGTTTTTTTCTAGCGTTATTTAGTGATGATAGTTTGAGTAAATATTTTAAAGATTTGAATATAGAAATTGGAGATGCTCGAAAAACCGTTCTTTGGGTAAATAATTGGGCGAATACAAGAATCAGACTTGATCGTCCGCGAAAAATCAGACATTCTATAATGAATAAGGCCTGGACAGCGAGAGTGACTCCAGAACTTGATAGTTTTACTTATGATCTTACGGATCAGGCGAGATCGGGGATGATGGGCAACATTGTGGACAGGGAAAAAGAGTTGGATAATTTGATGAGAATTCTTGAAAGAACAAGTAAAAACAATGCTCTTTTAATAGGAGAAGAGGGAAGTGGGAGATCAACTATTGTGAAAAAATTAGCAGGCAGGATGGTAAAAGACCAAGTCTTGCCAACACTACAAGACAAGCGCTTGGTTGTTTTAGATGTTGGTTCTTTGGTTTCGGGAGCAGGAGTTGGCGGAGATTTTGAAGCAAGAATTAGATCAATGATTGACGATATGGGAAAGAGTGGTAATATAATATTGTTCATTCCAAATATACATGATATCGCTGCGGCTGGAAGTGGGGGAGGTTTTGATGCTTCAAAAGTTTTGTCTCCAATTTTCTCTCAGGGAATTTTTCAAGTTATCGGCTCAACGGATTATCGAAATTATCATCGATTTATTGAACCTCGAGCTGATTTTGCGAATAATTTTGATTTTGTAAAAGTGGAGGAAATGAACGAAGAACAAACGATTGAAGTTTTGGCAGTACAGGCAAAAATTATTGAAGCGAGAGAAGGAATTTTGATGACATATGGGGCTATTAAAAAAGCAGTTGAGCTTTCAAAGAGATATATTACGAACAGAATTTTACCTGGCAAAGCAATCGACCTCTTGAGTGAAACGGCAGTTGAAGTAAGAAGAAGGGGTTCTGGTTCAGTCCTTCGAGATCATGATATTATGGAAGTTATAACTGAAAAAACTGGTATACCTTTGACAAATATAAACTCGAATGAAGCAGAAAAACTTTTGTCTTTAGAAGAAAATTTACATCAGAGAGTTGTTGGTCAAAAAGATGCAGTTAGAGCAATTGCTTCGTCGATTAGAAGAGTTCGAGTTGGTATGAAAAATGAAAATCGTCCGATTGGAACATTTTTGTTTTTAGGTCCTACTGGGGTTGGAAAAACAGAACTCGCCAAAGCATTGGCAGAGGCATATTTTGGAGATGAAGACGCGATGATTAGGGTTGATATGAGTGAATATCAAACACCAGACAGTGTTGAAAAGTTGATTGGATCTTCTTCTGATTTGTCTGAATCTTCTTCTGGTGGAATTTTGACGGAGGCTGTAAAAAGAAAACCTTTTTCTTTGGTTCTTCTGGACGAGTTGGAAAAAGCGGACAAGAATGTTTTCAATCTCTTTTTACAAGTTTTTGATGATGGGAGATTAACCGACAATCTTGGAAGAACTGTTGATTTTACAAATACGATTATCATTGCGACTTCAAATGCAGGGTCAAAAGTTATAAGCAAAATTGTGGTTGATGAAGATAATAGTAACGAAAGAATACTTCAAATGCTTGAACCATATCTTTTGCAAAGTTTTGCGCCAGAATTTTTAAATCGTTTCACTGCTCGTATTGTTTTCAGATCATTGAGTCAAAAAGATGTGATGGCAATTGCCAAACTTCAAATTAGGAATTTGGCAAAGAGAATGGACAAGGCTCAAGGGATTAAGATTGAAATTTCAAATGAAGCTTTGGAAATTATAGCTGAGCTTGGATATAGCGCTGAATATGGAGCGAGATTTTTGCAAAGAACAATTCAAGAAAAATTAGAGAACTTAATTGCCACAAAATTTTTGAAAGGTGAGATAAAAAGAGGAGATGTGTTTGAAATTAAGAAGGAGGATTTGTAAGTTAGATTATTTAAATAAAAATTTATGAGATTAAAAAAAGAAGGCGAAGGATTGTTTGAAATATTTCTGAATATTTTTATGCCAATTTGGCTACCAATTCGTGCTATTCAAATGATGCTAAAAGAAATGAAAGAAGAAAAAAGAAAGAGAGCAGAAATGGAGAAATAAATTTATTTGTGATATATAGAAAATTTTGAACTAAATTCAGAATGACAATTTTAATAATTAACAAAAAAACTATGGGAAGAAAGCAGAAACTTAAACTTCAAAGAAGAATTGAAGAAAAAAATGAATTTATAACGAGAAAAGAGAGAAACAATAAATTGATAATAAGTATTATTTTTTTGATTTTAATTCTGTTCGCTGTTTGGCAAATTAGCATTGCTTTGAATAAAAATGAAAACGGAGAGAAGGAAAATAATTTTATTGAAGAGAGCAGTGAAAAGATTAATGATATAAAAGTTGGGGAAGAAAATAATGAAATTGAAGACGGTATAGTTGTGAATGAAGAAAATAGAGAAGAATCAGAGATTGTGAATGAAAAAGTTATAGACAATGATGTTATATTAAATCAAGAAAATAAGATTGCTGTGATTGAGACTAATAAGGGAAATATAAAACTTGAATTATTTTCTAAAGATGCGCCAAAAACTGTGGAAAATTTTGTAAAACTCGCTAGTGAAAATTTTTATAACGGCATTACATTTCATCGAGTAATTTCTGATTTTATGATCCAAACAGGAGACCCGCTTAGCAAAGATGATAATCCAAGCAATGATGGAACTGGTGGTCCCGGATATTCATTTGAAGATGAAATTAATTCTCACAAAGTTGAAGTTGGTTCTTTGGCAATGGCAAATTCTGGTCCCAACACAAATGGAAGTCAGTTTTTTATCGTCACAGAAAGAGCGCAGCCACATCTTGATGGGAAACATACAGTTTTTGGAAAAGTGCTTGAGGGTATGGATGTTGTCATAAGTATTGAGCAGGGAGATGTGATGAATATGGTTTATGTTGTCGAGTAATTAATTTTATACAATATTAATGCTAGATTTATTCTTAATAATTTGGATAATTTTGCTCGTATTCGGTTTGATAACATTTATTTATGGTTTTCCTGCAATGATTAAAGTTGGACCGATTCCAACATCAAAAAAAGGAACAGAGAAGGCCGTGGCTCTTGCCGATATCAAGCCTGGTGAAAACTTTTATGAGCTTGGTTGTGGTGAAGGTCGCGTTTTGGTCAAAACTGTAGAAAAGTATGATTGTTTTGGGGTTGGTTATGAACTTGTTATCCCTTATTATTTGTTAGCAAAATTACGAGCTAGATTATCAAAAAAATCAAAAAATATTAATGTAAGATGTCAAAATTTTTTTAAAGCAGATTTGCGTGATGCAGATGTTATTTTTTGTTTTTTAACTCCTGGATTGATGCAAAAATTGGGAAAATATTTTCAAGAGCAGGAATTGAAAAAAGGCGTTAGGATAGTTTCTTATGCTTTTAAAATCAGAAATCTAGAACCTGAAAGGATAATTAAACACAGTAAAGAGAATTGGAATATTTATATGTATCGCTTATAAGATTTTTCTTAATCTGTTTTTGATTCTTTGATAAGCTTAGGATGACAATTAATAATAAATTGATAATAAAAGTACAAACAACGCGTTGAAATTTTACAATTTAAAAAATAAAATACATGATAGACAAAAATTATATATATGGGGTTTCTGTTATAATTGGAACTTCAGTTGGTGCGGGAATATTTGGCTTGCCTTATGTTGCTTCAAAGTCTGGATTTTTTTTATTTCTGTTATTTATTATTGTTTTGGGATTCATTATGCTTATTTTAAACTTGATGTATTCAGAAGTAACACTGAGAACCAAGAACAAGGGAAGGCTTGTTGGTTATTGTGAAAAATACCTTGGAAAAAATTGGAAGAGAGTTGCAACATTGGTTACGCTTGTTGCTCTATACGGAAATATGATAGCTTTTATAATTATCGGGGGAAAGTTTTTAAATGCAATATTTTCAAGTTATTTCGGAGGAACTGAATTTATATATAGTATTTTTATTGCACTATTTATTTCAGCAGGGGTGTATATAAGTATTAGATTAGTTAGTGTGATTGAATTTCTAATGGTCACCTTACTTTTCCTTACTATTTTTGGAGTTATTTTCAAGGGTTCATTTTTTGTTAATGTTGAAAACTTATTAACTCTCGATATGTCACAAGCCTTTTTTCCATTTGGCGCAATTTTGTTTTCTGTAGGAGCGATCTCTGCTATTCCAGAATTAGAACATATAATGAAAAAAAATCAGAAGAGAATTAAGAGTGCGATTATAACAGGAAATATAATTACAATCATAATATACATTTTATTTGTAGGTGTTGTTCTTGGTATTACTGGTCAGAATACTTCAGAAGAATCACTTTTGGGATTGAGTCAGTCTTTTGGAAACGGAATTGTGACATTGAGTTATATTTTTGGTATTTTTGCTATTGCAACTTCATTTTTAATGATAGGAATAAATCTGAAAGAAATGTTTTGGTATGATTATCATTTAAGTGAAAAAAAGTCTTGGGCTCTTGCTTGTCTAGTTCCTCTTTTGATTTTCATTCTAGGTCTTCGTGATTTCATAACTGTAATTAGCGTAGCTGGAAGTGTTACTGGAGGGTTTGCTGGCATTCTTATTATAGTTTTGTTTTATAAAGCAAAAAAAATGGGTGATTTCAAACCAGCTTATGAAATAAAAGTGTCAAAAATATTAGTAGTTTCTATGATTATTGTTCTTGTTTTGGGAGTAGTACATCAAGTCATCTATTAACGATAGACTTTTAAATATAAATATGTATATTAGAGAAAATAAAAATATAAAAAATAATTTTAGATTATGGCTTCCAGTTTTTCTATGGTGTGGTTTGATTTATTATTTTTCTTCAATGCCAAGTTTAAAATCTGATTTTTCGAATGATGTTGATTTTGTTTTGCGAAAAATTGCGCATATGAGTGAATATGGAATTTTGACATTTTTATTTTTTCGAGCAAGTATAGGTCAGAAATTATATTTTAAAAAGGCGATAGTGTATTCTGTGATTTTTTCGATTGTTTTTGCGGTGACTGATGAATATCATCAATTGTTTGTTTATGGAAGAGAGGGAAGTTTAAGAGATATATTTATCGATAGCTTGGGAGTATTTTTTGTTGCATTTTTAATTTACAAAAAAGGGAAAAAATGATAGCATAAATTACAGTAGAAGCATTAAAAAATAAACAATAATCTACATGGAAGATCCTTTAATTGTGATAGAAGTAATCAGAGTTTTTGCAATTTTGGCAATCACATTTTCTTTGGCAATGATTCTCACACCAGTTTTGACACATTTCCTTTATAAATATAAAATCGGAAAGCAAATTCGCGCAGATGGTGACACTCCAGTTTTTACAGCACTACACAAAAAAAAGGAAGGAACACCAACGATGGGAGGCTTGCTGATTTGGATTGTTGTTCCGCTTTTGGCAATTCTGTTTTGGTTTTTGTCGTTGATTTTTGACAGATCTTTGTTTGATTATATTAATTTTCTCGATCGATCTCAGACATACTTGCCTTTGGGAATTTTAGTGTTAGCGGGTATGGTGGGAGCAGTAGATGATATTATGGGCGTGTTTCGAATTGGTCCTAAGGGTGGAGGCCTTGGAGTTAAAGAAAGAATTTTCTTATATACTTTTGTAGCAGTTGTCGGCGCTTATTGGTTTTATTTCAAACTTGGCTGGGATATGATTCATATTCCTGGAGTTGGAGATTTCGTAATTGGTTTATGGTATATTCCTCTTTTTATATTTATTATTGTGGCAACTTCATTTTCTCTTAATGAAACTGATGGTCTTGATGGGTTGGCAGGTGGAACAGTACTTCCTGCTTTTGGAGTTTTTGGAGTAATCGCTTTTGCTCAAGGAAATACAGAGCTGGCAATGTTTTGTGCGGCTATAATTGGAACTCTACTTGCTTTTTTATGGTTCAATGTTCATCCTGCTAGATTTTATATGGGGGACACTGGCTCAATGGCATTAGGTGTGACTTTAGGGGTTGTAGCGATGCTGACAAATTCATTTTTAATATTACCTTTGGTTGGATTTATTTTAGTGATTGAATCTTTATCAGTTATAATTCAATTAACTTCGAAAAAGTTTAGGGGTAAAAAAGTTTTCCGTAGTGCACCAATACATCATCATTTTGAGGCAATTGGTTGGCCAGAATGTAAAATCACAATGCGATTTTGGATTATTGCATGGGTAATGGCATCAATTGGACTTGTAATTGGGTTGATTGGAATGGGGAATTAGATTGTATTGTCAAATTGTCATTAAAGATAGATTTTTTATTGAGATAAAGTTAAAACGATGAATAAAAATCTAAAATTAAATAAAATTTGTTTTAAATTGGAAAAATATAAACCTGTATCTGCTTTTCTTTATGGTTCAAGAGCTAGAAAAGATTATCATAAAAATAGTGATTTTGAAATCGGAGTTTTGTTTTCTGAAAAAGAATATTTAAGTCGTAGTAAGTTGGCTGTTATTTTCAAAGAATATAAAAATTATAATATTTATCCTTTTGTGTTTGAAAAATTTATCAAGGGAGAAATAGATTCTCCTTTTGTGAAAAATATTTATTTAAGAGAAATAACACAAGAAGGAAAAACTATTTTTGGAGAAGAAATAATAGAGAATATAAATCCTCCAAAAATTTATACAATTGATATTGTACAGGAGCTTAGGTTTAATATAGGAAAAAGCTTGGATAGTATAATTTGTGAAAGAGAAGGTTGTAATAAAATTACATCTTCTTTCTTTTCAAAATCCTGTCTTTTCGGTACAAGGGATTTGATAATTCTTAAGCAAAAATTTTTTCCCGTCTCTTATGACGAAATATTTAAGTTGTCAAATCAATTAGATTTAGGTGTTTATAATAAAATCGTTAATGTTGCATATAAAATTAGAAAAAACGGAAAATATTCTAAAAATGATTTGTTTCAAAATATTTCGTATTTGAATAGTTTTGTTGAAAAGGAAATATTAAATTCTTATAAGAAGGATGGAAATAAAGTCCTTATTGAATAAAACCATATAACCATATAACCATATAACAATATAACAATATAACAATTTAATTTTATGTTAGACATAATAATTAAAAATGGAACAGTCATTGACGGAACAGGGGAAAAAGGGATTATTGCCGATCTTGGTATTGAGAAGGGGAAAATTGTAGAAATAGGAAATATTAGAAGTAGTAGTTCTTCCAGAACAATAGATGCAACAGGAAAAACTGTCTGTCCTGGCTTTATTGACATTCTTGATCATTCTGATAATTTTTGGACGATATTTACAATTCCAAGATTGGATAGTAAAGCTTTTGATGGAGTGACGACAATAATTGGTGGAAATTGTGGAACATCGCTTGCTCCAATATCTAATCAAAGTTCCATAGAGGCAATGCGGAAATGGGTTGATATTGATAATGTGAATATTAATTGGAGTGAAACTAAAGCTTTTTTTCTGGAATTGAATAAGAAAAAAATTGGATTGAATTTTGGAACGCTAATTGGACATGAAACTCTTCGGAGAAGTTTACTTGGAGATGAAGTTAGAAAAATAACAGAAGAGGAGGTTGAGATAATTGGGAAGATGCTTGATGATAGTTTGCAAGCTGGGGCTTTTGGCTTGTCCACTGGACTTGTTTTTTCTCATGCAAAAATGACGACGATTAATGAGATAAAATTTTTAGTTAATATATTGAAATCTTCAAACTCTTATTATGCAAGTCATATTCGAGGAGAAGCAGAAGAGTTATTGCCTAGTGTAAATGAGACAATACACATCGGAAGAGAAATGAAAATTCCAATTGAAATTTCTCATTTAAAGGCAGTGGGGAAAAAATATTGGCCTGATATGCAAAAAGCAATTGAAATGATAAACGTTGCTAACGAAGAAGGAGTTGATATTAATTTTGATATTTATCCATATGACACGACCGGATCTGTTCTTTATATACTTTTGCCAGATTGGGTCTCTAGCGGTGGAAGGAAAGAGATGATAACTAGGTTAAAGGATTTGGAACTGAGAGAAAAAATTGTCAAAGAAATGAAAAGTATGAATTATAATTATGACAATATTGTAATATCAATTTGTCCGAGATTAAAAGAAGCTGTGGGAAGAAAAATTACTGATATTGCAATAAGCCAAGAGATTAGCATTGAAGAAGCAATAATTGAATTATTAATAAGTGCTAATGGGCACGTTGTCGTTTTTGATGGGGGGATTTTAAGTGAAGAGAATGTTAAACTTTCTCTACAAAGTCCGCATTCAATCATCGCTTCTGGAGATGCTGCATATAATGTTGAATATGCGAGGACAGGAGAGCTTGTTCATCCGAGATGTTTCGGAACATTTTCAAGAGTTTTGGGAAAATATGTGAGAGAGGAAAAGGTTATTAGCCTAGAAGAAGCAATTAGAAAAATGACATCTTTGCCTGCTAAAAAGATAGGATTGAAAGATCGAGGAATTTTACAAAAGGGAAATTATGCCGATATTGTTGTTTTCAATCAAAAAACAGTAATTGATAAGGCCACTTTTAGTAATCCTTATCAATATTCAAAAGGCATAGAACATGTTATTATAAATGGTAAAATTGTTATAAATGATGGTGAGCATACTGGAGAATTAGTAGGGAAAGTTTTGAAGAAAATATAAGATTGTAGTTTTATTTTTTGTTAACAAACATTAAATGATAGATTTTAAATATATTTTAGACAAATTAAAAAAACAAGATCAGCAAGATTATGGCGTTGCTGTTTTTGATGTTGATTTGAAAGTAATGAAAAAAAGGATTTTGCTTTTTGGAAAAGTTTTAACTGAGAATCAAAAAAATAAAGTTTTAGAATTGGCAAAGAAGAAAAAAATAAAAATTGCTGATGATAAAATAAAAGTTTTGAGTGATGCAAATAAGCGATATGAGATTGACTGGGTTGTTGTGAAAAATAAAGTAGTTGACTTGAAATTACGGTTTGTTTCTAATAAAAATCTGAACGAAAAAATTCTAAAAAGAATAAGATGTTCTCAGGCTTTTAAGGGAGAAATTTTGCGAGTTTTATATAAAAACGAAGATCAACTTTTGGTTCAGCAAACTGACTTGACGTTGGGGTGGGTAAATCGAAGAGATGTAATTTTAAAGAAAAAAAGTTTATATAAAGGTTGGAAAAAAGGAAATTTTGCGATAAAAAATAAAACAATGAAAAATAAAGCTTCAGTATGTGGTATTATAAAAGAAGCAGAAAAATATCTTGGTACAAAATATCTTCTTGGAGGAAAAACAAAAAAAGGGATTGATTGTTCGGGATTGGTTCAAATGTTCTATAATAATTCTTTTGGCATTATTTTACCAAAACATTCTTGGGACCAAAAAGAAATGGGAATAAAGATAAAACTTGAAGATGTGAAGTTGGGGGATTTAGTTTTTTTGATAAAAAAAAGTAACAAGCATAAGCATGTTGGGATTATTAAAAAGAATAAAGGTGAATTAGATTTAATTCATGCATCACTGAATCAGAAAAAAGTTGTGAAGCAAAATTTAGATGAGGTTTTTGAAAATTATGAGTTTGTCGAGGCGAGGAGAATTATTGTTTAAAATAAAAAAAACAGAGAATTGAGATAGTTTATTTTCACTATCAACTCCCCATTAAATCAGATTTTATCGATATCTGCTCTCCTTTTTTGGTTATTTCCAAAATAGTACTTTCGTCAACTTCGAAGATTAAAGTTAAACTTAAAAAAAAGATGAACTTTTTTATTCCTTTTTCAATTTCAAACTTTTCTTTGTTTATTTCAACATATGAAATGTTGTAGTCAGTATCTTTTATCCTAATTTTCCATTCATTATCTCTTTTTGTTAAGATAATATTTGGATTTTGACAAAGATGTACAGATCCTCCATTCTTAGTATCTAGAATATGTTTCAGAGCTCTATTTAAGTCTGTTCTTCCGTGACCTTCTTTGCTTTTAAAGCAGACAACCTCTTTTAGATTAATCATTTGACAGTCCTCCATATGATTATTAATAACATAAATTATAAAAATGTCAATAGTAGAACAACTAAAACAATATAAAAATAAAAACATCCATATTGTTGGAATTGGTGGGGCGGAGGGGAGTGCGATTGCGGAGTTTTTGGTTGCAAATGGAATTTCGTCAATTACAGGTCATGATTTTTCTTCAAAGGCGGATTTTAAAAAATCTTTTAATAATACTCACTTGAGTTTGAATCCGAAGAAAAGAGAGGAAGCGTTGGATCATCTTTTGAATTTGCCAATTAGAATAAATTTTAAGGATCATTATTTGGAAGATATCGAAGAAGCGGACATTGTTTTTGTTTCGCAGGTGTGGTTTAAGTATCCTCAAAATATGCCAGTTTTGGAGAATGTCAAAGATGATGGAGTTTCGTTTAAGACTATCACAAATTTATATTTTGAACTTGCGTCGTGCCCAATCATTTCTGTGACAGGAACGAACGGAAAGACGACAACTTCGAGATTGATTCATAGTATTTTTGAGATTTGGGAAAAAACTTCTCACTTTAACCTTCTCTCACAAGGAGAGAGGGAGAAAAGAGTTTATTTTGCCGGAAATGATAGGCAGAATATTCAAGTTTTGGATGAATTGCAGAATATGAGCAAAAAAGATGTTTTGATTCTTGAAACGAGCAGTACTCAGCTTCTTTTGAATTCTGGCATAAGTCCACATATTGGAGCTATTACAAATATATCCCCAAATCATCTTGATGATCACGGTAGTTTTGAAAATTATATTGAAGCAAAGAAAAATTTGATCAGATATCAGAAAAAAAGAGATTTTGCGGTTTTGAATTTTGATGATTTGCAAACGAGAAAAATTGCAGAGGAGTTTCAGAAGAATGCGTTTTTGTTTAGCATAAAAGAGAGATTAGAAGAAGGTTGTTTTGTGGAGGATAATAATATTATTGTAAGAAAAAATAATAAAGAAATCATTTTGTTTTCAAC
>JAGLJF010000033.1 GCA_023142595.1 Minisyncoccota bacterium | reverse complement strand
TCATAATTTGGAAAATGTTTTAGCCGCTGTAAGTTGCGCATATCTTTATGGAATTGAGTCAGAGATTATTAAAGAAGGAGTTTCAAAATATACTGGCACGAAGCATAGACTGAAACTTCTTTACAATATTGATGGGGTTAAGTATTATGATGATACGCAAGCGACAACTCCAGAGGCGACAATTGCGGGAATTGAGTCTTTCGATGGTGATGTGATTTTGCTTGCTGGTGGTGATGATAAGGGGATGAAATATGAGAAAATGGTTGAGAAAATTTCTGATAAAGTGAAATTTCTGATATTATTTCCAGGAGATGCATCTGAGAAAATCGAAGAATTAATTGATGAGAATAAAATTGATTTTGTAAAAGTTGAAAATTTTCAAGAGGCGATTAAGAGATTAAAAAAATATTATCAAAAAACCGACCTTGCAAAAGGCGGTACGGTTTTGATTTCTCCAGGAGCTGCACATTTTTATTCAAAGTTTGTGGAAAGTTCTGAGAAGAGTTTGAAAGAGTGGATTAGATTGATAGATGGATAGTGTTAAATAGCAAGTATTAGAAAATTTAGGCATTGAGTTCAACTTTTTATGAATTGTTAAAATAAACGGAATTTACCATTTAGGGTTTTATGAAGTTTGGCTTATTTGAACCAATTTTTGAAATCCTATAAGGATAAATTCCGCTATATTAGTTTTGGACTATAAAATTGTTAGTATTGTTATTATAGTTTTTAATAATCTACTTTTCTTCCTCGATTAATTCTAACTGAATTGGATTGATGGAAATAATTTCATATTCAGCGCCACAAGCAGAACAAACTGAAATATCTCCGATTTTAATTGTTTTATCATCAATTGGAATTTTGCAATTACATTCTTGGCATTTTGTCATATATTTGATTTAATGATTATATGCTAATTATAGTAAGATTATTTGAAAAGTCAAAAAAAAGAAAGATGCGGAGCATCTCTTGCTATAACAACATTATAGCTTTTGAGGGATTGAATAAATACATAATCCCAATATATGCAAAAACAAATGTGGCTACAATATCAAGAATTAAAAACAAGAGATTGTCTGTCACCCTTTTCTCTCTTCTGGCTTTTTTAATCATTTTTATCGAAAAAAAGAAAAGCAATGTGCTTATGATTAAAAAAACTATTCCAATTATTTTTAATAGATATAATTCTTTCATATTTTCTCCTCCATAAATTACTAAAATCATAATACATAAAAATTTAAATGTCAAACTTTCAAGACAAAATTAATAATAATGAAAAGGGTGTATGGAGATATGTTGATTTTTATGATGAGTTTATAAAATCGGAAAACAGATTATATTTGGAGGACGGAAATTCAAATGTAATTGAAATTGAAAATATAAATAAGATTTGCAAGGCGAATAATTTATATTTTAAGAGAGAAGATGAAAATGAAACTGGATCTTTGAAAGGAAGGAGTCTTGCGTATCAAGTTTCGCTTGCTAAACAAAACGGGAAAAAAGAACTTGTAATTTCAACATCTGGAAATGCAGGAATTGCAGCGGCAGCCTATTGTCAAAAGGCAGGAATAAAATTATATATTTTTATATCTCCTGAAACAGAAAATGCAAAAATTTCCGAAATGCAAAAATATAATCCAATTATTATAAAATCAAAAAAATCGATTAGGTTGGCAAATTATCTTTCGGCAAGATATAAAATTGAAAATTTGAGGCCATCTGTGAATGATTCTTCAATTGAAGGGTTTAAGTCAATTGTTTTTGAAATTTTTGAGAAATTAGGGAGAATAGATGCACTTTTTACATATGTTACAAGTGGAAGTTCATTTGTTGGAATAGGTAGAGCATATCAATATTTGCAAGAAATCGGTGAGATTAAAAAAATGCCAAAATTGTTTGCCGTGCAAAGTGGAGAGATCTCATCTATTGCATCTGAATTTGAATCATCACTTAGCTTCTCTCAAAAGGAGAGGAATGGTTCAATACAGTCTAATAATTCAGTTAATATTGGGGCAGGAAAGTTGGGAATAAAAAACACAAGAAGAAAGAATGAAATTTTAGAGTTTATTAAGTCAAGCAAAGGAAGTGGAATTTATATAAATAATAAAGACCTTCAAAAAGCGACAAAATTACTTGAGAAAAATAATATTAAAACATCGCAAGAAGGTTGTGCGAGCTTTACAGCTTTGATAAAAGAAGGAAAGAAAAATAATTTCAAAAAGCCTGTTTGTATTCTTTCTGGAAAATTAAGAGATGATATTAATCAAATTAATGAAGAAAAAATTAAAATTGCAGAAAATTTTGACGATGTCGATAATATAATTATAGGAAAATTTAATTGTTGTTAGCAGTAAAAATAATGATTAGTGAAATGGAAAAAATAAGAAAAATTATTAATTCTGAAAAAACAGGACCGATTTTTTTTGTGAGTCCAAATCCGAATCGTGGGATTGGGCTTGAAAAGGAAATTGAGGACTATCACATTATATGTTCACAAAATTCAGATGTAGTTGATTATTTGAAAAAAGAAAAAATTTCTGTTTTATGTATTGATGATGAAATAATAAAAAATTCTGGAAAACTTTTGGAGAATAGAAGAGTTTTAGATTATATCAAAAAGGAATCAAAAGGGAAGAGGGCGAATATTGTCACGTTCAAGCCAAGTCCCAAAATTTCAAAAATATGCGTTGAAAATAATTTTCGGTATTTAGGAAATGATTGGAAGCTAAATAGAAAATTTGAAAATAAAATTGAATTTATAGATATAACTCAGAATTTAAAAATTCCTAATGCGAAGAGTAAAGTCGTCAAACTGCAAAAAAATAGTAAAAATATTTTAAATATGTTGAAAAAAAGTCAGCTTGTTTTCCAACTGCCAAGAGGGTTTTCTGGCAATTCGACTTTTTTGATAAAGAATAAAAAAGACTTACAAGGAATAATCGAAAAATATGAAGGTAGGGAGTTTAAGGTTTCAAATTATTTAAAAGGAGATACTTATACAATTAACGCTTGTGCGGGGAAATTTGGTATAGCTGTGAGTCAACCAATATTTCAAATTACTGGGTTAACTGATTATAACAAAAATCGACTTGGAACTTCTGGAAATGATTATTCTTATGGAGAAGGGCTAAGTGATGTTGAAAAGAAAAAAGTATTTGAATATACTAAAAAAATTGGTAAATATTTGGCACAATCGGGGTATCAAGGAATTTTTGGGCTTGATTTTGTGATTAATAAAGATAATGTTGATTTGATTGAAACTAATCCGAGATTCGTTGGTTCGATTCCAGTGTTTACAAAACTTCAATTGCAAAAAGGAGAAATTCCTTTTTTTCTTTTACATTTGCTTGAATTTTTGAGAATTGATTATAATTTTGAATTATCAAAAGATCATTATTCTTATGATACTTGGTATAAACAAAATAATTATCATTTTTCACAATTAATTCTAAGAAACACAAAAGAGAACGATATAAAAATTAACGAAACAATGGTTTCTGGTGTTTATAAAATTAAGGAAAATAAACTAGTTTTTAAAAATAAAAATTACTTTGCCGAAGATTTAAAGGATGACGAGTTTTTAATTCAATGTTTAGAAAGTGAAAGTGTTATAAGCTCAGATGCGGAATATGCTAATTTGCAGTTTGGTTGTGGTATAATTAAGGAAAATAAGCTGGATAGAAATTTTATTAATATAGTTGATTTAATTTTTGGTAAGCTTGGATTATAATTTTTTACAGCCTAATAATATTTTTTTATGAAATCACACGAGATTGATAAAACCT
The DNA here is from genome assembly GCA_023142595.1 of Minisyncoccota bacterium. Lineage (GTDB taxonomy): Bacteria > Patescibacteriota > Minisyncoccia > JAHIHE01 > JAGLIN01 > JAGLLA01. The sequence goes on along the minus strand of JAGLJF010000033.1, from coordinate 567 downwards.
TGTTGCTAATAGTTGGATTACTTTCTTTAATCGGCTTGGTCGCAATATCCAGTGCTAGCGTGGTTATGAGTTATAATAAATTTGGCTATAATCACTACTATTTATTACATCAATTTATGTATGGTTTTTTGCCAGGGATTATAGCTTTGTTGATATTGCAAAAAATTGACTACAGAATTTTCAAGAAAAATATGTTGTTATTTCTGATAATAACAATTATTCTTCTTTTCGTCGTTTTTATTCCAGGATTAGGATTAGGATTAAAAGGAGCTAATAGATGGATAAGCATTGCTGGGATTAGCTTTCAGCCTTCGGAATTTATCAAGCTTACTTTTATTTTATATATTGCGGTTTGGTTTGAAAAAAATAAAAAAGATTTCTCAAATTTATTAATTCCATTTGTCGTTTTGATTTTTATTATAAGTATCCCTCTGGTAAAGCAACCTGATGTTGGAACTCTTAGTATTATCATTTTGACCGCTGTGATTATGTATTTTGCATATGGAGCAAAAATCAAGAATATTTTATTACTTGGAGTGGGCGGTTTGGCGGGATTGTTGTTTTTGA
>JAGLJF010000032.1 GCA_023142595.1 Minisyncoccota bacterium | reverse complement strand
GAACCGATTGGAGATTCAATTTTTGCAATCATCGGAGAAGAATTTGGACTTTTCGGTCTTTGTATTATTGTTGCTTTGTTTTTATTTTTTGCATTGCGAGGATATAAAATTGCCAGCAATGCTCCTGATGATTTTGGAAAATTAGTTGCTATTGGAATTACATCTTTGATTACTTTTCAAGCTATCATAAATATGGCAGCAATTACTTCTCTTCTTCCTTTAACTGGAATTCCCCTTCCTTTTATAAGTTACGGAGGATCAAATTTAATTGTTTCTCTGGCAGCTGTCGGTATATTGTTGAGCATATCAAGATATTCGAAAGCGAGGTAATAAATAGTTAGGGAATTTACCCTTTAGGGTTTTATGCAAGAATGTAATTCTTTGTGTTTCTGCTAAGCTAGTTTTTTGAAATCCTAAGGAATAAATTCCTTCTCTTCTTTTTTTGTCAAAAAAATGATAAGATATAGATATAATTTTATAATTCAATCATATGAGAATTCTTTTAGTTGGTGAGTCTGCCGCTGGACATCTGGCGCCAATCATCGCAGTTTACGAAGAAGTAAATAAAAAAAAGAAAGAGTTAAATCTCAAGTCTTTGGAATTTATGTTAATTAGCTCCGAGAGCCATTTTTTGAAGGAGATGCTCGCGGGAGTAGATCTTCCATATCAAATAATAAAGTCAGCAAAGAGTAAGAGTGCTTCTTCGCTGCAACCAATTTTTAATTTTTTTAATGTGATTGTTGGCTTTTTTCAATCTCTGGTTTTGATATTTGATTATATGCCTGATGTAGTTTTTTCCAAGGGAGGAAAAGTGTCTCTGCCTGTTGTTGTGATTAGCTGGATATTCCGTATTCCTGTTATAATCCATGAGTCTGATTCAGTGGCCAGTCCAGTAGACAGATTTATGTTTAAATTTGCAAAAAAAGTTGCAGTTTCTTTCAAGGACAGCGAGAACATATATAAATCTCCAAAAGTGTTTTTTTCTGGAAATCCTGTCAGAAGTTTTATTACAGGAGCTGACAGAGAGAGGGCAATTGATGATTTTGCTTTAGACCGGGAAAAACCGACTGTTTTGATTATGGGAGGAAGTGAGGGGGCAAGGGAAATAAACAATCTTGTGATTGAAATTTTGCCAGAGTTGTTGGAGGATTATCAAATTATTCATCAATGCGGAGTTGGAAATTATAATGATATGAAATCGATTATTGAAAATATGAATATTCCGAATTTAAACAATTATCACTTATTTCCATTTTTCAAAAAAAGAATTGCAGATGCTTATGTTGCGTGTGACATTGTGGTTAGTAGGGCTGGAGCAAACACAGTTTCAGAAATCCTGTCCGTTGATAAGCCAAGCATTCTCATTCCTCTTGCTTCGGCAGTAAGTGATAAGCAACAAAAAAATGCATTTCACTATTCTCAATCAGGGGCAGCAGTTTTGTTAAGTGAGAAAAATTTGAAACCTCATCTTCTTTTGAATGTAATCAACGAGATTTTTCAAAGTCACCTAAAAATTATGGAAATGCAAAGAGCTGCTAGACAACTTGCTCAACCAGAAGCTGCGAAAAAAATAGCAGAACAAATAATTGATATTGCTAAGTAAATTTTTTATGAAAATAGATTTTGAAAAAATAGATAAAATACATTTTATAGGAATTGGTGGAATTGGTTTGAGTGCGATTGCAAAATTCATGAAATTGAAAGGAAAACAGATTAGTGGTTCAGATTTGAATCGTTCTTTAGTTATAGATAAGTTGGAAGAAGAAGGAGTAGAAATTTTTATTGGTCAGAAGGAAGAAAATATTTCTCAGGATGTTAATTTGGTGATTCACACAATGGCGATATCAGAAAATAATCCAGAATTGAAAAGAGCGAAAGAGCTGAATATACAAACTATCACTTATCCAGAGTCGTTGGGAGTGTTATTTAATGACAAGTTCGGGATTGCTGTTTGTGGTACTCATGGAAAATCTTCTACAACGGCAATGGCTGGTTTGATGCTAGACGATGCTGATTTTAATCCATCAATTGTTGTGGGCAGTATTGTGCCAAGATATAAGAGTAATTTAAGGGCTGGGAAGAGTAAATATTTTTTGATCGAAGCATGTGAATATGAAAGAGCATTTTTGAATTATTATCCGAAGATAACCATTTTAAACAATATTGAGCTTGACCACACGGATTATTATAAAGATTTAGATGATTTTAAAAGCGCTTTTTCAAAATTTTTAACTCATTTACCGAATGACGGAGTTTTGATTTGTAATGGAGATGATGAAAATATTTCGAGCATTCAACATAAAATTTCAAATATTGTAAAGTTTGGCTTGAATGAAGGCAATGACGTTCAAGTTAAAGATGTTGAATTTGGAGATGGAGAAGTTAAATTTAAGGTGTCTTATGGTGACAAGGATTTAGGAGAATTTGTTTTGAAAGTTCCGGGACTTTTTAATGTTTATAATGCTTTGGGCGCGATTTCTTTGGGATTAACCTTGAAAATTCCAATTGAAAAAATCAAAGAATCTCTGAAAAATTATTCAGGAATTTGGAGAAGATTTGAAATCAAGGGTGAATATAAAAAGGCTCTGGTAATTTCTGATTATGCTCATCATCCAACGGCAGTAAAATCAATTATTGAAGCGACAAAAAATTTTTATCCTAGGAAAAGAGTTTTTGCAGTTTTTCAACCTCATCAACACAACAGGACAAAAGAGTTATATCAAGATTTTCTAGATAGTTTTGATAAGGCGGATATGTTGATTTTATCTGAGATTTTTGATGTTGCAGGAAGAGAAGAAGACAAAGATCAAATTGTAAGCTCATTGAATTTAGTAAATGATATAAAAAATCAAAATAAAGAAATATCGAAAAATATTTTTTATGCGAAAGATTTAATGGAAACTAGAAAAGTGATTGACGAGAATATAAAACCAGATGATATATTGTTGATCATAGGAGCAGGGGATATATACAAAGTGGCAGATGATTTGGTTGAATAAAAAAAGAGATAGAATTATTCTACTCTTATGGAATTTGTTTGTAGTTTTTTATTATCTTCGCTATTATTCATAATAATAACTTATGAGTTGATAATAAGAGTGTCTATTGAGAATTATAACCATCTCATAATTTCTGATTTTAAAGTTTAATAGGAGAATGGAAAATACAATAATTCCAAAAAATGACGCAAAGATTAAGGTTCTAATCATTTCTTGATTACCAGCCCCATTCATTTCAGAAAAGTAGAGAATCATTAAGCTAAGTATCATAATTCCTAAAAAAATATCTAGTATTCTTGTTATTTTAATTTTCAAAAAACTTCCTCCATAATTAATAAAATAGACTATTATATGAAAGATGTCAAATCATTGAATATTCAAAAAAATATTTCATTTTTGAAATATACTACTTTCAAAATTGGTGGTCCTGCTAAGTTTTTTTGTGTTGTGGAAAATGTTGATGAGATTAAGGAGGCGTTGGAATTTGCTGAAAAAAATAAGCTAGACATTTTTATTTTTGGCGGAGGGAGCAATATTTTGGTTTCAGATAAGGGGTTTGATGGATTGGTAATAAAAATTAATAATCAAAAATTAGAAATTAAAAATAATGAAATTAATGTGGAAGGAGGATTTCCGTTTTCAAAATTAGTTTCTGAATCTGTAAAAAACAACTTAACTGGTCTTGAATGGGCGGCTGGAATTCCTGGAACCGTTGGTGGGGCGATTTGTAATAATGCTGGCGCTCATGGAAAATCTATTCAAGATATTATAGAAAAAGTTGAAATTATAGAAATAGTCCCCCTTGATAAAGGGGGGTGGGGGGTTAGAAAGCTCACTAATCAAGAATGTAGCTTCTCATATCGAAATAGCATTTTTAAATCAGAAAAAAAATATATCATTTTGAGCGCGATTTTGAAATGTGGAATTTATCCTTTAGGATTTCAAGAAGACGAAAGCAGAAAAATCATTTCAGGATATTTAGAAACTAGAAAACAGAAACAGTCACTTGAATATCCAAGTGCAGGAAGTGTTTTTAAGAATCCAGAAATTGAAGGAGAAATTTTGGATAAAATATTAATTAAATATCCTGAACTTAAAGAAATTATAAAAGATAATATTGTTCCAGTCGGCTGGTTTGTAGAAGAACTTGGTTTGAAAGGGAAAAAAATCGGCGGGGCGATGATTTCCGAAAAGCACGGGAACTTTATTGTGAATACGGGTAGTGCTAAAGCTGAAGATGTTGTGATTTTGATTAGTTTAATTAAGCAAAAAGTGAGAAATCGTTTTGGAGTTCAGTTGCAGGAAGAAATTGAATATGTGGGATTTTAGCTTTTGCTATTGTTGATTTATTTTTTAGTTTATAACAAGATATTTTTGTCATCTTCATCTGATGGTTCCATAGTCCCGTAGGGCTGTGGAACTAAAATTGCAGAACTATCTGTATATCAATAACATTTTGCAAATAAGGTTCCACAGCCTTTCAGGACTATGGAACTATCAAATTATCGCTTGATTGCATGTAAAGACACGACTTATCGTGTTTCAAGTCGCGATGAATTGTGCCTCTATAAAATTGATTTATGCGCAGAAATTCTTGTCTTGACATATTTTTCATTTTCGGTATACTATAAAGTCAAAAGCTGTTCTTTAACAAAATAAATTCACTGGCTATAAAAGCTTGGTATTGCTTTGTGGAGTTCACACTTTAGGAATCTCTGAAAAACGCCGTTTTTGTCATTCCCTTGAATAAGGGAATCTAGGATTTAAGGCAAAAAATAAGATACAAAAGAGAAATTTCTAAATTTATCAGACTTTCCTTTAGTGTGTAAAAAAATTACAAATTGAAATCTGAACTCCATAATATAAAATAATAGGTTTTTATAGCTGGTGAATATGCGGTGAACAAGGATTAAACGAGGACGGTGAAAGAAGTGGGAGAAGAGTATGATTGTGGAAATTTAGGAAAGTCTCCAGAAGAAGAATGTTCAAGATGTGGGCAAATAGTTACAGGCAATGAGAGATCTTTTCATTGCTCAAGATGTGGGTATAGATGGTAAGAAGGAAGGTGAAAGAAGTGACGGTAAGAGAAACAATAAACGATGCAAAGTTGTTGTGCAATAGGGAAAGCTGGCAAAGTGCTGAAATTCTATTACTAAATGCAAGAAGTGCTACAAAAGTTGAATCTTATGAAATATTTGTTTTGACTGGGTGGATTAATTGGAAAAAAGGAGGACGAACAAATAAAGGTATAGCAGCAATGTTTTGGGACGATGTAATCAAAAATGGGAAAGAAATTGTTACTCGGGTCATTCGTGCTAGCGCTTATTATGGACTTGGTATATATTACGAAGAAAATGGTTATCATGAAAAGTCATTAGAGCATATAAAGCTTGCAAGAAGCCTTTGCCCTAGAATTTCAGCAGAAAGCATTTTCGTCGAAATTGAAGAAAAAGAGGAATAAAAAGGTAGATATGCGGAAATGATTAATGAGGAATGAGGTGAATATGAAATGAATGATAAATTTACGAACTTACTCGAAAAAGCGGAAAATCTTAGAAATCAAAAAGATGGTGGTTGGAACAAAGCCATTAAACTTCTTGATGTTGATGTGATTCCTTTTGTCATGGGAGATGTGCTTGCAAAAGCACTTAATACAAGAGGATGGGCTCTGTATTACAGCGCTATAAAAGACTTTAGGGATTCTGAAGTTAATAAGATAGCGACTTGTATCGAAGCAGAAAGTTCTCTGAGAACAGCTTTGGAAAATACAAAAGACAGGGACATTCTTATTTCCGTGTATAATTGTCTTCCTTTGGTTCTTTGGATTCAAGGAAAACAAGATGAAGCATGGAAGATAAGCGAAGAGGCGATTTCAAAATTCGACGAAGTTCCTTCGGTATGGAATACGGTGAGTATTTTATGCAGATGGGCTAAGTTAAATGAAAAATCAATTGAAGTTTGTGAAAGAGTTTATCAAACCGCTCTTGCTATTGAAGATTTTCGTACAGCCGGACATGGAAAACATAATCAAGGTGATGCTTTCAAAGAACTCGGAAGAAAGGAAGAAGCCGAAAAGGCTTACAAAGAGGCAGAAAAACTTTATCTTCAATTTGAACATGTAAGCGGACAAAAAGCAACTGTTCACTTAAAGGGAATTAAAAATAAATTGAAGCTACTAATAATACTTATTGCTTTCGTTTGTATCCCAGCAATAGGAACTTTGAACGGTGGTGTTTCGAGATATAAAATTATATCTATCGAAGCACCTTCTTTTTTTATCTAAAAAATGGTAAGATGGGATTGTGATGATTTAAAATGTTGTTATCTCGAGCGACGGGAGGAGTCGAGAGATTGCTCTTGGTTACACGGGAATACAATAAAGAGCTATTCGGTTATTGTTTAGGAGGATTTAGCAATCTCGAATTCATACATGTTAAATTGTAAATTAACATTTTATGAAATTTCTCACGGGATTCTTCGACAAGCTCAGAATGACAGTGCGGACATAATTTTAATAATTTAAATAAAACAATTTATGCTTGGAATTTTTGAAAGTCATCTTAATATATATTCTTGGTTTCCGAAAATGGAAAAAACCACCTTTGATGTTTCATTGGTGCATTTTTTGTTGATGTTTGGATATAAACTTTTTTCTTTATATTATCCTTTGTATTTAATTTCAATTGGATTTTCGGTGATGAACATTGGAAGCATCTATATGCTTACTTATTTTGTTATTGCTGTTTCTTCTTTGACGATAAGTCGTTATATTCGTAGATTTAATCCGTCAAAAGTGGCATCGTTTGGCATTGCAGGTTATGGCGTGTTCGCGCTTATGATGCTTTCGGCTCATAATATTTATATTTTTTATCTAGCTCAAATTATACTTGGTTTTTCGGCAGCTGCTTGGCTTGTTTCTCTTCGTTTAATTTTGATGAAAGCAAAATCAGAAAGTAAAAGCAGAAGTTTTGGATGGTTTTATTCAATGCCACATTATGCATCTGTGATTGCTCCCTTGATTGGCGGGGCTATAATTTTACGGTTTGGTTTTACAGGAGTCTTTATTCTAAGTTTGATTATTCAATTTGCCAATGCATTTTATGCCTATA
>JAGLJF010000031.1 GCA_023142595.1 Minisyncoccota bacterium | reverse complement strand
CAGCTTGCTGCGGGGTAATTCATTTCAAAAAATAATACTAATTATTTAATGAAATAATATATGAAAATTATTAAACCAAAAAAACTTCAAAAGGGAGATTTAGTTAGCATCATATCTCCGTCAAGCAAAGTGTCGAATGAGCTTATAAAACAGTTTAATAATGGTGTGAAATTTCTTGAGGATTTAGGCTTGAAGGTAAAAGTTGAAAAAAATGCTTTAGGAGAATATTTTTATTCTTCAGGGACAGTTGAAGAAAGATTAAATGACATTCACGAAGCTTTTGCAGACAAAAAAGTCAAAGCAGTGATTATGTCAATTGGAGGAGAAACTGCTAATCAACTTTTGGATGGTTTAGATTTTGATTTGATAAAGAAAAATCCAAAAATATTTTCTGGAATTAGCGACGGAACAACTTTACTGAATCCGATATTTTCAAAAACTGGTTTAATAACATATCATGGACCAGATTTGATTTTTGGCTTTGGCTTGCCAATGTCTTCTATAGTTAAAGAAAATTTAATAAAAATTTGGTTTGATGGAAATGTAAGGCAATTAACATTAAATCCAAATTGGAAGGGTTTAGACGAATTAAATAAAGATATTGTATATGATGGATGGCACTGTGTTCGAAAAGGAAGAGCAAATGGAAGATTAATTGGAGGAAATACGACTTGCCTTGTAAATTTAGATGGGACAAAATTCAGACCTGATTATAAAAAATCAATATTATTTCTTGAATCATTTTCTTCTAGTCTTGAAGAGATGGATCGCGTGTTCACGCATTTTAGACAAACAGAAGTATTTGATGAAATAAGCGGTTTGATTTTGGGACATTTTTATGGTTCTAATATGGAAGATAAAGAAAATAATAGAGAAATAAAAGATATAATTTTAGAAGTGACAAAAGATTATTCTTTTCCAATTTTAGAAATCGGTGAAATCGGACATAATGTGGAAAATTATATTATGCCAATTGGATGTCAGGCGACTATTGACGCTGAGAAAAAATATTTTTCAATTGACGAGAAAACAGTTTTGTAAAATATTTATTTTTTCATTATTTTATTTGTCATTTCGAATCCCGATAGGGTGAGAAATCTGTGAGTAGTATTATGTAAGTGAGACTTTGTTTATTTTTAGATCTCTCAATCGCTAAGGCTTATTTCGAGATGACAATAAATTTATATAAATGTTGTTTTATAATAAAAATATGAAAGATGATAAAATTCAACAAGTTTCGATTAGAGGTTTTTTGTGCAGAGATGATAAGGTTTTATTTTTGAAAACCCCAACTAAAAGATGGGAATTGCCAGGAGGAAGAATGGATTATGGAGAAAGCGTTGAGGAAACTTTTCAGAGGGAAATTAAAGAGGAAATTGGATTTGAAAATTTTGAAATGGGAGATTTGATGAATATGTGGTCTTTTGTTAATGAAGAAATTAATCATCATTTTATTGTGTTTGATTTTGAAATTTTGACAAATGAGGATATAATAAGATTAAGTGATGAGCATATTGAATATAAATGGGTCGGTGTTGATGAATTTGAGCAAATGAATATGCGCGAAGGTCATAAAGAGACTTTGAGAAAATATTTTAAATTATAAATATGAAAAAGGTTAGCGTATCTCAAAAAGCAATTATTTATAATAAACAAGGTCAAATATTAATTTTACACAGAACTTCTGGGGCACCATCAAATCCAAATAGCTGGGATTTGCCAGGAGGGGAATTGGATTTTGGCGAAGATGTATTAGACGGGATAATTCGTGAAATAAGAGAAGAGACAAATCTGACCTGTAAAGACATTAAACCTTTTGATGTGGAATCTCATATTGATGAAAATGGAGAATTTTGGGTGACAATTGCATACAAATGTCATTGCAATTTAGGAGACATAAAACTGAGTTTTGAACACGACCAATTTCAGTGGATTTCAAAAAAAGAAATAAATAAATTTGAATTTTCTAATAAAATAAAAAGATTTATTAATAATTATGACACAGAATAGAAAACCATTAAATATATTATTTTTCGGACCTTCTGGTTCTGGAAAAGGAACACAAGCGGAGATGCTTGCAAAGAAATATAATCTCAAGAGATTACAAAGCGGCGCAATTCTTCGAAAGTGGGCAAAGGAAGAGACAGAATTTGGCAGAAAAGTGCAAACAGCGATGAATGAAGGATTTGTTCCTTCGGAATGGATTTTTAAAATGACAGAAGATGAGTTTAGAAAAGTTGATGAAAAACAAGGATTGATGCTTGAAAATTTTTCGAGGATGTTACCAGAAATTAAAAATTTATATAATGTCTTGAAGAAACTTAATAGAAAGCTTGATTATATATTTCTGATTGATATTAGTGATGAGGCTGCAATTCAAAGAATGGTAAAGAGAGGAACTTGTCAAGAGTGCGAGAAAGTCGTTGTACTTGATAGTGATATTCAAGAATTAGTATGTTCTGATTGCGGAGGGATAATTAAAAAAAGAGAAGATGAGAATTTGAAAAGTATTGAAAAAAGATTAAAAGATTACCATAGCAAAACTTCTGAAGTTTTGGATTATGTCAGAAATAATGATAAACTAATTGAAATTGATGGTAATCAAGAAGTAGAAAATGTTTTTAAGGATATAATAAATTATATTAAAAATAATAAATAATTTATAAATATAAAATGAAAAAGAATATCAACATTATTATTATGGGACCACAAGGTTCTGGGAAAGGAACACAAGCAAGACTTCTTGCAGAAAAATTTGATTTGCAGATTTTTGAGACTGGGAATGTACTCAGAGAAATTGCGAATCAAGATAATGAGATTGGAAGAAAAATTAATGATATTATTAATGTGAGAGGGCAATTTGTACCTTGGGACATTATGAAAAAAGAAGTTTTTGATTGGGGTTTTGATAGACTTGATAAAGAAAAAGGGATTATATTTGATGGCACTCCAAGGATTATGAAAGAGATTGAATATTGGAATGAAAAACTGCCTTCTATTGGGAAAAAAATTGATTATATTTTTTATATTGATATTTCGAAAGAAGAATCTGTGAAAAGAATTTCAAGTCGAAAGCTATGTAAAAAAAATGCACACCCCCTGATTGTTGGAAAAGATTTAAGTGAAGATGAAGCAAAATGTCCAATTTGTGGCAGTGAAGTTTATAGAAGGCAAGATGATACACCTGAAAAGGTTTTGAATAGATTGCAGTGGAATGAAGAGAATATGAAACCGGTAATTGAATATTATGATCAGAAAAAGATGATAACCAGAATTCACGGAGAAAAATCTATTGAAGAAATAAATGAGGAAATTCTCGGTTATATTAAGTAAAATTATTGCTATATTGTCACTAAATATAATAATTGTGTTAACTGTAATCTAAAAAATGAAAAACAATATTATTCAAAAAATCAGAAAAGAACTGAAAAGTAATATTGATTTGGAATATAAAAAAGGTAGTTACAGATTTTTCAAGGAAGATATAAAATTGTATGGAGTTCGAGTTCCTCTTGTCAGGAAGATGAGTCAAAAATATTTTTTTGAAATTAAAGATTTAGATAAAAAGAAAATCATTTCTTTGTGTGACGAATTGTTGAAATCAGGATATACCGAAGAGTCTGTGATTGCATTTGATTGGATGTATAAAATTAAAAATCAGTACAACAAGAATGATTTTAAAGTGTTTGAATCTTGGATTGAGAAATATGTTTCAAATTGGGGAAGGTGTGATGATCTTTGTTCTCGTGCTTTTGGATATTATATTTTTCAGTTTCCAGAGTTTTTGCCAAAAACAGAAAAATGGACCAAATCAAAAAATCGATGGAAGAGAAGAGTCTCTGCAGTTTGTTTGATATACTCGCTTCGAAAAAAGAAATATCTTGAAAATGCTTTTTCTGTTGCAGATATTCTTTTGGAAGATTCTGATGATTTAGTTCAAAAGGGATATGGCTGGATGCTCAAAGAAGCAAGCAATATCTATCTTGGTGAAGTTTACAATTATGTAAATAAAAACAAGAAAAAAATGCCGAGAACTGCTCTTCGTTATGCAATTGAAAAAATGCCAAAGAAAATGAAAACTGAATTAATGAAAAAATAATATAAAATTATGGCTAGACAAAAAATAAATCTCAAATCCAAAGCAGAAATTGAAATTATGAAAGAGGCTGGAAAAATTATGGCTGATGTTTTGAAATTGCTTGGAGATAAAGTTGCTCCTGGTGTTTATGGAGATGAAATTGAAGAGTTTGCAATTAAACAAATTAAAAAATATGGAGTAGTATCTTCTTTTAAGGATTATCAAATTTGCAAAGAAGGAGTTCCTTTTCCGTCTGCAGTTTGTTTTTCTGTTAATGATGAAATTGTTCACGGATTTCCATTTGGAAAGGAAATTAAAGAGGGGGATATAGTCAGTATTGACTTTGGTATAAAATACAATGGATTTCATGCTGATAGCGCAATTACTGTTGGAGCTGGAAAAATTAGTAAGACGGCAGAGGAATTAATTAGCGTTACTAGAGAGTCTTTGTATCAAGGAATTAAAGAAGTAAAAATTGGCAACAGAATGGGTGATATAGGTTTTGCAATTCAAGATTATGCTGAAAAAAATGGATTTTCAGTTGTTCGTGATTTAGTTGGTCATGGAGTTGGAAGATCGATTCATGAACCGCCAGAAGTTCCAAATTTTGGAAAAAAGGGAGAAGGAATGAAATTGTGTGCTGGAATGACTTTTGCTATTGAGCCTATGATAAATGTCGGAAATTATCATATAAATTGTGATAATGAAGATCAATGGACGATTCGAACAGAAGACGGAAAATTGTCAGCTCATTTTGAACATACAGTGGCAGTGACAAGCGAGGGGTGTATAGTATTAACTGAATTAAAATAAATTTTTGTAGTAAGTGTAGTTATTAATGAATGTAAAATAATTTTATGAAAATACTTTCAATTGACTATGGAGATCGAAAAATTGGCTTGGCAATTTCTGATGAAAATCGAAAACTTGCCAGTCGTCTTTTGACGCTTGAAAATAAGTCGTTGGAAAGTTCAATTTTGAATATAAAAGAAATCGTTGCCAAGGAAGATGTTGGTGAATTTTTAGTTGGCATTCCAGTTGGCTTGAAAGCAGAGAGTGAGCAAGCGAGAAAAACAGAAAAGTTTATTGATTTTTTGAAAGAGGAGGTCGATCTTCCAATTCAAACAATAAACGAAGTTTATACTTCAAAAATGGCAGAAGAAAATTTGTTGCTTTCTGGCGTGAAACGAGAAAACTTCAGAGAAGTTATCGACCAAGAAGCCGCCAGAATTATTTTGCAAGATTACTTGGATCAGAGAGATTGAGATTAGTTTTAAAAATTATTATATGAGTTTATATAAAAAAACAGAAAAATTTGTGCAAGATTCTTTTCTGAAATATTCAGGAAGAAAATTAAAACATTTTGAGAGAACTTCTTTTTGAATGAAGCAAATTTATTCCAAGGCGGATGAAGCGATGCTTATTGCTGCAATTTCTCATGACGTTGAAAGAGCTTTTAACAAAAATAGACTAAAGGGAATTGAAAATAATAAAAAAGTTTTTTTGATCAGCAACTAATAAAACAACATCAAGAGAAAGGCGCTGAAATTATTGCTGAATTTTTATCTCAGCAAAATACAGACGAGAAAATAATTGAAAAAGTAAAGTCGTTAGTTTCAAGGCATGAAGTTGGAGGAAACGAAGAGCAGAATGCTTTGAAAGATGCAGATTACCTCAGCTTTTTAGAAAATAATATTGATTATTTTATAAGTAATTATATAGATAAGGTAGGGAAAAAGAAGTTAAAGAAAAAATTGCTCATACATTTCAAAGAATTACATCGGAGGAAGCAAAAAAAATTGCGAAACCATGGTATGATGACGCAATTAGAAGACTAGAAATGATTTGATGATATTTTATAATGTTCAAGGATATACGATGTTTTGTGGAAAGTAGTGCGGAAAAACATTTGTGCAATGCTGGTACAAATTACTAGTTTAATCAAAAAGAGTGCCAGCCTCGAAATGCATATTCTTCGCTATGTAATGTGGTTGGAAATTTTATTATCCTAATGTTTTGTTGGCAAGTTCTTCCCTTATTTTTTCATCTAACTTATCTATACCATCTTTAAAAGCATCTTCGTAGCTGGATCCTTTGCCTTTGGCGTAGTTAGGACCGTTTATTTCTGAAATATTAATATAGAATTCGCCATCCACTTCTTTCTTCGAGGACCAGTTATAATCTTTTGAATTTAGTTCATTCTTAACTGCCATAAGTGCATTATTAAATTCGTTAGATTCCTCAATTAGATATTTTGGTGTTTCCATAATTTTATATGTTAGTAATTAATTAAATATTATTTTACAAGCTTTGTTGACTATTGAAAAAGCTAATCCTAAAAAACACAAATAAACCTTAACTATTCTTCATGGCTGATTATTATGCATAATACATTCTTGTTAATATATCTCTGAAATTGTTCATTACTCAAATACATGGTAATATATTCACATATTAATTTTATTGTAGCATGAAGCGATGAATATGCAAGATTAATATATAGTATTTTATTTAATGATTAAACCTATGTTTAATTCAGGCCAAAGAGCTCAAGCTCTTCGTAAAAATTTGATAAAGGATGGCAAATATTTGCTTGCCAAAATAGGTGGTGCTGGACAAGACCCAGGCGAGCGAAAAGTATTGACCGATTATTTTCGATTCAAAGATTATATCGATAAGCCAAGCTGGGCAAATTCAAGCGAGAAAGAGAAGCGGTCTGAAAAATATTTAGGTTTAGATGAGAATGGATTTAAGAAAACTGAATTTCAAAATCCAACATACTCGGCTTCGTATAGTCTCAAAAGAAATCTGCGAGAATTCTCAAAAGTTTTTACGATGCAAGTTGCTGGTTGTAATTATGTTTGCAACTATTGTTTTGTACCAAGAGAACTTAATTCGGGAAGTGAAAAATATGGTAGATTTTTCAGCGCTGAGGAAATTGTTGATGAGTTTTTGAAAATCAAGGAGCAATCCGAAACTCCTATGAATGTTATCAGAATAAGTGGAGGAGAGTGTATGATCGTTCCTGAACTTATTGTTGATGTGTATGAGGAAATGATGAAAAAATCGCCAGATTCATATCTTTGGGTTGATATAAATTTATCAACTTTGGAAATTATCAAAAATCAAAAGAAACCTTTGCAAAAAGTTCTTAGTCAAAAAAATGTTGGGGTTGTCGGATGCTTCAAAGGAACAGCCAAAGAAGATTTCAGTATCATAACCGGTGCAGAAGAAAAATTTTATCAAGAGCAATTTGAAACCGCGAAACTTTTGATTGATCTTGGAGCAGATTTTTATGCCTATGTCCCAGCTTATGTTTATGATGAAAATTTAGCAGAAGAAAAATTGGAAGGATTTTTACTTGAGCTTCAAAAAATAAACAAAAATTTACCATTACGTTTAGAGATGCTTAAAATCGAAAATTTCCCAGCCGCAAAAATCAATTTCGAATTAGCAAAAAAAGAGGGAAGAGCAATCCCCAATACTTCACAAAAGCTTATTTTTGATTTATGGTATAACAAGTTGCTACCGAAATATTATTTAAAAAGTGATTTAAAAAAGTTTTGTTGTGAGATTGAGTTGTAGCTTCATCGTCATTCTAAAAGGAGAGAAACGACCGATAGAATCCCGTTGCTATTTTACATACGGTTTCACAGCCCTTCGGGGTCACGGAGCCATCGATTTATAATGTAATTAAAGATATAAAAATTAATAATAATTAAATGAAAAAAATACGAACACGATTTGCTCCTAGTCCAACTGGATATCTTCATGTGGGAAGTTTACGGACGGCTTTATATTGTTATTTATTTGCAAAGCATAATGAGGGGGATTTTGTTTTGCGAATTGAGGATACGGATAGGGCTCGCTAT
This sequence comes from Minisyncoccota bacterium, assembly GCA_023142595.1. Lineage (GTDB taxonomy): Bacteria > Patescibacteriota > Minisyncoccia > JAHIHE01 > JAGLIN01 > JAGLLA01. The sequence goes on along the minus strand of JAGLJF010000031.1, from coordinate 24,752 downwards.
GTTGAGGGTTCAATTGAGAATTTAGTGAAAATCCTTGATTTTATGGGTCTTGAATATAATGAAGGAGTATCTGCAGATAATGACGGAAAAATCGTTCAAAAAGGCAATTTTGGGCCATATATGCAGTCAGAAAGGCTGGAAATATACAAAAAATATGTTGATGAACTGATTGAGAACGGTTTTGCTTATTATTGTTTTTGTAGTAAGGGCAGACTTGATGAAATGAGAAAAAATCAGCAACTTCAAAAACAAGCTCCAATGTATGATGGTAAGTGTCAAAATCTTTCCAAAGAAGAAATCCAAAAACTACTTGATAAAAAAACTCCTTATGTCGTGAGATTAAAAGTTCCTAAAGAGGGTTTTGTGGAATTTAAGGATTTGGTTTATGGAAAAATCAGAATTGAGAATAAAACCATTGATGATCAAGTAATTATGAAATCTGATGGATTTCCAACCTATCATTTGGCAAATGTTGTTGACGATCACTTGATGGAAATTTCTCATGTCATCAGAGGAGAGGAGTGGCTTCCATCAACTCCAAAGCATATTTTGCTTTACAAGGCATTTGGATGGGAAGCACCTGAATTTGCGCATCTTCCACTCCTCCTTAATTCAGATAAGAGTAAGCTTTCAAAAAGACAAGGAGATGTTGCGGTGGAAGATTTTTTGAAGCTTGGATATCTTCCCGAAGCGCTCCTTAATTTCGTCTTGCTTCTCGGTTGGAATCCAAAAACTGAGGAAGAAATATTTTCACTTGACGAGATGATTAAGAGATTTGATTTGTCTGGTGTGAATAAGGCGGGATCAATTTTCAACACAGAAAAGCTGGATTGGATTAATGGAATGTATATTCGAAAAATGGATTTGGATGAACTGACAAAATTATGCGTACCATTTTTAATTGAAGCTAAATTGATTGAACAAATTGATGAAAAATATAAGATTAAAAATTCAGGCGAAATAATTGACTTTGAATATATAAAAAAAGTTATTGCACTTGAGCGGGAGAGAATGAAAAAGATTTCTGAAATAGGGGAGTCGGTAAAATTCATTTTTTCAGATGAACTGGATTATGAAAAGGAATTGTTGATTTGGAAAAAGATGACAGTTGAGGATGTCAAAAATAATTTACAATTAGTTTTTGAGGAATTGAAAAATCTTGATGAAAATAATTTTCAAAGTGACAAGTTGTTGGAAATTTTGAACAATTTGGTTGAAAAAAATGAGCTCAAGAGAGGAGAGGTCTTTTGGCCACTGCGAGTTGCCTTGACAGGACTGAAAGGGTCACCTGGTCCATTTGAGATTGCTGAAGTTTTGGGAAAAGCAAAGGTTTTAAAAAGAATTGAATTTGCTATTGAAAAATTATAGATTACTATAAATTAAACTTAGACAAAAAAAGAAAGCGGCTATTTAGTCGCTTTTTTCTTTGCTATGATTTTTTAGGATTAGCAAAGTCAAAAATATCAATGCTAAACCTGAAATCATCCAGGTCATCGATATTGAATAATATTCCGCAATATATCCACTAAAAAGCAATCCGATTACTGATCCGATACTATATATGATTGACATACATGATATCAGAGTTGCTCTTTCTGTATTTGTTATGGTCTCGTTTAGATACTCTTCTTTAATAGGTATTGATATTCCCATCATAAAAAAAATAAATAAAAAAGAAATAATCACTATCGGAATCGATGTAGTAACTCCACATAAAAAAATTCCAAATCCGACTGCAATTTGAGAAGTCATTATTCTTTCTTTTTTTTTCATGTTGAACGAAAGATTTTTGGACAATGTTGTGCCCGATATTATTGCAATAGATATTCCTGCCCATATAAATCCTAAAATTATTTCACTTTGAAATAGATCGGCAAAATATGGTTGCCATTGCATATATAGACCTTTTGTACCAAACGAATGTAGTAATCCCATTGCGAAAATAAATTTTAGCGTCTCACTGCTTTTTATGCACTTTATGCTATTTTTTATTGTACTTTTCATCACTTGTATATTTTTTGTAGAGGAATTATTATCTACGAGATATTCTTCTTTCATGTATATGATTGATATTACTCCAACGAATGTCATGAGAATACCTGCGGCAATCCACGGTAGCGAAATGTTTATTTCTGCCAGAAAGACACCGCAAAACGCACCTATAATGCTGGCAAGATACTTTGCTTGTGTTTCCTTAACATATATATGTTCTTTATCGATGAAATAGTCGGAATAGGAATGATAGTCAATGCTATCAACAAGCCAAGCCTTAAAAGCTCCACTTTCCAATGTGTTTCCTATGGCAAATATAAACGAAGCTAAGACGAACAATGACAAAGAATCTCCGATTGAATAAACAAACATTCCTAGTGCAATAATAAAGCATGAACATACAAAAGAAACTTTTCTCCCATAAGTATCAGCTATAATTCCTGTAGGAATTTCGAAGGTAAACACTATAATGACTGTCACAAGAGATACTATATTTATTTCAAAGAGATTTAACCCTCTTTCCATTAGAAATATAATTTCTGTTGCAACCATAAACGAAATCGCTAGCACGAATAAAGTGTTCAGCAATAGAAATATTCGTATAGTTTTATTTATCTTCTTTAAATTTTCCATCTATTTTCACCTCCATCTATTTTTATTCAATTGTCAAAGAAAGATAGTTTTACCTATCTGATATATTCTTCAAAATGCATTCAAAGAATGATTCAGATAGACAACGACATAACGATGAATCATAGCTCAATTCGCATAGAATGTCAAGGATTGAACAATGTTAAAGAATCTGCTATACTGATGTCAAATAGTTCTTATTCTGATACTTTTTTATCATATGAATAAAAAATACAAGAAGATTGAAAAATTAACTTCACTACTGTTAATGGTATCATTTATTCTGATGCCTTTTTCTGGTATTAAGGCTGATTTAATTGAAGAAATTGAAAGTAAAATTGAAGAAGCAAATGAAGTTGTCAAAAATTTGGAAAATCAAGCAGAAGAATATAGTGATATTATAAAAGATCTTCGAATTCAAAAGCAAAGCTTGGAAAATGAAATTGAGCTTCTTGATGCTCAAATTGCTCAGCTTGATGTTGAAATACAGTCAACTCAGGCAAAAATTAAGCAAACGAGCCTTGAGATTGAAAATTTAATAGCTAATATAGTAAAAAAAGAAGAGGAAATTAAAAATCAAAAAGAAACACTCAAAAAACTGTTGCGAAAAATCAATGAATATGACAACGAGTCTTTACTTGAAATTCTTCTCAGTAGCAATGAACTTTCAGAATTTTTTAACGAGGCCGAATATGTAAGTACAATTGGAGAAACGATCAAAGAAACTCTTGATAATCTCAACAGAACCAAACAAGAACTTGAAGAAAAAAGAGAAGAGGCAAAAGAGAAGAAATCTGAATTTGAAGAATTAAATAAGAAGCTTGTGGTTCAAAAAGAGGTAGTTGATGCTCAAAAAGAAAGCAAAGAAACATTACTTAGGGAAACAAAAGGAAAAGAAAATAAATTTCAGGATTTATTATTTAATGTGAAAAATCAGAAAAAAACTCTTTTAGGTGATATCAATAGACTCACAAGAGAAATGGAGGTTGAGATTGCAAAAATCGCAGCTATGGCAGAAAGACCGTCTGAAAATCTTGCTTCGACGAGTTGGTATTATTCTCAAAATGATCCAAGGTGGAAAGATATGACTATCGGGCTTTCAAATTCTACAATTGATGATTATGGTTGTGCGATTGCATCTGTTGCTATGGTTTATAAATATTATGGCATTGATATTGACCCAGGGCGACTTTCCAGGCAGCCAATTTTTTATCGTGATTTGATAAGTTGGCCAAATCAATGGAGATATCTTGATCTAGTGAAAAGGACAGGACACAATCCCAATGGACTGACAAAAGCTGATTGGAACTTAATTGATCGAGAAATTGCAAGTGGTCATCCTGTAATTGTTTTTATCAAGGCACTGGGAAGAGGTGCTGGACATTATGTTGTTATTCATAGCAAGGATTCGAAAGGATATGTTGTTCATGATCCAGTTTTATGGAATGGACAAAGTGGAGCGAATATTTATCTTGCAACAACTCAGAAATATTTAAGTTCTATATATAAAACAAATACTATTGTTGACCAAATGATAATTTATAATTAGTAAAAAATAGTCTAAAATAATTAGGATATAAAAAACAGGATGATTAGATCATCCTAAGGCTAAAATATTCTCTAAAAGTTGTTGTGTTGTTTTATGAAAATGGAATTTTTTATCATCCAGAATCATAATTATTGTGGCAGAAATTGTACCTACGATTAAAGCAGATATTCCGATACTTATACCAGCATATTCGAATAACACATATCAATCAAATATCAATAGCTTTGTTCTACAACTTGCCTTACGGTAAGTTTTAAAAATAGTTAGTTTTATGTCGTAAAACCCAACTTGTACACTTAATATACGTCGTAAAAACAAAAAAAATTTAATAGCCAAAAAAATTGACCCGAAAGGGTTAATTTTTTTATTTACATAAAAGGTCGACAATTAATAAATATAATTTAATAAATATAATAACTAAATATATGGAAATTAAAATTAAAGGTTTTATTTTATCGGATACTGGAGTAAAGGAATTTACAACAGAAAAAAATCAAATTATAAAATATCGACAAATTGGGGTTGTCGGAGAAAAAGATTTAGAGCCAATATCAATTAGTGTCCCACTTGATATGAACATTAAACTTCATTCAGAAATTGATAGGATCGGCGAAATTAAAAAGGTGAACAATAAATTGAAGTTAAGTTTAATGTAGTATGTATAATTATAACTGTTACAATTCAAGTTTAAAAACTTTTGAATCATTACAATGTATTCATTGGGAAAATTATGATAATATAATGTATTTCTTTTCCTCGACATTAAATATTATAGTAATTTTTATATTTTCATATTGGATATTAAAACAGTTGTGGAATATTGTAAAACCGTTTTTTCTTGATTGGTAAAAATTCAATATCTAGATTTAGATATATTTAAACAAATAAAAACTAGAAAGGAAATAAAATTATGACATTTGTTGCTTCTGATTTCACTGCGATTACAACTCAGGTTGAATCTCTTTTGACAATCGTTATTCCTGTTGCCGTTGGTCTATTTGCAATTGGTCTTGCACTCCGATACGGAAAAAAAGTCTTGAATATGTTCAAATAGTTTCGAGTGGGGGATAGCTAGCCATTATCCCCCTTGTCTTCCATTCTTTGGCAATTTTATTTTAATTTTTAATTTATGAAAATTACAAAAAAACTAACTTCCGCATTTTTTGTTCTTTTTATTGTCTTTGTGCCTTTCGCTCCTGCTTCAGCTTCTGCTTCTGCTTGGCTGACTGATATCGTTTCTGGAATTGAGGTTTATGATATTGATTCAGCTTCATCAACATGGGACGATGTTGTTTCTAATTGTTCCACTCTTGGTGTTGGTGGTCGTGTTCCGACTATTGCAGAATTGGATTTAATGTTCACTGACAAAGTGACATTAGGTCTTTCAGATATTACTTACTGGGGATCAGAAATTGATGAAACGAATTCATATAGCTACAATATGGCAACTGGATCTGAAGCCTCATCCTTGAAGTCTGCTTCTTTTTCCGTTCGTTGTGTTCGTAATATTCAATTGTTTGAGACTTCTCAATTTTCAGGAATTGCAGATCAAGTTGAAGATTTATTGACAATTGTAATTCCGATTGCCTTGGGATTATTCGCAATTGGTCTGGCATTAAGATATGGCAAAAAGGTCTTGAATATGTTCAAATAGAAAATCAACGGGGGAGGCTTCCGCTCTCCCGTTGGTTATTATTAATCTAAAAATATTTATATGAAAAAAGAGTTATTCAAAAGATATCGGTTTATCATTTTAGTTGCTCTTTTTTTATTGCCTGCACCTGCTTTCGCTGATACTTGCTCTTATACTAATCCCGTTGTGCCTTGTTCTATAGATATTTCTTACGATAGTTATTTTGCAACCTCGACAAAAATTTTGTTTTTTAATAACGATACTTGTACTGTTGATAATATTGGTGACCCTGTGGGATATGAGCATCTATATGATTGTGGCTCTGCTCACGCTTATTTGTATATGCCTTGTTCTGACAATCGTGCTAGTTGTTCTATTTGGGGTTCCGTAAATGGTGCTAATTTATCATTAAGTGATATTCCTGTAATTGATAGTCGATATTTAAGTCCTGAAATTGATTCCTATGCTAAAAATGATTTAGATGAAATTATTACTGACGGTTCTTTTATAAATAAAAAATTAACTAACTCTGTTATTATTCATTCTGATTTATCCGAATTAGCCGATTCTCACGATATATATTTTTCACTAGATAATTATAATAATACTTATTTTTTCAATTGCGGTGCGGATCTATCTTGCGAAATTGATATCTGTACGATAGTCGCTTGTCCTTTGACATCTCCGCTCTATTATTATTCATCTTATGTAAATATCCCTGAAGTTCCAATTGAGTCTGAAAGAAAGTCTTTTAGTATAGATTTTTTCGCTGGTGTTTCTGAAGATTATTACACAAACAGTTTTCATTTATTATATCCTTCTGATTATGCAGGTTCTCGTTTTCAACCTGAATTGACAGTCAAACCCGATTCTGCTTTTGAAATTATTGTCGCCTTGAGTCATTACGAAATGTCAGTTGATAATGGTTTGGCTCTAACTTTTTCTCGCTTTTCTGATTCTAGTCTTTCAACAGTTGTTGAAACTTTTGGAGAAAACGAAATAACAGCTATCAATGAGACAGCTTCTCGAAGCACAATCAAATTAAAAACTAATGTCGAAAATGGCATTACTAAATATTACAAACTAAGTTTTTATAGTCCTGATGATTTAGTTAATCCGTTGGCATCTTTACCTTTTATCCTAACAGGGGATTCTACCAGCTCAAATATTCCAGTTGATTATGACAGTACAAATAGTTCCTATTGTTCTGATTACGGAACATTCTTGAATGCTTTTTGCAAATTAATTGTTCCTTCTCCTGATTTTTTCCCAAACAAATTTAATGAATTACGACTTTCATTCGACTCTGCTTTTCCCTTTATAGCACAAATCAAATTCTCGGTTTTCAACGGTCTGGCAAAATTACGATCTGCCGGCACTTCGGCTCCGACAATTGCAAATTCCAATATCATGGGCGCTGAAGTGAATTTTTATCGTTTCGATATTCTCAATGGTGTTGCCTCTGCAATTCGCAATTTCGTTTCAATCGCAATTTGGTTTGGGTTAATCGTTTTTCTCATTCGCAAAAGCACTAATTTATTAAGTCCTCATCAATGATAATTGAATTGATTTTATCTCCGATTTTCTGGGCGATAAACTCCGCCTTGAATTTATTGCCGTCGGTTTCCTTGCCTGATAGTTTTTTCGTGGCTTTTGATTCTCTCTTTTCCTTGATTGCGACAGTTGGATTTTTTATTCCTCTCAGTACAATTGCCGATGCTCTTTTTGTTCTGACAATTTATTATACCCTTAAGCTTTCAATTCATATTTTCAATTTCACTCTTCGTAAGATTCCGTTTATTAGTTAAAAATAATTTGTAGTATATTTAATTTTAAAAAATGCAATATGAAAATAATAAAATTTATCAAATGGAAATATTGGGACTTTCGCAACCCTCAACTCAAAAAACCTTTTGGGGTTATAGCTTTTGTCGGACTTCCAGGGCAAGGCAAGACGCTTTCAATGGTGGAGCTGTTAGATAGGACAAAAGAGCTTTATCCTGAGCTGACAGTCGGAATTTATACGAATTTCGGCTATAAGGGGCAGGCTGGGAGAATAAGGAATTTGCAAGACATCATCGACACTCCCGCCAACTCAATTATTGCAATTGATGAAACACAAACCATTTTCTCATCTCGAGATTGGCAAAATTTTCCCGCTGAAATGTTGTCCGTGGTCACTCAACACAGAAAGAAAGCAAAACAGCTTTTATTCACAGGGCAACGGTTCGGAATGCTCGACAAGAATTTGCGAGAGCTTTGTAATTTCATTGTTGAATGCAGGTGCTTGATGGGTCGCTGGTTTTTTCAAAAAGCCTATTTGTTCTCTGATTATGAAAAATTAGAAGGGCAAGATGATGAATTTAAAATGAAACATCTTCGTTGGAAATATAGCTTCATTGCTTCCAATAATTTATTTGAAAGATATGACACTTTTTTGACAATCGAAGGTCAAGATTTCAAACAAAATTCCGACGGGGTTTCTACTAAAACCCAAGTCGAGAATTTTGATATATAAAAAAAACGGCTTGAGCTACTAATTAAAGCTCGAAGCCGGCATGAAATGAATTAGAATATTATTTTAATTCATTATTAAACCTTGATTTGCCCATAAACTGGTATGAATAAATCCAAAAGAATGTAAAGACCTGATATTTTTCTTTTAGTTCAATTGTGAAATTATTCTGATCTTGTTGGTATGATCCAAATACAAGTTCATTGGGGAATCCTTCGCAATATACAGATGAAATTATTTCATCGTACTTAAACAACTGGACGAAATCTGCTTTTACGCTTTTAGGCGAAATTACAGATATTTTCCAATCATAGAAATTACACCTTATAACGAAGCGAGTTCCATCGTCAAGTTTGAGGCAGTACACCGGAAGTTTTACAGACTTAGATGAATGTTCAGATATTACTTGAATATCAGTTGATATTCTTTCATATTCCTGATAGCTTTTCGCAACTATTTCTGGGATGATATCTCGAACAAATATTAATTGATCCCAGAAAGAATCTTTACACAGTAATGTTTCTTTGGGCTGATTATCTATTGACCATTTATCAAGTTGTATTGATTTTATAATAAATCCTCCTGTTCTTTTTAGAACTTACCAGGATAGCATAATAAATAAAATTGTCAAGCTCAATACTTAAAGATTTATCAACACTGGGCTCGTCTTATAACACACATAAGCAGAAAATCATGGCTACATTATATGATAAAAAAGTCGTAATTTCAGGCAAAATTATTGAAGTGTATAAGTATTCTAAAATGCAAGTTTATGGTTTCACAGCATTTCCAAGCAACAAAGGTTTCGAAAAAAACGAAGAAGAGAAAAACCGTTCAAAATTTTCACAATCTCGATCGTCATTTAATATTAGAGGACTGGTTAATTCAAATCCCGATCTGAATAAATTTCTGACCTTAACATTTGCTAAAAATCAAAAAAATTTATCAAAGGCAAATTATGAATTTAAAAAATTCATTGAAAGAATGAAATATAAATATCAAATTTTCAAATATGTTTGTGTGGTTGAGTTTCAAAAAAGGGGAGCGGTTCATTATCACATCATCTGCAATCTGACATATATCAAAAAGAAAACAATTGAAAAAATCTGGTCGCACGGTTTCGTGAAGATTAACAGGGTTCAAAGTGTTCGAAATCTCGGAGCCTATTTTGCCAAACACGGCACGAAAGGGGATGAAGTTGAATCAAAATTGCTCGCCTCAAGAAAAAAGTTTTTTTGCTCCCGCGGAATCAACAGACCAATTATCCTCCGCAATCCCGACAAAACAAAGGAATACATCGATAAAAACCTTCAAAACAAGGTTGCTTTTTTTCGGAAAAACTACAAAAAGGAGAATTTAGAGATTGATTATACGCAGTTTAAGGTTTGAAAATCCATATTTTCTCTTTACTTATACACTATTCAAGTGTATTATTAATTTATTGATAAACCTTAAAAATATTTTTTAAGGTATATTGTTTATTTAAACTAAATTGTATAAAGAGTAATGAAATAAAATTATGTTTGAGCAATCATTAAAAAATATTGATAATATCTTAAGAGCAGATAATGCAGGTGGTGCTCTTGATTATATTGAGCAAACTTCTTGGATTCTTTTTTTGAAATATCTTGATGACTTGGAAGAAACAAAAAAGACCGAGTCAGCTCTTGCAGGCAAAAAATATAATGAAATATTGAAACCTGAATTTCGGTGGGGATCTTGGGCTTGTCCAAAAACTGCCGATGGAAAACTTGATTATCATAAATCATTAGACGGAGATGATTTGAGAGATTTTGTAAATTTTGAACTTTTTCCATATCTAAAACAATTTCGAATGTCAGCAGAAGATGCGGATACTGTTGAATATAAAGTTGGAGAAATCTTTAGTGAATTGAAAAATAAAATTCAAAGTGGTTATTCTCTTAGAAATATTATTGATATTGTCGACTCGCTACATTTTCGTACCGAAGAAGAAAAGCATGAATGGTCTCATTTATATGAGAGCAAAATCAGAGGAATGGGAAATGCAGGGCAAGATGGTGGACAATATTATACACCTCGCCCTCTTATTAAAACAATTGTTAAAATTGTAAATCCAAAAATTGGTGAGACAATTTATGACGGTGCTTGTGGAAGTGCGGGATTTTTAGTGGAAGCTTTTAATTACTTGTGTAAGGACAGAGAAAAGCTTTCTTCGGAAGATTGGAAATTTCTTCAAAAGAAAACTTTGTACGGAAAGGAAAAAATTTCACTTCCATATATTATAGGCATTATGAATATGATTTTGCACGGTATTGAAACACCGAATATTAAGCGAACAAATACGCTTTCTGAAAATTTAGCAGATATTCAAGAGAAAGATCGTTACCGAGTTATTCTTGCAAATCCTCCTTTTGGAGGAAAAGAACGAAAAGAAATTCAACAAAATTTTCCGATAAAAACAGGTGAGACCTCTTATCTTTTTCTCCAACATTTTATCAAGATTTTGAAAGCAGGAGGGCGAGCGGGAATTGTTATCAAAAATACTTTTCTTTCTAATACTGACAATGCAAGCGTGTCGCTTCGTAAACTGCTTTTGGAAAATTGCAATCTGCACACGGTTTTGGATTTACCCGGTGGCGCTTTTCAGGGAGCGGGAGTAAAGACCGTTGTTTTATTTTTTGAAAAAGGCGCACCAACCAAAAAGGTCTGGTTTTATCAGCTTAATCTCGCGCGCAATCTCGGTAAGGGGCAACCTTTAAGCGAAGCCGACTTGGCAGAATTTGTGGAGTTGCAAAAGACTAAAGCGGATAGCGCAAATTCATGGAGTATTGATGTTTCAAAGGTTGATCAGAAAACTTTTGATTTGTCGGTAAAAAATCCGAATAAAAATGATGAGGTGATTTTAAGAGAGCCAAAAGAGATTTTGGAGGAGATGAAAAAGTTGGATAAGGAGAGCAGGGAAATATTGGGCAAGATTAAAAAATTGATATGAAAGCTATTTTAAAATATTCAAAAAGTGCAATTAATAAAGCTGGTTATGTCTTGGCTGGCTTATCAACTGAAAAAATTTCTAAAGATCAAGCAATAGAAGTTTTGGAAAATTTTCGGTCAATACATACACACCCACTAATGGTTTTTAGAATGTCTTTGCGGAGAAAATCCAAAATTATTTCTGATGATTATCTTATTTCACAAAGACTAAAAAGAGCACCATCTATTGTTAATAAGTTGAAAATTCAAAAAAATATGTCTTTGTCTCGGATGCAAGACATAGGCGGTTTGCGGGTTGTAATGAGTGATATGCAAGATGTCTATAGACTGAAAAAATCTATACGATCTGGTGAAAAACAAGTTGCTTTTAAATCTGTGCTATTAAGAGAAACAGACTATATTAAAAATCCGAAAAATAGTGGGTATAGAAGTATTCATTTAATATACAAATATAAAAAAAAGATACCTATCAATCAACAATGTAGAATTGAGATACAGCTGAGAACAAAAATTCAACATGCATGGGCAACGGCGGTTGAGGTTATAGGTACATACCTTAGACAGCCTTTAAAACAAAGCTTTGGGGATGAGGAACTCTTGGATTTATTTAAAAAAATTAGCTGCGCTTTTGTTTTACTAGAGAACAACGAGAGTGATATAAAATTGTTTGAATATATAATTAAAAAAATAAGTGATTTAAAATTGGATGATAAATTACAAAGTTTTTCAGTAGCTACAAAATTTTCAAATGATTTGAATAAAAAAGAAAAAAGTAAGGGTAAATATTTTCTTATTTTATTGGATTTTAAAGATAAAAAATTATCAGTTAGAAGATTTACGGAATCTAATTTAGATCAAGCAAATAATGAATATTCTGAATTAGAAAAAAAATATTTAAATGATAAAAATATTGAGGTAGTATTAGTTTTGGTTGATGATATAGAAAATTTAAAAAAATTATACCCAAATTATTTTTTAGATACCCAAGAGTTTCTAAAAATTATTGGAATGATAAAACAAAAAGTTAATAACTATGAAAAATTGGAAAACAAAAATAATTAAAATTTTATTACTAGCAATTTTATTAATATTTGCAGTTGTTATTCTTTTCTTTGTATATAAATATTTAAAGTGTTTAAATCCAGATTTTTTGGAAAATCTGTTTGCAACTAGTCTTGCATTAATAGCAGGTATTCCGATTGCTTTATGGATTGACAGACATATTAAAGCAGGTGAAGAAAATAAAAAAAATTTAGATGACAGAAAGCGCGAAATGGAAATTCTAAAATTGATTCGGGAAGAATTAAATTTTTCATGTAGCTCTATTTATCTAAAGAAGATGAAAAGTAATTTATTATCTGTTGAAGTACAGTCTCTAAAATCTGATTTATGGGAAGCATTAATTTCTAGCGGAGAAATAAAATACATAAAATTACCAGAATTGTTAAATAGAATTTCTTCGGCGTATTATGTTTTGAAAATGGTAAAAAACATACAAGAACAAGCATATACTGTGTCAATAACATCATCGGTTATAATTACAAAATCAGATGGGACAAAGTGTAAACCTGAAACAGAGCTTTTACTTGACGCTAGAAGATTTGATGATTTATTTGAAAGTAGTGTTCAAGAAGCTTTAAAAATGATTGATGAAAGATTATCTAAACTCAAAACCTATGAAAACTAATTGGCAAACAAAAAAACTTGGCGAAATTTGTGATTTTTATAATGGGCTATGGAAAGGTAAAAAACCGCCGTATATTGAAGTGGGCGTAATTAGAAATACAAATTTTACAAAAGATGGCGATCTGAATGATTCCGACATTGCTTATTTGGAAGTTGAAAAAAAACAATTTGAGAATAGGAAATTGACCTATGGCGATATTATTCTTGAAAAATCAGGTGGCGGACCAAAGCAACCAGTTGGTCGAGTTGTGGTATTTAATAAAAAAGAAGGCGATTTTTCATTTAGTAATTTTACTTCGGCGATAAGAGTTAAAAAATCCAGTGAATTAGATTTTAATTTCCTTCATCGTTTTTTGTTCTTTTCTTATATTTCCGGCATAACTGAAAAAATGCAAAGCCATTCGACAGGAATTAGAAACCTTGATTCAAAATTGTATAAAAATATTGAAATTCCTTTCCCGCCACTTCCCGAACAACATCGTATTGTGAAGATTTTGGATGAGGTTTTTGCGGATGTGACGAAGGCGAAGGAAAATGCGGAGAAAAATTTGCAAAATGCAAAAGAACTTTTTGAATCGTTTTTGCAGAGTGTTTTTGTGAATTCAGAGAAGGGCTGGGAGAAAAAAAGGTTAATTGATGTTTGCAAAGAGATTATTGCTGGTGGCGATAAGCCAAAAGATTATTTTTCAAAATTTAAAACAGATACATTTCAGATTCCAATATTTTCAAATGGTATAAAAAGCGAGGGTCTCTATGGATATACAAATATTGCCAGAATTAAAAAACCAAGTATTACGATATCAGCAAGAGGAACAATAGGTTATTCTGTAATCAGAAAAGAAGCATTTTTTCCAATTATAAGACTTATTGTCTTAACACCAAACGATGATTTAATTGATTTAGATTTTTTACACTATTCAATCAAAAGTAATAGCATAATTGGAAATGGAACATCGATTCCTCAACTGACTGTTCCAGCCGTGAAGAAAATAAAAATTTTGCTTCCAAAATCTTTAAAAAATCAAAAACTAATAGTCAAAAGATTAGATGAATTATCAAATCAAACGAAAAAACTAGAAGCGATTTATAAACAAAAACTAATTGATTTAGAGGAATTGAAAAAATCTGTTTTAAAGAAGGCTTTTGAAGGGGAGTTATAAAATGTCGCAATTAGAACATAAAAATGACGCAATGAGATGTTTTAGATAAAGGCTTTTTGCATAGTTTTATTAAAAAATGACGCAATGGGCTTGAAAAAATGACGCAATGATGATATAGTATATTTATGAATAAAAGACAAAAACAAATTATAGAATATGCAAATAAGAATCAATCTTTTAAGAATAAAGATTTGGTTGCTTTTTTTGATGAAAAATATTCCAGAGAAACAATTACCAGAGATTTGTCTTTACTATGCAAGCAAAATTTATTGAAGAAAAGTGGTGCTGGAGCTTTTGTGATTTACTCACTGTCTGAAGTTTATGAAATCATAAAAGAAATTGATGTTGAAAAATATTATTCCATTCCATACACAGAAAGAGAAATAAAAGAAAAATTTAATTTTGAAATTTTTGAAACTTTGGAAGGTGATATTTTTACCAAAGAAGAAAAAGAGAAAATAGAAGATCTGCAAAAGGAATTTATAAAGAATTTTTCCAAATATGACAGTCAAACTCTTATTAACAAAGAATTTGAGAGGATTATGATTGAATTCTCCTGGAAATCTTCAGTTATAGAAGGAAACACCTATTCACTTTTAGGCACTGAAGCACTCATCAAAGAAAATGTCGCTGGAAAGGGAAAAACCAAAGAAGAAACCCAGATGATCCTCAATCACAAAGATGCTTTCAATGAATCTATTCAAAACAAAGAGAGATTTCAAAAATTAAATGTTTCTGATATTGAATACATTCATTCTGTTTTAACAAAAGGTTTGAATATTGCAAAAAATATAAGAACAGGGCCTGTTGGTGGAATTACTGGCACAAAATATAAGCCATTGGATAATTTATTTCAGCTTGAGGAAGCATTGAAAAAAATGACAGTTCTGATTAATAAAAAAGAATTATTTTTTGAAAAAGCTTTTCTTGGGTTGATTTTGATTTCTTATATTCAGGCTTTTGAAGACGGAAATAAAAGAACTGCTCGTATGCTTTCTAATGCGATTTTGCTGGCAAATAATTCAATACCGCTTTCTTATAGAATTGTAGATGTTGAGGAATATAAAAAAGCAATGTTATTGTTTTATGAAATGAATAGTATTTTTTATCTAAAACAAATATTTATTGAACAGTTTGAAGACGCAGTTAAAAATTATTTTAATTAACAATTTATGAACGAATCAGAAACAAGAGCGGAATATATCGACCCAAAACTCAAAGCGAGTGGTTGGGGAGAGACGGAAGACTCAAAAGTTTTGCGTGAATTTCGCATTACTGATGGAAGAATTCAGGTAGGAGGATCGCGAAGCAAGCCGGAAATTGCTGATTATGTTTTGGTATATAAAAATCGAAAAATTGGCGTGATTGAAGCTAAGGCAGAAAATTTGGCACCGACCGAAGGAGTTGCTCAAGCCAAATCATATGCCGAAAAATTGCATATTGATTTTACATATTCAACTAATGGAAAAGAGATTTATGAAATATCTCTGAAATCAGGAGAAGAAGGAGAGGTTAATGACTTTCCTACGCCTGATGAGCTTTGGAATAAAACTTTTGCTGATTGGAATGAATGGAAAGATAAATTTGATAATGTCTTGTTTGAAGACGGTGGAACAGGGAAAAAGCCAAGATACTATCAAGAGATTGCAGTGAATAATGTCTTGAGTGCGGTGGCTGAGGAAAAAAATCGAATTCTTTTGACTATGGCGACAGGAACAGGTAAAACATTTATTGCTTTTCAAATTGCTTGGAAACTTTTTCAGACTCGTTGGAATTTGAAACGAGATGGTGCTCGAAGACCGAGAATTTTGTTTTTGACTGATAGAAATATTTTGGCAGATCAAGCTTTTAATGCTTTTTCGGCTTTTAGTGAAGATGCTTTAGTTCGGATTAATCCTTTGGATATCCGCAAAAAAGGAGTGCCAAAAAGTGGTAGTGTATATTTTACAATTTTTCAAACATTTATGAGTGGGGCAGAAGGTGTACCTTATTTTGGCGAATATGAATCTGATTTTTTTGATTTGATTATTATTGACGAATGTCATCGAGGTGGAGCGAATGATGAGGGAAACTGGCGGGGGATTTTGGAATATTTTTCGCCAGCGGTTCAATTAGGTCTAACTGCAACTCCGAGAAGGCAAGACAATGTTGATACTTATCAATATTTTGGCGAGCCAGTATATATTTATTCACTCAAGGAAGGTGTAAATGATGGATTCTTAACTCCTTTTAAAGTCAAAAGAATAAAAACAACTTTAGATGATTATGTTTATACATCGGACGATCAAATTATTGAGGGTGAAGTGGAGGAAGGAAAAATTTACGAAGAAGAAGATTTTGCTCGTGGCAATATCAAAATTATAGAACGGGAAAAATATCGTGTTGGAATTATGTTGAAGGAAATCAATCAAAATGAAAAAACAATTGTTTTTTGCGCCAACCAAGGGCATGCTTTATTGGTTCGAGATTTGATAAATCAAATTGTGGTGGCAGAAAAACTTTTGCCCAAAAAAGATGCGAATTATTGTGTTCGTGTGACGGCCAACGACGGAGCGCGAGGAGAGCAATTTTTGCGAGAATTTCAAGATAATGAAAAAACAATTCCGACAATTCTGACCACCTCGCAGAAATTATCAACCGGAGTGGACGCACGCAATATCCGTAATATCGTTTTGATGCGACCAGTAAATTCGATGATTGAATTTAAGCAAATCATCGGACGAGGGACGCGACTTTTTGACGGCAAAGAATATTTTACAATTTATGATTTTGTAGATGCTTACAAACATTTCTCTGATCCGGAGTGGGATGGCGAGCCGATAGACGAGACGACAGAAAATAAACCGAGAGAAACAAAATATGACGAAAAATTAGAAGATACTGGCGAGGGGATCATTCGTGATGCAGAAAACGAAACAAAGAAAAAATTGAAAATTAAATTACGCGATGGCAAGGAGAGGGAGATTCAACATATGATTTCAACTTCTTTCTGGGGTGCAGACGGACAACCTGTTTCAGTTCAAGAATTTATGGATAATATGTTTGGAGCAATGCCTGATTTTTTCAAAAGTGAGGAAGAATTACGGAATATATGGTCAAACCCAATAACCAGAAAAGCATTTTTAGACAGTATCGCTGAGAAAGGTTTTGGCAAGGACGAATTGGAAACATTACAAAAGATGATTGATGCCGAGCAAAGCGATCTTTTTGATGTTTTAACTTATGTATCATTTTTAACAGAACCAATCTCAAGAACGCAAAGAGTGAAGCAATCGAAAGATAAAATTTTTAAAGGATTGGATGATAAACAAAAAGAGTTTTTAGATTTTGTGCTAACTAAATATGAAGAAAAAGGAGTTGAAGAGCTTGACGAAGAAAAATTGCCTGTATTACTTAACCTGAAATATCATGCCATTGCAAACGCCGAGCAATCACTTGGTGATGTAAATCAAATTCGCTCAATATTTTTCGATTTTCAAAAGGAGTTATATAGAAATTAATATTTTAAAAAGTATAGATAATTTTATATTATTAGTTATTTAAAAAAGATTAATAAGTAGGTAAAATATGACTGCGATGATCTGTAAAAACTGTAATAGTAAAAAAAGTGAACGCTATTGTAGTGAGTGTAATTCTGATACACCGACATTATATATAAAAGCGATTCAAGAGAATACTTCTATGCACGATAGTCTGCGAAATCTGCAGAAATCTCATGAGAAAATAAGAGGGAAGCCGAAGCGAGAAATTGAGCAGTATGTGGGAAATAAGGACGAAAATGTTATTTCTGAGTTTGAGAGAATAAGAAGCTCTGACAAAACGACGGTAATACATCGCCTTTGGCGAAGAATTGATAATCATTTTAAGAAAGTGCACGAGCACAAAAAATAATATTATTCTGTCTCAATCTTTTTACTTGCGACAGAATAAAAATCTGCTAAAGAATCGAGATATATTTCAGCTTGTTCTTTATCAATTTTTATAAAATAATTATTATGTATATAGGTAATTAGTCTATTTATTAGTTTTTCGGAATATTTTGTCATATGTTTTTATATTATTAATTGAACTATAAAGATTAAAAACAGGAAGTTATTAATTTCCTGTTTTTTGTGTTTTTTAGCTTTATAATTTCAATAAAATTATAAAACTAAAAATATCCAATTTATTATCCCGTATGACATTCATTAGAGCAATAGTAACATCCATTTGATTGTGGATAATAAGTTCTTGCTTTTGTAACTGCACTTCGACATGTCAGAAATTCTCCAAGATATATTCTGTTTTCAGGATAAGGCAGATAAGAACATCCAGCTTTATGTACTTCATGATCTCCGTTGCTTTGTACGTTTTTGTTTACATAGTATTTAGACATAATATTTAGAAGACTAATAATTTATTAATTTTACCAAAAATTGTAAATATGCTATTCTTGAATAGTTGCTAATGCTTGTCAAGAATTACGACCGGTATATCCACTGAACGAGAATCCGACCTTTAATGGTTTTCTCGTTTTATTTTTAGTAATTTAACTTAATATTAGCAAAAACACAATTGACCGTCAAGTTTTAAGGACTTACTTGACTAATAAATATTTATGTAGTAAACTTTTATTATGCATATAATACAAGAAAAATTACTTGAGCTTTCAAAGAGCAAAAATCTTGCAAGTCTTAGTCTTCGAGAGATGGCCAAGTGTATTGATTTGCCCAATGAATCACCTCAAAAAATAAAACATCACTTACTCCAGCTACAAAAGAGGGGATTTTTAACTATAGACCGAATTAAGGGAACCATGGAAAGAACTTCTTTAGAACCAAGCTATGTTAAGGGATTATTAAAAAAAACAGCAAATCTTTTTTCTATTCCAATAATTGGTATTGCAAATTGTGGACCAGCTAATATTTTTGCTGAACAAAATTTTCAAGGATTTTTACGAATATCAAGTAAACTAATTGGACGATCAAAGCCAACAGGACTTTATGCAATTAAGACTGACGGTTCATCAATGAATCGAGCAAATATAAATGATAAGAGCATTGAAGATGGAGATTTTGTGATTGTAGATAGTGATGATAAAAATGCGGAAACAGGAAATATTGTGCTTGCAATTATTGACAATAAAGCAACAATTAAACGGTTTGTTGATGACCGAAATAATGGACAAATAGTTTTAAAAGCAGATTCATCTTTTGATTACGAACCAATATATCTTCATCCTGAAGATGATTTCTTTATAAATGGTAAAGTAATAAATGTAATCAAAAAACCGAAAATAGGTTAAGTAAATTAATTTAATAATTATGACAAAGAAAAACATTCATATTGTGCCAAAGGACAATAGGTGGGCAGTAAAAAAAGAAGGGACAAGCAATCCTCTTTCAACACACAGAACAAAAGCGCTTGCAGATAAGCAAGCAAGACAACAAGCAAAAAAAGACAGAGTTGAGCTTGTTATACATGGTCTAAATGGTCGTATTTAAGACAAAGATAGCTTTGGAAATGATCCTTATCCGCCAAAAGATAAAAAACACTAAAAAATCTATTTATTACTTTTAATTTCTTTAAATTATGACTAGCAAATTTACAATTGATGATTTACTTATAAGAATAATGCCTGGGGGATTTTTCTTAGCAATCACGTTTTTAATTTATGGGAATAATATTCAATTAAATTTAATCGATAATTTAGATTTTTTGTATACTTTTTTATTTTTTTGCTCGGCTTTTATTGTTGGAGAATTATTACAAACTTTAGCTCATGAATTAGAATTTATTGTTGATATATTTTTTAAATTTCGCAGACCTTCAGAAATTTTTTTATATAAAGAAAATCCAATTACGAAAAACGAATATACAAGAAAAGATTTAATAAAACATTTAAATCTTTCAGAAGATGAGATGAAAATTTTTGAAAAAAGCTATGATAAATTGTCAATTAGAAAGAAAGATAAAGATGATAATAAACTATCTCAAAGTTATTTTTGGAAAATTTATTCACAAGTAAGCGACTTTGAAGAAGTAAAAATATTCAACAGAAATTATTTATTTATTCGAGTGATAACAATTGAGTTTTTATTGATTAGTGGTATTTTATTTTTTGTTGAAAAAAATATTTATCATGGAATTATTGGTTTTATAATATTCTTTATCTTTTTATGGAGGAGTAGAGGATTAGCAAGAGGATTAGTTTTTAAAACTATTTTATTAAATTTAAAAAAATAATATGACCATGAAATTAATAATTTTTGATGTAAATAACGCAGCTTGTTCGCTAGCAGTTTGTCCAAATGGATATAGCTTAATGGTTGACTGTGGAAGTCATGGTGATAAAAAATGTCCTGTTGACCAAATAAATTTTACTTACAAAAATTGGTTAGCCATTACCCCGTATATTACAAATTATGGAACCGAATATCCTCTTGCGTTACTTCACATAACACACCCTGACGATGATCATGTTAAAAATGCAAAGAAAATTAGAGAAAACTTGACTCCATACTTATTACACAAAAGGGAGCATGAGGAATTTCCTTCTGATGAAAATATACACGATGAATACAAAAAATATATTAGTAATAAATATCGTGGTAAAAATCCCGAATCTGTTAATTGGGGATTTAGTCAAAACAAAACATTTAGAATTCCGATGAATACAGTTCTTGGAGATGAAGAACTATCTGAAAAAATAAAAAATAATTCTAGTATTCTTAGATTTATTAAGTATGGAGGTAAAAAAGTTTTGTTTGGTGGTGATTTAGAGAAGGCAGGATGGGATTGGTTGGCTAAAAATGATCAAGATTTTATTGATACAATGAAAAACGGAATTGATATTTTAATCGCCCCTCATCACGGTCATAAATCAGGTTTCCCAACTTCACTATTTGATTTGACAGGCAATGTCAAAATATCAATTTTGTCAAAAGCAAGTGAATCAGAGAAGGATGACACTGATGTTTCTTCGCAATATACTCAATATTCAGACGGAATTTCCTATAAAAACATAAATGACAAGCAACAATATTTTGCAGATGGGATATTAACAACAAGAAGTAATGGAAATATATTTTTAAGGATAGATGAAAATGGAAATGTTAACGTTTTTACAGAAAAGGCATCTTCAAATCATTCAAAATTGTAAAAAAAATCAACTTTTAACCCACTACACGCTTGTGCAGTATAAAATATTAAAGTGTAACGTAAAGATTAAATTTGACAAAATATATTAATTACATTAGTGTAATATTATTCAAATGATAAGGGGTTGACAAGTTTTACAATGTATGTATAATAACTTGTTAATAGTAACCTTAAAATCATTTGTAAAAGAATATTTATAATTTACTAATTCACTTGTGGGCTTTCGAGCCCGTCCTCAAGTAGGGGAGCCGTCAAACAAGTGGTTTATTAGATGAGTTTTTTATGATATAATCATATTAGCCATCCTATGAAACCATTAGCTTGACGGCGAAGTGGTGGAAAGGGTGGCTTTATGAATATAGATGAAGCGATTGACACTTATATCAAGTGGAAATTTCTCAAGTATAAACGAGCGGCTGAGAATTATGCTTCGTACCTTAAAAAGTTTTCCAAATGGCTTGAGGAAAACACAGAAAAAACAAAAATAAATGAAATCGACGAAATCGATGCGGGTAAATTCCAAAATTATCTTGAAGATAAAAATTATGCGCAATCAACCATTCATTATTTTATGATTGCACTGAGAGATCTGATTAAATATTTTTATCTCCGAAAAGAAACAGATTTCAATTTCCAGCTCATTCAAATTCCCAGACCGATTGCAAGATATTACCGCCAAGCAGTTAAGACTGAACAAGTTGATCAAATATGCGCAATTATCGGCGAAAATCTTTTACAAGAGTTGAGAGATAAATTAATTATAAACTTTCTTTTTACTTCGGGGGTTCGAGTTTCAGAACTTGTGGGACTAAATGCGAAAGAAATTGATATCACAAAACAATCAATTTCAATTCCCAATAAAAAACACCCCAATGGTTATCGCGTAATCTGTTGGGATGATGAAACGCACAGGCTCTTGATGTTATGGCTCGAAAAACGCGATTTATTATCCAGAGATGACTCGCTGTTCATGAGTTTCAACGGCATTTATCGATATAAGCGGATTTCAGTGAGAACCGTCCAAAGACTGGTCAAAAAACACGCTATAAGAGCAGGAATCAAGAATGCTGACATGATAAGCCCACATTGCTATCGTCATGGATTCTGCAAAACTGCGCTTAATAGTGGAATTAGACTAGATGAAGCTCAACAGCTTATGGGACATACATTCATTGGATCAACAAAAAAATATCTTTCATGGGAAAATACAGAATTGGAAAAAAGTTATAAAGAAAAGTTTAATCGGAATCCTGTGCATAACTTAGAATTGACACCAGAAAAAGAAGATGCTAATATTATATTAGAATTGATAAGAAATTCTATGAACTCTTAAAAATTGAATATATTAGCACAAAGACTTGCTTTACTGCAAGTTTAAAAAAGGTCAATTTTATGTCGTAAAACCTACCTTGTGCGACATAGTATATATTTTTTATTCCACTCTCCTAAGCGGTTTTTTTATATAAAACTAAATTGTTAATATGTGTTTATATTGCATTACTTTTAAAATTTGTGTCAAATTTAATTTAGTATGAATTAATATTTAAGTCTGTAGCAGATCAAGAATTGTATCCATTGGAACAATTATTGAATATCCTGAATTCTCAGTATTTACGCTCACGACTCTCCCATATTTTTTACTAAATAATTCATCTTTAAAAGGAACGAATTGAGTTACTATTCCAATAGCTTTGTAATTAATTATTTTGCCAGTATGTTCAACTTCTATCGCAAGTCCACCGCTATTCCCAAAATAGACTGGACAATCTAAGATTATGTTTTTTGTTTTGTCATTTTTTCCTGCAATAATCCCCTTTCTTAATAATGGCCTTTCATAATCTATTTGACCCTCGTCTCCTAATGAATTTGGATAACCTAAAACAAAAACTTCATTTGAAACTAAAACATCTTCATATTTTTTTATTGATTCATTGATTATAGTAACCAACATCCCACCCTCTGGCAAATTTATTTCAACTCCCTCAACATTCTTAGATTTATCAATATTTTCCATTTTTGCAATTTTTACTATTACTACATCTGCAATTTTATGTTTTTTAATTACTTTTTGTTCTGAAAGTTTTTCTAAATCCAATCTAATCACAATTGGATTCTTAATATTTAAGTCTTTTGAGTAACAAGTTAATGTTGCCTTTTTATTTTTCAATATCTTATCTTTGAAAAAAACATGTGCTGCCGTGATAAAGTATAAATTACTTGCAGTGTTATCATTCAAAAAAAATCCACTGCCAGAAGAACCGTCTTCTAGTTTTATAAGAACTGGGTAACTTAAATTATCTTCAGGCAGAGATCTCATTTTAATTTTTGATTATTTTCTTGAATGTACCGATTATGTTTATATGTTTTAGAACTATTAGTAGTTGTTCTGATTAATTACTAAAATCATATTTTTAGAATTAAATCCTAGATTCCCGACTTCTCGGGAATGACAAAAACTTCGTTTTTCGTATGAAAATGCGGATACTGGATTGTTTTCACTGTGACTTAATATAAATTGAATATCTTTGACTGTACCAGACTTGTCGAGAATATTATGAGCTTTTGCATGGCGGAAAGAATGCGGACTTATTTTTCGATCAATCCCCGCTTCAAAACAAGTTATTCTTCCTATTCAGTTTCTAACTTTGCTATTTCAGCTTCCAGTGTCTTTATTTCGTCTTCACTGTCTAATATTCCAATTTTATCCTCTAGTATTTTTATTTCATCTTCTAATATTTTCACTTCAGTGATCAACCTTCCCTTCTCTCTATCTGCTTTCAACCCTATTATTTCAACTTCTTCATTTGGCAAACCAAATTTTTCTTCCTCGCTTGCTTGATCTAGCGAATCCGTATATTCAGTCAGAACATCTATTTTTTCTTTACTCGAATCTAATAAATTTTTTAAAAAACTTATATTTTCAACGATCTCTACTCTTTTTTCTTCAATATTTGCCCTTGTCTTCTCTATGATATCTGCGAAATTAACACCTTTTATTAACCCCCCTTTTTCCATTTTTTCTTTTTCTATTAATAATTCTTTTCCATTTTTTAAAGCACTTATAAGATCGGTTGTCTTTTTCATCACTTCTATTCTTTTTTTGGTTTGATTGATATTGGGATATTCTATACAAAGCCTGCTTTCGTTAACCATATCATTATCTTCTGAAGCATTGTCGATATCAACCATTTTTTCAACATCGTCTTTAGACGACATTCCATATGGAATACTTTCCTTAAATCCTAGCACATCCTTTTCTAAAAGTCTCCTTATTCGAAATTTATTTCCCCTTTTTGAATTTCGGCCCTTATTTTTTTATCTAAAAGTTTATCTAATTCCTTTTTTGTATTTGCTAATTCAACCACCTTATTACTTTTTTTATCTAAATCCTCAAAAGACATTTCTTTTTTCATATATTTTTTATTAAGAATGAACTTATCTCAATTTAACTCTATATTCAAAATAAGGATGTTT
>JAGLJF010000030.1 GCA_023142595.1 Minisyncoccota bacterium | reverse complement strand
CCAATTAATATTTTTGGATCAATAAATCGATTCTTTTTCTTCCAACAATAATCACACTCCTCCCCTTTTCCAACGATTTCAATTTTATGATAATCAAGATTTTTCATCTTCTTTATTAATCTTGAAATTTCTTTGTCTTTTTTTTCTTCAATAATTTTTGTTATTTGGTGATCATCCAAGGAAAATAAGTCTTCTTTTCTTATATAATCTTTTTTGATGCTGTGCTTGATGATCTGAGCAAGGATTTTGTGATTTACGGTCCAAAAGGCGGAAGACCAAAATTCATTATTTAAAACATAATATTGTTGAGCAAAAAGATTTGCGACAAATGAATTGTCAAAAACAAACTCCCCTTTCACAATCTTCAATGAACTGATGATTTTCTTTGCCAGTTGAATGTTCATTCCTAGAGGATCTCTCAGTGTATAATCTATTCTGTCTGCAGCTATATCTGGCAGTTCTTGATCAAGAATAATATGTTTCCGATTGTTTATAATTTTATCTAAATTATAACCATTTTCTTTCAAAATTTTTCCAATATGAGAATTCGATATTTTTTCATATAAAATGCTATCAGCAAATTCTTCATTGCCGTCATTGATAAATATCAAATCAAGCACATGTGAAAAAGCTCCGTGAGAAATGTCATGTAAAAGTCCAGCAATACATTCATCCCTTTTTGCTCCAAATTTTTTTAACAAATAATAAACTCCGACGCTATGTTCAAACCTGCTAAATTCAATGTCGAATAAAAAGCAATGTTTAAAAATTCCAAATTGTGACACATCTTTCAATCGTTGAAAGTCTTTGTCTTTGATGATTTTTTCAGCTAAATTATCATCAATCACAATTTTATCCCAAATTTTATCTTTTATAATCATTTTAATATATCTTATCTCTTTCTTCTTTGATATAATTAATCCACTCTTCAAAAACTTCTACGAATGTTTTGAATGGAGCTTCAATAATAAAATCAAGAACAAAAGCAAATACATTTATGTTGGAAAGTTTTGTTGAAAACCATTGTCCCATTCGAAGAATTGGTATTGAGAAAAGGTCTGTTGCAAATGTGACGATCCCCTCTTTTCTTTTGAGAACAACAAGCTCTCTTGCGCTTTGGCGAATTCTGACGCCAAAATAACTTACAACACTTAAAAAGAATAAAAACAATCCAATACTCATAACATTAAAGTTCAGCCTTTGTAAAATGAAAATTATAATTCCAAAAGAGCCAATAAAAACAAAAGCATAGAAGAACTTAAACGCTCTATGAAAAAATGAACTGTTACGCAAAATACCTTTCATTATAAATGGGTTCTCGTGATAGTCGTCATATATCATCTCCTTTATTCCCCTAACAATGGCTTCTGTATTTTTTTTACTTGGAACCTTAATTGTCACTACAACTAAAAGCATTAACAAAGGAGGAAAAATAATATTTACACCTAAAGCGAAATAGTTTATATGTCCAATAATATATTTGTCAAACGGAAGCTCCATAGCAATAGCTAATACAACTTTAGTTATGAAAATATAAACGATACTTCTTATGGCGGCTCTTTTTAATTTTATTTTAGCTTCTTTGTATTTTTTTATACAAGCTTCTTTAATTGCATCTTCAATATGAAGATGATGCACAAAAATTTTATCAATATTTCCAGCATTTCTAGTAATCACATCTTCCAGTATTGTAAAATAGGCAAGGTTTTTTTTGACAAATCTCGAAAAATTTTCACTCAAAGGATTGTTAGTTTGCTTTTCTATATCATTAATTATTGAAAATATGTTCTCAGACATTTTCATAATCAATTCTTCTGACGGAGCAAAAAACCATTCGGGATAATTCATCTCGAATAGTCTATATCTAATCAAAGGTACATCGGACTTAGTTAAGTTTCTCAAAAGGGCAATATAAATTTGATTCTTTTTATCTTTCTCGTTGATTATTTTTTCCGGAACTTTCAATTTTTTTTCTATAACATCTTTTGCAAATTCAATAAGAGTATCTTCTCTTTTGTAGGGAGCTATTTTTTCTTCAATTTCACAAGCAGCAAGTCCTACGGTCCAATCGAATAAATAGTCAGAGCTATTGCTTTTCTCATCATTTTGTTCAGGAAAGTTATTAATAAATAGTGTGTATTTTTCAATAATTTGCTTAACTTCGTCAATTCTTTTTTCTGGAATTTTATCGTTTGGCAAATATCTTGCTCTGATTAGTTCATATATCAAAAACTTGGCGACATCAAGTTCATTTTTTTCTGTAGTTAATCTTCTTTTCAGTATTCTCTCTATGGCGGTTTTTCTCAACAAATGGTCTTCTTTGTAATCTATAGAATTTCTCAATTTTTCATACAAAAAAGCTATCTTACTTGAAACTTGATGAAGTTTAATTCTTTCATCCGCTGTTTCATTATAAGTTTTTTCTAATTTTACGGCGTTCTTATAATCTTCTACAAACTTTTTTCCTACTTCAGAAACATTTTTAGACATAAAGATAATTTTAAAATTCTCACTTTAATATAGCAAGATTAACACAAATTAGAGTAAAAGTCAATCATATATAATTTATTTTTAAAAAATTATTGATATGAATATTCTTGATTTTTCAATTAAATGTTTATAGAATTCCTATATTTTTTAGTTCAAAAAAACATCTTGCACACGCTTTAACATCAATCAAAGCGTCATGAGCATCTTCGAAATCTTTTTCAAACAATTTTATATGAAGTTCAGAGAGAGATGGCCATTTGTATCCATAATTTCCTGGAATTTGACAATATTGAGTTGAAGATTCTTTAGTACATATTTTTTCAGGCTGGAATAAACTTTTCTGAATTCCTTTTCTGAGAAATTCTGCATCAATTATTTTTTCATCAAAACTCATATTATGAGCAATCAGAAATTTTGTTTTGTTTGTCATATCGGAAAATTCATTTAGTATTTTTTTTAAAGCAATCCCTTTTTTCTTTGCTATTTCCGTTGAAATTCCATGAACCTTAGATGCTTCTTCTGGAATAATAAATCCTTCTGGTTTTATAATCTCACTTTTACTTGAAATTTCTTTTCCATTTTCATCAAAATAAAGCCATGCGATTTGAACAAGACGAGGCCAATTTTCCAAATCAGTTACTGGAGCATCCCATTTTTTTGGAAGCCCAGTTGTTTCTGTGTCAAAAAATAGATACATAAATTATAATTATAAATTAAATTTTTCCATCTAATAAATCATTTTCAAATTCCAAAATACCCTTTATATCCTTTGAGTAACTTTCTGTATCCGGAAAATCAAGATTTTGAATTTTTTGATATACAATTTTGATCAATTTTTGCAATTTCTGAACATTATCACTTTTAATTGTCAGTGAAAGCTCAATGAGTTCGCCGTCTTCTGGTTTTACAAACTCTAAAACGCCAGTATCAACTGTAAATTTTCCTCCAAACTCTCTTGAATTTTCAGCTAATAACTTATAAAAGACAAGCTGATTCTTATATTCCCAGCTATTAATTTTTTTATTACTATCATCCCATTTTTCAAATGCTTTTCCAGTTTTATAATCATATACTTTCATAGTCTTGTCGTCCTCGCTTAAATGAATTCTGTCTAATTTTCCAGTAATATCAGCACCATCAATATTAACTCCTTGAGATGAAAAATCAAATTCACAAATATCACTATAATCAAGTTTATTTTTTTTGTTTTTATAATAAGAACTTAAATCATCTCTCCCTCTTTCAATCATTTCTTTGAAATCATTTCTGTTCAATCGATATTTACGAAGAGCATCTTCAAAAATTTTTAGAAATAAATCAAGACTAGGAACAAGTTTTTTTTGCTTGAATTCAGAATAAAAGATATGGAAAGCATTATGAACTGCAGATCCATAGGCAATATTTTTATTTTGTGCTTGTGGAAAATGTAATAATTGTTTCTGCAAAAACTCTTGCGGCCCTCCTCTGCCTACATTTAGAAAAGTGTTTAGATGAGTTACACTTAGTTTGTAATTTTTTAATTGTGCTTGAAGCAAATCTTTTTCATTAATATTTTTAATAGTATGATTATTAATTTTTAGTTTCAACTCAATCAAACTTTCAAGATTTTCTTTTTTGATAAAGTCTTCTTGATCTTTTTTAATAAGCTCAACGTCTTTGTTTTCTTTTTTCCTTTCCTCTTTCTCATTAGTAAGATTCAAGAACCTCAATTTGACTTTTTCTTTCCCTTTGCTATCAAATTTATAATTCGTGAGATATAGATTTTGTTTCGCTCGAGTAAGTGCAACATAAAAAAGTCGAAGTTTATCTTCTATATTGTCTTTTTGTGGAGAAAGATCAATGTTTACAGGAAAACTTAAACGACCGTTATTGTTTTTCATCCAAAGATCTTCAGAGCAATCAATCAAGAAAACAGTATTAAATTCCAAACCCTTTGCGCCATATGCCGTCATCAGATTGACAGATTTTTTGTCATCAGAAAATTCACTTGCCACATTCAGCGCAATATGATGAGTTTCATGCAGATTAACAAATTTTACAACATCTTTTACACTTAAAGTTTCATGCCCTTTATACTGACGGATAGAATTGATGAATGAATGTAAGCTTGTTAGATAGTCTAAATATACAGACCTTTCGGAGTCAAACTTTTTCTTGGAAAAATAATATTCCCTATAAGGACTTACAAACTCACACTCTTCCAAGCTTGCGACACCGGTAATGATATCGATTAATTCTTCGGCTGTGAAATCGTTAGCTTTGTTTCCAAGTAAAATTAGAAATTCAGCAATGTTTCTGATTTGCTCGTCTTCATGTTCAATCATAATTTCTAGCCATCTTTTTTTATTTTTATAAGCCTCAATTGATATTTTCCAAACCACAATTGGATTAATCTCCAGAAAAGAAAAACTCAAAATTTCTGGCAAATATTCATCAGCCTCTTTTTCACTGATATTGTTGATCGAATTAATAAACCTAAAAATCGTGATTATTTCCTTTACCTGCTTATCTTTTAAAACATTTTTTTTCTTTGTGTAAAAAACTGGAATATTATAAAAATCAAGTATTTTCGCAAAGTCTTGCAAGGTTTTATGTTTTGGCGCGATAACCGTAATGCTTTCTGGGCTACATTTTTCTTGTTCAATTTTCCTCTTAATTTCCTTGGCAATCCAAATCATTTCATGAAAACTTGTTTCAAATTCTTTGTTAATAATTTTTCCGTTTTCAATTTTTATATTTCCAGCCGAAAGGTTTTTCGTAATTTCAGAAATTTTATTTTCCAATCTATCTGATCCTAAAGTAATTGTCTTTCGAGCTAAATCAAGAATATCTTGAGTAGAACGATAATTCTTTTGTAAAACAACCAATTTTAAATTCTTATATTTCTCAATATAAGAAATTATATTTCCTACATTTGCACCCTGAAATTTATAAATTGCTTGATCATCATCACCAACCGCTAAAATGTTTGGCTCTCCGTCACTTGTTTCAAGATCGATTATACTATCAAGCAGTCTGTTTTGAATATCATTAGTATCTTGAAATTCATCCACCAAAATATATAGATACTTTTCGGCAATGTTATATTTCAACTCTGGATTTTCGTGTAAAACTTTTGCAGTATCTAAAAGCATGTCAGAAAAATCATAATATCCCCTCTCTCTAAGTTTCTTTTGATATTTTTTATAGATATCGGCTAGTTCAATTTGTTTCTCAATCTTCTGAAAATCTTTCAAAACCCTTCTCTTTTTTTTATCATTCATCGTAAAACTTGTTTTCCACTCGGAAAGATATTTCGTTTTCTTTTCTTTAATTGATTTTTCAATCGCTTCACTCAAACTTGAAATAATAGATTCTTGGACACTCTTGAATTTTGTTTTGTATTTTCTTTTTTCAAAATTTATA
Source organism: Minisyncoccota bacterium (assembly GCA_023142595.1). Taxonomy (GTDB): domain Bacteria; phylum Patescibacteriota; class Minisyncoccia; order JAHIHE01; family JAGLIN01; genus JAGLLA01. The sequence continues at coordinate 5,317 of JAGLJF010000030.1, read as the reverse complement.
TTTTTAAGATCTTCTATAATATTTTCAAACTCTGGCAATTTTTTCTTTGAAATAGTAGCTGAAAAATATCGGTCAATAATTTCTTCAGAATTTTCAAAAAACCGTTTATTCTCTAAAGTAATATCTAAAAACTCGTCAGGAGTCAAAGCTTTTTTCAAATCGCCAATTCTTTCTAAAATATTTTTCAGATAAACATATCCCTGCTCGGGATGATGAGCATTTAATTTATTACTATGTTTTAAACCTGACAAAATGTCCTCCATGATTTCAACTTGCGCCAAATCATCCACAGGGTTATATATCGCCCCTTGATAAAAATATTCAGGATTTTGATTAATAATCTCACTTCCAAAACTGTGGAAAGTATGGATTGCAACTTTATATGCATCTTGTCCGATAATGTCACTGAGTCGATTGCGCATATTTGTCGCCGCCGCTTCAGTGAAAGTTAAACAAAGAATGTTATTTGGAAATACATCAGTTTTCTTTAGAATGTTTGCCACACGCAAGCTCAAAAGCTCCGTTTTTCCGCTTCCAGGGCCTGCCACAACAAGCATTGGTCCGTCAATCAAATCCACTGCTTCTTTCTGCTCTTTATTCAATTTTTCATATCTATACTCAAATTTCGACATAAATAAAAACTATAAAAATAAAATAAATTCTTATAGTTCTATTATAGCAAAATATTATAATTTATGCACGAAATTAAGGAGATTTAATCTCCTTAATTTAATGCTCTAATCTGCAATAAATCCACCAGCTTGAAGTTCCCAAAGTTTTTTGTAGTGGCCGTTTTCTTTTTCAACTAATTGTTGATGCGTTCCATCTTCAATAATTCTACCTTCATCAATAAAGACAATTCTGTCCATTTTTACAATTGTTGAAAGTCTGTGAGCGATAACAATGACGGTTTTGTTGACCATTAATTTATCAAGTGCATCTTGAATTAAACTTTCTGAATGTGAATCAAGGCTTGAAGTTGCCTCATCGAGAATTAAAATCGGGGCATTGCGCAAGATCGCTCTAGCGATTGCTACCCGTTGCCTTTCTCCTCCCGAAAGCTTCACTCCTCTTTCTCCAACAAAAGTATCATATTTTTCTGGTAAGTCACTGATAAACTCATGACAATGAGCCAGTTTTGAAGCTTCAATTACTTCTTCGTCTGTTGCATCAAATTTTCCATAACGAATGTTTTCCATCAAGCTTCGGTGAAACAAAATTGGATCCTGAGGAACAAGAGATATGTTTTTCCAAAGACTCTCTTGGGTCATTTTTGAAATATCTTGTCCGTCAATCAAAATTTTTCCACCAAAAACATCGAAATTGCGAAGTAATAATTTGATAACTGTAGTCTTTCCAGCCCCAGATGGACCAATAAGTGCCACTCTTTGACAACCTTTGATTGTTAAATTAAATTTATCAAAAACTTTTCTAGTCTTGTGATAATAGAAATCAACATTTTGCAATTCAATTTTCCCTCTTTTAATCTCTAGCGTATTTGCGTTTCTTATGTCTTGAATCTCATGCTCTGCATTAAGAATCTCAGTCATTTCTTCGGCATCCGCTAAATTTTGATAAGTCCTTCTAATCATCTTTCCAAAATTCCAGATGTGTAAAAATATGATTATGACATATGATTGCAATAAAACAAAATCTCCAATAGTGAACATATCTTTTTCCCATAATTTTATACCAACATAAAAAACCATACCTTCCAAAGCAACTACGAGTAAAGCCTGAATAGCATCAAAAATATTATCTAAATTATAAGAATGTTCAGTTATTTTTCGAACTTTTTCATTAAGCTCAAAAAAACCTTTAACTTCTTTTTTATAGCCACAAAAAAGTTTTACATTGGAATTATTTGTAATTGTATCAGAAAGAAATCCAGTTGATTTAGTTTGTGCTTCAGATCTTTTTATATCAATTTTCATTTTATACAAAGCCATAGACCAATTGATAACTACAAATATAAATAACCAGACAACCACTATCAGACCAAGGATAAAATTATTCCAAAACAGAACAGTAATTATAATCGACATTTTAACAATTAATGGTATGAATTCCCACAGAACTCTGTCGAGAATATCTCGAAAAGAGTTTGTAAAATAACCAACTCTTTTCACTAATGCACCCACAAAATTATTGTTAAAATACGAAAAAGAATGTTTATGTAAATACTCAAAACAAGTATTTTGTATATTTACAACTAGCTGAGCATAAAAATGAGGCAGAAAGATATCTGCTATTCTCCAAAAAATCCAATTTATAAAATGAATTAATAAAATTAAAATTAAAGTATCAACTAATTTATCTGCAATGATTTCTCTTGCCTGTTCGCTCCCTAAAATGTCAAAAAACTTCTTAAAATATAAAGGTATAATAATGTTTATTGAAGAACCAACAACAATAGAAAAAAGTATTATCAATCCTGATAATTTATATTTTATGATATGACTCCAATATATTTTTAGCGTTTGTTTTGTGTTGTTTTTCATAATATTGTGTAAAATCACAAAAATCGCCAGAGGACGATTTTTTGGTTTCTTATACTAAATTTAGCCCTTTCAATTCTCCATACTTATATAAACGATTGAAACTTAAATTTGTTACAAAAGTATGTATTTTAAATCTCTTTTCTTCCAACACTTACATATTTAAATCCTAATTTTTTCATTTCTACGGGAGAATAAATATTCCTTCCATCAACAATGATTGGATTAATAAGGATTTCGTCGATTTTATCAAAGTCTGGCTTTCTTAATTCTTCCCATTCTGTTGCGATAATTAGCGCGTCACAGTTTTCAAGCGCATCATATTTATCAGAATATAAATTTATTTTACCAGTTATTTTTTTATGATTTCGAACATAATCATAGTTAACTTGAGGATCATAGGCATTGACTATTACATTTTCATTATGAAGAAGGCTCATAATATCAATTGCTGCAGATTCTCTAATGTCATCGGTATTTGGCTTGAAAGCAATCCCCCAAACACATATTTTTTTTCCTTCCAAATTTCCGATTAATTTTTTAATTTTATTTATTAAAAATAATCTTTGATTAGTATTTACCTTTATAACCGACTTGAGAAGTTCAAAATCATAATCATGACTGAGGGCAATATTACTAAGTGCTTTAATATCTTTTGGAAAACAACTTCCCCCATATCCAATTCCTGCATTCAGAAATTTATTGCCAATTCTTGAATCTAATCCCATAGCATAAGAAACATCATCAATATTGGCTCCAACTTTTTCGCAAATATTTGCAATCTCATTTACGAATGAAATTTTTGTAGCCAGAAATGCATTACTGGCATACTTTATCATTTCAGCAGTTTCTATGTCAGTATTAATAATAGGACACGAAAAATCTTTATATAGTTTATTGATTATAAAATTGGCTCTTTGGGAATCACTTCCAATAATAATTCTTTCAGGATTAAGAAAATCATCAACAGCGCTTCCTTCTCGCAAGAATTCTGGATTTGAAATAATATCGAATTCAACATCACACTCATTTTGTATAATATCTCTGACAAGATTACCTGTTCCAATTGGAACAGTACTTTTGTTTACAATCACAGTATATGCAGAAATATTTTTTCCAATTTGTTCGGCAACCTTTTTAACATAAGAAAGATCTGCTTTCCCACTTTCTTTTTGTGGAGTGCCTACTGCAATGAATATAATTTCGCAATTTTCTGTTGCAATTTTTATATCAGTTGTAAAATTAATTTTTCCTTCTTGTGAGTTCTCTATAACTAATTTTTCAACTTGAGGTTCAAAAAAAGGAACTTTGCCACAGTTAAGCAGTTTAATCTTGTTTTTATCAATATCATAACAAACAACATTGTGTCCAAGATTCGCGAGACAAACTCCCGTCACTAGTCCAACATAGCCTGTCCCAAAAACTGAAATATTCATTTTTTTATGATAAACAATAAATAATAAATTAGATTTGTGAAGATATATAAAGCATGAAATTAATCCTTCGGGATTTCAAATGGTTATAGTGAAATTTTATAAAACTCCGAAGGGTAAATTTCGCTTACTAAAATATTTTACATTTTATCTCTGAAATAATTTTATCTATTATGTTTTCTATTTCTAAATTTTCTTCTTGTTTTTTAATTTCTTCTAATCTGGCTTTTGTTTCGGGATGTTTTGCGATGAGAAAGCTGCAACAATCTTGATAGGGAATAATAGATGTTTCAAATGTTCCAATCTTCACGGCAAGATCAATAATTTCCTGTTTATTCATTCCGATTAAAGGAGAAAATATTGGAAGATTTGTAGAATTATATATAACCTCAATATTTTCAAGAGTTTGCGAGGCAACTTGACTCAAACTGTCCCCCGTCACAAGTCCTTTTGCTTTTTCTTTTTTGGCAATTTTTTCAGATATCTTAAACATAATTCTTTTGTAAACTATCATTCTGTTTTTTGCCGGTATTTTTGCAATAATTTCTTTTTGAAATTCCTCAAATGGTATTATGTACAACTTTGATTTCCCTTGAAAGTTACTTAATATCTTTGTCAGATTTTCAATTTTTTCTTGTCCATCACTTGCGCCACTAATTGTTCTATTTTTAAAATGGACAAAAATAAGCTTGGCTCCTCTTTTTGTCATCATATAGCTTGCTACTGGGCTATCTATTCCTCCAGATAGTAAACTCACTAATTTTCCAGTTGTGCCAGTGGGAAGACCTCCAATACCCAATATCTTGTCGAAATATATAAAGCATTCTTTGATTCCAATATCAACAACAATTTCCAAATCAGGATTATGAACATCAACGACAAGCTTTGTATTTTCAAGGACATACTCCCCTACTTTCGAATTAATTTCTGGAGATTTAAATCCAAATTTTTTGTCAGCTCTTCTTGCTTCAATCTTGAATGTTTTTTTCGTTTTGATTTGCTCATAAGAATTCAAAAGTTCAACAACTTTTTTGTTTATTTTTTCTAAACTTTTTTCTTCTGAAACTGCAAAATAGAAATTTGAAATTCCTGGAATTTTTTGTAATATTGTTTTTATTTCATTTAGGTTTGTTTTTTTATTTATATCGATCAAAAATTTTCCTCCATCTCGATAAATTTCTCCGTGTTCTGTATGTTGCAAAGACTCTTTTATATTTTGCAAAAGCGCTCGTTCAAAAAAAGGACGATTTCCTCCTTTTAATGTAATTTCATCATAGTGGATTATAATTTTAGTATAAGACATTTTTTATGATAAAAATAGTAAAATTACCCGTCATCTGTGATTTGTTTTTATTATTAATTACAGAATAACATCAAAAAACCATT
>JAGLJF010000003.1 GCA_023142595.1 Minisyncoccota bacterium | reverse complement strand
TGTGGCAGGGGAAATTACAAGAAAAACTTTACCGGTTGTTGAAAGCGAGAAAAAAGGGTTTTTTGGTTTTCTTTTTGGACTTGAGCTATTGAGATTTTTTGGACTTTTAATCTTAGGTTTCGTGTTATATAAACTTTTTTACAGAAGCGGAAAAGATATTTTCAACTCTATGGAAAGAGAGCCATGGAAAAATTTGGCGGTTGGAGTTCTCGCTATAATTTTAATCCCAGTGCTTCTGATAGTTCTTTTGATTTCTCTTATTGGATTGCCTCTTATGATTGTTATTCTGTTTAGCTTTATCATTGCGTTGATGATTTCAAAAATTGTTGCCGCAATTGCCATAGGATTTTTAATAAACAATCAATTCAAAAAAAGAGAACTTACGAGGAAGTTTCCATTAATGAATTTTATTTTAGGTTATTTAGTATTGATAGTTCTTTGGATTATTCCTGTTGTGGGCTGGTTGGCGGTTTGTCTAATCACGGCCTGGTCTTTTGGTGGAATTGTCTGGTATATTTGTAGAAAGCTGGAAAATCGAAAATAGTTTATTTAAGTCAGTTTTTTAGAGTTATAATTACTTGATTATTTCTTAAAAAGTTTTTTACTGGGCAGGAAATAATAATTAATTAAATGTTTTATTATGGGTATTGAAAATTCAATAGAATCAACTGAACGGATGGATTTAGTAAAACCACTTATTGATGTGATGCCAGAAAAGTCGAAGCATCTTTTGGATATGACAGAAGAAGAAAGGAAAGTGGCGATGAAAACTTGTGAAGAAAATGCAGCAAAAATAACCGAAAGCATGAGAAAAGAATGGTCTGAAATAAGAGAAGCTACACCTGAAGAAATTACGAACTTTAAAAAGAGATCTGAAGTAAATTTTAAGGAAGTTGGATGTGATGGTGGTTGTGGCAAGATAGGAGAAATTGATTTAAGGTCATGCTTTAATTGTAAAAGGCTTAGAAAGGTTAAATAATAATTTGTAAGACGTGACAAAGTTGTAAATGCTTTTATTGTTGTTAAAAATTTTTATTTGCAAATTATGTTTCAAAATATAATAAATCTTTTTTAATAAACTATATTTTAACTAATATAAAAGAAAAAACAGACCATTTCGCGCCTGACTTATCCGACAGTTATTGAATCGTAAAACATTTTTTATGACAAAAGGGGCTAGGGGATTTGAAAAATTTCTACCCAGCTTTAGCTGAGGGTTTTGTGACTTTAGTCACTTGCACAAAGCAACTTAACCGTCAGCTAAAGAGATCTTTCAGTTATTACAATTCCATTGACCAAAAAGCTCTAATCCACTATACTAAAACAAGCTAGAGTGCAGTTAAATGATACTCTTTTTTATTGGAAATATTATAATTTTATGTCTGGACATAACAAGTGGTCAAAAATTAAGAGGCAGAAAGGAGTTGCTGATGTGAAGAAAGGTAAGATTTTTTCTCAGCTTTCAAAACAAATTACACTTGAGGCAAAAAATGGCGGAGATCCAGTGATGAATCCAGCTCTCAAACTTGTAGTTGAAAAGGCAAAACAAGTTAATATGCCTTCGGATAATGTAGAAAAGGCGATTAAAAAAGGAACCGGAGAACTTGAAGGAGGAACGATTGAAGAGGTTTTATATGAGGCTTATGGTCCAGAAGGGATTGCTTTGATAATTGAAGGAACGACGGACAGTACAAACAGAACGGTGGCAGAAATTAAACATCTTCTTTCAAAAAACGGTGGAAGATTAGGAGAGGCGGGAAGTGTGAAATGGATGTTTGAACGGTTTGGATATATTGAGATTGACATGAAGGATTTGCAAATGAGCGAAGAAGAAACAGAAATGATGATCATTGATTCTGGTGCAGAGGATTTTAACATTGTTCCCGCAGAAGAGGAGCATCGAATTATTGTAGTCTATACCAAGCCGGAAGATTTATATAAAGTGAAAGACAATTTAGAAAAAAATAATTTGGCGATTGGCGATGTTGGCTTTGAGTGGAAAGCGAAAAATACAATCAAAATTGAAGATGAAAAAGTCCATGAAAAAATTGAAAAACTCTTTGAAGCTCTTGATGAACAAGAAGATGTGAATGATGTTAGTTCGAATTTAGAGGATTAAATTAAAAGAATATTAGAATGAAAGAAAACAATTATAAAAATTCACTAATAAAAATTTTAACAATAGGATGTTTTTATTTTATTGTGTCTAGTATTGCTTTAATCAAATGGGTTCCAGATATGAAAAAAATGGAACTAACCTTATTGTCAGATTTTTTTATTGGAGCACTCGCTTTTATGATGTTATTTTCTTTGTTTATTATTGTCTTTTCACTTAGAGTCTCTGTAATATTAAAGAGAGAAAATAATTTATCTCAAAAATATATTCAAATAATAAGAATTTGCTATGTTACTTTTTTAATAATATTTCCGTTGATAATATTTATTAATCAAAGTTATATGTATAGTAAAATGTTTAATCAAGTATAGTATAATAGCTATTATTATTAATAATAATATATGATCATTCTTGGCATTGATCCTGGAACGGCAACGACTGGGTTTGGGGTTCTCAAAAGTCAAAATAATAAATTAGAAGTCTTGGATGTCGGTTGTATTTTAACTGACAAAAATTTAGATATGCCCGAAAGGCTTGATTTGATTGCAAAAGAATTAAAAAATATCATAAAAAAATATAAACCCCAAATAATGGCTGTTGAAGAATTGTTCTATTTCAAAAATAAAAAAACCGTAATAACAGTTGCACAAGCTCGAGGGGTTATTTTATTTGTGGGGAAAAATCAAGGATTGGAAATTTGTGAATATACTCCTTTACAGGTTAAGCAGGCAGTGGTAGGATATGGTCGTGCTGAGAAAAAGCAAGTTCAGCAGATGGTAAAGTCAATTTTAGACCTTAAAGAAATTCCTAAGCCAGATGATGCAGCAGATGCGCTTGCAGTAGCAGTTTGTTGTGAGAGTAGTTATAAATTTGAAAAGAAAATAAGTAAAAAATAAAGTGTTTAATATTGAGTGTTAGACATTATTTTAATACTCAATATTTAATACTTAATACTATTTTTATGTCAGAAATAATTAATTTTATCATTTCGCAGGGAGTTGATGTTGATACTGTCTATTTGATATTGGCACTTCCTTTTATTGCAACTTTAATTGTCATTTTTAGACAAATTATTGGAGTTAAATCTTTTGGAATATATACTCCACTTGTTCTAGCTTTTGCTTTTTGGGCAATAGGATTAAAATATGGACTTGCAATTTTTGTTGTTGTTTTGGTTTCTGGAACCGCAATGCGATATTTTTTGAAAAAATTTAGATTACTTTATCTTCCGCGAATTGCTATTGTGCTTACTGTGATTAGCATTGCAATTTTAGGGCTTCTCACTTTGGCGGGATATTTGGGGAAAATTGGACTTGCTTCAACTTCAATTTTGCCAATTTTAATTATGATTACTTTGATTGAAAAATTTATTTCCACTCAAGTTGAGAAAGGAATCAGAACTGCGACATTATTATCAATAGAAACAATAATTATTTCAAGTGCTGGATATTATTTTATAATTTGGGATAGCTTCAGAAATTTAATTCTTAATCATCCAGAATATATAATTTTACTTCTCGTTATTAATATAATTCTTGGAAGATGGACAGGACTTCGATTAAGAGAGTATTTTAGATTTAAAGATGTTATAAAACATGTTGACAACAATTAGAAAAAGCAAAGGTCTTTTAGGAATGAATTCTAGAAATTTAACATATATTAGACCTAGTAATCTCAAAAATGCAATTCGTCTTGCAGATAATAAACTCAGAAGCAAGGAGTTGCTTTTTAATAACGAAATACCAGTTCCAAAGGTTTTTGGCGTCGTGAGAAATAGAAAAGATTTAGAATTGTTTAAATGGGCAGATTTGCCGAAAAGTTTTGTTCTTAAGCCAAATCATGGAAGAGGAGGAGAAGGAATCAAGATTATTTTTGGTCAGAAGAAAGACAAAAGCTGGGTTTCAACCGAGGGAAGAAGATTCACTATTAAAGATTTGCAAAATCATATTATGGATATTTTTGAAGGATTTTATTCTCTTTCGGGAGTTTCAGATATTGCCTTTTTTGAAGAAAGAATTCAGATTTCAAAAATTCTAAAGCCCTACGCGTATAAAGGAATACCAGACATCAGAGTTATTGTTTATAATAATGTCCCAGTGATGGCGATGCTTCGTCTTCCGACAAAAGAATCAGAAGGAAAGGCCAATCTTCATCTTGGTGGCATTGGGCTCGGGATTGATATTGCCAAGGGAGTTTCGACTCATGCCGTACAGAGAGACCAACTAATTGAAAAACATCCAGACTCAAAACTCAAATTAAGCGGAATCAGAATTCCTTATTGGAGAAAAATTTTGGAAATCGCAATTCAATGTCAGCAAGTTTCCAAGCTTGGATATATTGGCGTTGATATTGCAATTGACAAAGAAAGAGGTCCAGTCGTTCTTGAGGTTAATGCACATTCAGGACTTTCAATTCAAATTGCAAATTTGGCACCGTTGAAATATAGATTACAAAAAGTTCAAGGAATCAAAGTTCAAGACGAATCTCATGGCATCAGAATTGCTCAAGATCTTTTCGGGGGAGAAATTGAAGAAGAAATTGAAGAAATTTCCGGAAAGCAGGTTTTGGGAATTATTGAGGCTATTAAAATTAGACATAAAGTTGAAGATGTTGAAGAAACACACCCCTTGCCCCTCTCAAGAGGGGAATTAATAGAAAAGCCTGAAATTACAAAAGAAGTTAAACAGGAAGAAAAAGAGTTGAAAGCAAAAATTGACACAGGAGCGGATTTATCTTCAATCGACAAAAACCTTGCAAAAGAATTAGGATATGAGGAAATTATAAATGAGTTTGATAAAGCAATAGAAAATATTGAGATTGACAGTGCCTCAACAAAAGAAATTTTAGATGAAAAAATCAAAGATAATTTTGCAAAATGGGGAGATGATGTTGATACAGTCATCATAAAATCAAGTCATGGCGTTTCCTATCGTTTAACTATTAATATGAATATTGTCTTGTCTGGAGTGGAAGTTGTTTCAAAAATGTCTATTACGGACAGAAGCAATCTTGAATTCCCAGTGATTATTGGTAGAAGAAGTTTGGGAAAATTTTTAGTTGATCCAAGCAAGAAGGCGAAGACGGTTTTTGGAGCATAAGTTATTATTTAAAAAATAAAAAGAGCAGTTTCAAATTAATTCAGGACCATGAAAACCGATAAAAAAATTAAAAAGATTATTTTAGAGATTAAGAAGGCGGAAGAAAAATCAAAATCAAAAAAAATCAATTTGTATCAAAAAAAGAAATTAATTAAGCACTTAACTGAAATTGATAGAATTGGGGGTAATTATGAAATGGTTTATGATTATTTTGAACCTAGTGGAGCTGATGGTAGAACATTTAAAGAAGAATTTGATTTATTTCTTGAAAAACGAAAAAATGAAAATAAAAATATAAAAAATAAATATTGTCCTACTTTTACATATCCAAAATTGAAAAAAATAAGTAAAAAAAGGCTAGAAGAAGATATAAAAAAATTAGAAGATATAAAAAAAATAGTTATCAAGGAAAAAAATAAAGATATTAAAATTGTTGTTTGCAAAGTTATCGAGAATTATATAGCAAAAATAAATATTCTTGTAGAATTAAAAAACAATAATTTAGAAAAAGCGTTTGATTATATGAAAATCGCTTATGGAGATATTGATGAAGAATTGGTAAAAATCGCTGAAAAATGTTATGCAGAAAAAATAGAATTTTTTAAGAATTATCAAAAAAATTTAAAAAAGAAGAACGAAGGGATTGAATTTTTAGAAAAAACCTATCTCAATGATAAAGAAATAAAGGAATATTTTGAGATTGCTCTAGAAAAAGCTAGATTTAAAAGTAGTAATTTTAAGGTTATTCTTACTAAAGAGGTTAGAGCTATAGACGTACGATATAATGACTCTAGATATAAATATCCCGTCATTCTTGTTCCAAAAGGAAGAAAAGTATCCTTGCTTAAAATGCTTGAGCTTATAGCTCATGAAATTGGAGCTCACGCAATGTCAAACTATTATAATGATAAATTAGGTTTGAAGGGACTGTCTATTGGTAAAAATTGGGAATCAGTTCATGAAGGCATCGCCTTGCTAAATGAAACAGAACTCAGAGGAAAAATATTAGGTGTAACAGACTTTAAAATAAAGGCATTACCATATTTTGTTCTGGCAATGAATAAGGCAAAAAAAGGTTATAATTTTTCTGAAATTTACGATTATATTTTTGATTTAAAACATAAAGAAGAAAGAGCACTAGGCAATAGTGTTAAAACTAGTAAAAAAAGGGCTATTTTTAGAACGGAGTCAACTTGTAGAAGAATATTTAGAGGTTTTGATCCAAATAATAATGGGGAAATAGGAATATATTTTTCAAAAGACCTAAGTTATTTTAAGGGTGAAATTGAGGCAAAAAAAATGAAAGAAGCTGGTGTTGATAGATATATTTATATGTCAAAGGTTGATCCAGAATTAATGCCTAATTTGCTTAGATTGGGAATATATAATAATTGTAATGCATATAAGAAAGAAATAAATGAGATAAAAAATGTAGCGATACAAATTTGGAAGGAACAAAAAAATAAATATATTAAAGCCTAAAAGAAATTTTTTTATTAATTACATAATTATGAAAAAAGTATTAATTTTATACAGTGATAGCGATATAATAAAAGATGAAAATAAGAGAAAAAATTATGAATTATTATATGAAATGGGAGCTCAGAAAGGTATAAAGTTTTATCGAGCACATATTAAATATAATTATGGAAAACTTTTTAAAAAGGCTTTTACTTATAAAAATGAAAAATGGATAGAAGAAAAAGAAATATATCCAGATATAGTTTTTGATTTTTGTGATAGCAGAAATAAATATATAAAAATAAAAAAAGAGGAAATAGCAAAAAACATTAGAATAGTAAATGATTCATACTTTGATTTTATATTTGGAAGCAAGTATTTGACTTATTCTATATTGAATGATTATATGTCGAAAACTTTCATTGCGTATAATAAAAGAGATTTAATAAATAAGACAAAATTATTTAAGTCAAAAATAGTTTTAAAGCCAGATAGAGGGTTCGGCGGAAAGAATATAAGAATATTAGATAAAAAAGAAATAAAAAATATTGTAAAGGAAGTAGGCAATTACCCTGTTATTATTCAGGATTTTATAGATAGTAGTTCAGGTCTTGGTAAAATAGCAAAAAGCACTCATGATTTAAGAATAATATTTATAAATCATAAACCGATAATATCTTATGTGAGAGAGCCTATTAAGGGATTTTTGGTGGCAAATGTATCCTTAGGAGGAAAAAGAACAATGGTTGATCTTAATTTAATGCCAACAAAATTGCAAATAAAATTAGAATCTATTTTGAAAAAATTAAAAATATTTAATAATACATTCTATAGCATAGATTTTATTTTTGATAAAAAGCAGAATCCTTATGTTTTAGAGATTAATTCGCCACCAAGCCTTCATTTGGAAAATAAAAAATATTTAAAAATATATTACAAAGAAATTATAAAGTTTTTAAAAGATATTGACTAAATTATGAAAAATTATAGTACAAAAATAACAAAGAACATTCAATCATTTAGTACGATTCTTCTTGTTGAAGAAGCAATCAGAAGAGGGATAAAAGTTAGTCATATTAATAATAATCAAAGAGAAATGTCTTTTCTTGAGCTTTCATACAAAAATCATTTTGAATATATTAAAGGACAAAATAGTTCAAAAACATCATTCCCTGCATTTTATGCAACGGAGAATAAGGCTATAACAAGAAGTCTTCTTCTAAGGTCTAACATAAGCGTTGCAAAAGGTTCTATATTTTGTAAAGGAGATTTAGAAAAATCATTAGAATTTGCAAAAAAAATAGGTTACCCCGTTGTGATAAAACCATTTGATGGGTGTCATGGAGAGTCGGTTTTTATGGGTCTTGATTCTGAAAAAAAATGTAAGGAGGCGATTGGAATCGTGTTCAAGAAACATAAGTATGCTTTAATAGAAAAGGAGTTTAATGGAAAAGAACATAGGTTTTTAGCAAGTCGTAATAAAATTTTTGCTGTGGCAAATAGAGATCCTGCCAATGTTGTTGGAGATGGGATTCATACGATTAGAGAATTGATAAAAATAAAGAACTGCGACTCAAACAGAGGAGAAAACTATGAAAAGCCTCACCAAAAAATAAAAATAGATAAATTTGTAAAGCAGAATTTAGATGAGCAAAAAATAGATTTAAATTATACTCCTTCCAAAGAAGAAAAGATCTATCTTAAAAAAGAATCAAACATTTCAACTGGTGGTGACAGCGTTGATGTCACCGACGAAGTTCATCCAGAATTAAAAAAGATTGTGATTAAGTCAGTACGAGCCATTCCAGGACTTGGATATGCAGGAGTGGATCTGCTTTCTAGTCAAGATATCTCAAAAAAACCGACAAAAAAGAGTTATATAATTATTGAATTGAATTGTTCTCCTGGGTTTGATATGCAACATTTTCCATACAAAGGAAAACCTAGGGATGTGGCAAAGGGAATATTTGACTTATTATTTCCTGAAACAAAATAATATAAAGTAATTTTAATTTTATGAAAAATACCAAAATACCAAAAACCATAAATATGATTAGTAGTAAGATTCTTGCTGAAGAAGCGATAAGCAGGGGTATAAAAATAAATCATATTAACAATTATCAAAAGGAGATGGCTTTTCTGGAATTAATTTATAAAAATCATTATGAATATATTTTGGGGTCAAATATTTCGAAATCAACAGTTTGCGCGACTTATGCAGTGGAAAACAAATCTCTGACAAAAAAATTATTAACACGAGTAAAAATAAGTGTCGTCAAAGGAAAACTTTTTAACAAAAAAAACATTGAAGACGTATATAAATTTATAGATAAAATTAAATATCCAATAGTAATAAAACCTTTTGATGGTGTTCATGGGGATTTAGTTTTTATTGGAATAAACAACAAAAACAATTGCGAAAAGGCGATTAATTGTATTTTGAAAAAAAATAATTATGTTTTAGTGGAAAAGGAATTTAGTGGAAAAGAGTTTAGATTTATTGCTGGGCGAAACAAAGTATTCGCAGTAGCACAAAGAGATCCTGCTAATGTTGTTGGAAATGGGATACATTCGATTAGAGAATTGATAAAAATCAAAAATCAAGACCCAAGAAGAGGTGAAGGGCATATGTGTCCTTTAACAAAAATTAAAATAGATAACAGAATAAAACAATATCTCAAGGAGCAAAAAAAGGAAATGGAAAGTATTCTACCCTTTGACAAAAAAATTTATCTTAGAAAAAATTCAAATCTTTCGACAGGTGGAGATAGTATTGACGTTACAGATCAAGTTCATCCTGAACTAAAAATGATTGCCGTGAAGACAATTCAAGCAATACCAGGACTTGCTTATGGAGGAATTGATATAATGATTAATAAAGATATTTCAGAAAAACCGACAAAAAATAGTTACGTAATAATTGAATTAAACCCGTCGCCTGGTTTGCGTATGCATCATTTTCCCGCAATTGGAAAATCAAGAAATGTGGCCAAGGAAATTATTAATATTTTATTTCCTGAGACAAAAGGGAAATATATTAAAAATAAATAATGATTATTAAATTTTAAACTTATAATAATGTGTTTAGCAATTCCGGGGAGAATAAAATCGGTTGATAAAAAAACCAACGTTGCGTTGGTTGATTTTGACGGGATTGAACGAGAGGTGAATGTTTCTTTAGTTGATGTGAAAAAAGGGGATTATGCGATTGTGCATGCTGGTTTCGCAATTCAAAAATTAACAAGCAAAGATGCAAAGGAAATTTCTGATTTGTTGGAGGGGAAATAATATTGTCATTCTGAACGGTAGTGAAGAATCTCGCGACTATGCACATCAAATCGTCATAAAATATTATACAAAACTAACAGTGGAATCCTTCGACAAGCCCAGAATGATAGTGTATCCAGTTATTCTGAATAGTAGTAAAGAATCCCGAGATTATGTACATCAAGTCGTTATAAAACACCTCATGAAACTAATAACGGGATCCTTCGTTTCACTCAGGATGACAATCATTTGTGTTTGTTAGCGGTTTAAATCGAATTAGGTTATTAAAAAATGACATTAAATATAATAAAAAAAATTGAAATTCTTGCAAAAGAAATTAATCGCGATGTTGTGATTATGGAGCTTTGTGGGACGCATACTGAAGCTGTTGCAAAAAACGGTATCAAGAAGATTTTGCCGAAAAATGTGAAGCTTCTTTCGGGACCTGGGTGTCCAGTTTGTGTGACAGACCAAAAAGATGTTGATGCAATAATTAAATTAGCTTTAAATGATGTTCCAATTGCTTGTTATGGAGATGTTCTCAGAGTGCCAGGAAATTTAGTTTTAAAAGCTGATAAACAAAAACAAAAATTATCTCTCAATAAAGCGCGCGAACTTGGTGCTGATGTTAATGAAGTTTATTCAACTGAAGATGCTTTAAAATTACAAAAAGAAAAAAAGGATTTAGTTTTTTTTGGACTGGGATTTGAAACAACAACTCCAATGACGGCAGATGCAATTAAAAAAGGCTTGACTGTTTATTCATCTCACAAACTTTTTATTCCAGCGATGCAAGTATTGGTTGATACTCCAACTTTGAAAATTGACGGCTTCTTGAATCCTGGACATGTTTCAGCTATCATTGGAACAGAACTATATCAAAAATTCAAACTTTCTCAGGTTATTACTGGTTTTAGCGGAGAAGATGTTTTGCTTGGAATTTATATGCTTTTGAAACAGATTGCAGAGAGAAGAGAAGAAGTTGAAAATGAATATACCAGATGTGTTCGTCCAGAAGGAAATCCTGTCGCCAGAAAATTAGTTGATGAAGTTTTTGAAAATGGAGATGCATTTTGGCGAGGACTTGGAAATATTCCTAATTCAGGTTTAAAAATTAGAGAAAAATATTCAAAGTATGATGCGAAGGTAAAATATAAAAATATTTTATCTTGTCATTCTGAACTTGTCGAAGAATCTCTTGAGAGCACTGGATGTATTTGTGGGGCCATTCTTCGTGGGCTCAAGCAGCCAAAAGATTGCAAGCTGTTTAACAAAAAATGCACTTCTGAGAATCCAATTGGTGCCTGCATGGTTTCTTCTGAAGGAGCTTGTGGTATTGAAGCTAAATATTTATAAAGTTAAGGTTTATTTTTTTAAATTGTGAAATGTTATTTAAAGTAATCTAAAATTTACAGTGTAAGTATTGCAAAATTATAAATTTATGGTATTCTGTGTAGGTAGATTGCGGATGTAGTTCAGTGGCTAGAACGTCTCCTTGCCAAGGAGAAGGTCGCCGGTTCGACTCCGGTCATCCGCTCCAAACAAAAAATACTAGTCTAGCTAGTATTTTTTTATTTGTGCCGAGAGGCAGACTTGAACTGCCGACACAAGGATTTTCAGTCCTTTGCTCTACCAACTGAGCTACCTCGGCTAAAATTATATATAAACAACAAATATAAGTTTTATTAAGAATATTCTGAATAAAATTCAGAATGACAAGGGGTGGGCGATGAGGGATTCGAACCCCCGACCCCCTCGGTGTAAACGAGGTGCTCTAGCCAACTGAGCTAATCGCCCTTAATCAATTATATTAATTTTAGTCTGTGCCGAGAGAGGGACTTGAACCCTCACGCCCGATTGGACACAGGCCCTCAACCTGCTGCGTATACCAATTCCGCCACCTCGGCTGAATAAAATTAACAAACTGTATATCTATTTTTCTTCTGTAACCTCTTTTTTATCTTTCGCAACCTTTTCTTCTTTTTCAACTGCAACATCTTCTTCTTTTTCCTTTGATGATTCTTTCATTTCTTCTTTTCCTTTAATTTCTGTATCATCGGTCTTTGTTTCTGCATTTTTATCTTCTTCGGAAATTTCTTCTTTTATGCCAACTATATTTTCTTTTGGATCAATAAGTTCTCCTTTTGGCTTTGTTGCTTTTCCAATTCTATCCCTCATAAAATTCAATTTTGCTCTTCTTGCTTTTGTAATCTTAACTAGCTCAATTTTTTCAATAGTTGGAGCATTTATTGGGAAAATTCTTTCAACTCCAATTCCACCAGAAATTTTTCGAACAGTAATAGTTGCGTTAATTCCATCTCCTCCCTTTCTGCCCAAAACAAGACCTTCAAAAATCTGAACTCTTTCTTTTGTTTCAGCTTTTTTTCCGACCCCCTTTGTTTCAACAATTTTTTGATAAACTTTCACAACATGTCCAGGTTTAATGTTCGGCATGTCCGCGCGGGTACGACTATGATTAAATTCTTGTAGTGTTACTGTCATATTTTTAATTACTTTTTAAATTAAATTAGGTCTTAGGCTCTCTGCAATAAAAAAGACAAATCTATTATTTAGACTACTTCATACTACTGTATAAACTAGAATTAGTCAAGACTACTTATTTTAAGAAGAAAATCATTTAAATCATTGGCAGGGCTTGATTCAAAAATCTTTGTTTTTCCGTTTGGTAATTTGATTTCTAATTCACTTGCATGCAAAAATTGTCGGTTTAATTTTGGCTTGATTTCTACGTTTTTTTTGAAAAAATATTTTTGATCTCCAACTATTGGATGTCCAATAGACTTTAAATGAACTCGAATTTGATGCATTCTTCCTGTTTTTGGAAATACTGCAAGCAAAGTATAATTTGGAAAAGTTTTTTGAACTTTATAAAATGTTAATGCTTCTCTTGATTTAATTTCCTTTTTTCTTTTACTATCTATTACGGTTTGCATATTTGGTTTTGATTTTGACCTGCCGATTTTCAATTCAATCTTACCTTCTTTTTCTTTTATATTGCCATAGACGAGAGCCATATATGTTTTTTGTACTTCTCTATTTTGAAATTGATTTTTCAAAAACAAAAAACTTTTTTCATTTTTAGCGACAATAATAATTCCTGAAGTGTCTTTGTCTAATCGATGTACAATTCCACAACGATCTTCACTCTCTCCAACATTTTTAATCGGTGGATAATAATTCAAAAGAAAGTCTGTAAGACTAGGACTCGGACTTGAAGGTGCATCTTGAGAAAGAACGCCTGCAGGCTTGTCTAGTACGATAACAGCATCATCCTCATAAATGATTTTGACATCAGGAATCTTCTTTTTTTTCTTTATCTCTTTTTTTGCTGGTAAAATTTGAATTACATCATTTTCCTTTAAAACATAATCTGCTTTAACTTCTTTATTATTAGTCAAAATTTGTCCCTCTTTGATGATTTTTTGCCATTTTGACCGAGAAATCGTAGAATCAAAATCAGACAAAAATTTATCAATTCTTTGCCCTTTTTGGCTTGATTCTGTTGTAATTTTGGTTATTTTCGTTAGATTCATAAAGTTTTTATATTCACTTGTCCACAGCTTATTAAGAATGAAATGTTATTACGAGATTGAAGGTGACATTCGTGAGTGTTGCATTTACTTGGTTATATTTAAATTCTTATATTTTTTATCAATCGCCACAAACTCATTTGCCAATCAGCCGTATTATATATACAATATAATAAAATAGACATTTAGACAATATAAACAAATTAGTATGAGCATATTTGCGCTATACATCACAGCAATTATAGTATTAGATATATCTGGCACATTATGTGCTAAGCTTTATAGTGTTAATAAAAATTCACTATTTCTTTTTGCTACTTTTTTATTTTTTGGCGGAGCTGGTTTTCTTTTTGCCAAATCACTAGCATATGAAGGAATGGCAATTACAAACATCCTCTGGATTTCACTTTCAATTATTGCCATGACAATAATTGGTTATTTTGTTTTCAAAGAAAATATAACACCTATTCAATTTATCGGCATCGGAGCAATCACAATTGGGCTTGTTTTAGTAAATTTGGAATAATAAATTCTTAAAAGAGGATTATAACTATTTGTTAATCATTTTCTTTCTTTATATCATTTATCCACAGTATAATAAGTACTATGGATTATTACTTAAATTAGCCAAAAAACAAGTATTTTTAACTTATTATTTCTATAGTATAATGCGTACTATATAATATTGCTTAAATTAGCTATTAAATTAACATTGACAAAGCATTCTTTCTATAGTACAATGAGTGATATGGAAGATAAAAACAAACAACATAAAATAATTATTAATAATCTAGTAGACACTGGTGTATTTGCTGTTTCTGATATTAAGAAAGGTAGTACACTCTCTCGTGAAGGTATTGGAAAAATACTTCGGAAGCTTGTTGAAGATGAAATTTTGAGAAAAACTGTCAATAAAGGTGCGAATGTAAAATACAAACTCGTCGTGAATAATAAAGCACTTGAATTTCTCTTTGAATATGTCGAACAAATGACTATAGACGATTTTGCATGCGTTTGGAATGTTAGTGTAGGTTCAGCAAAAAAATATGTAAAAAGGTTTGTAGATGATGGCACTCTCGGTAAGTTTGGCTCGCCACCGAAAAAGATTATCTATTCATATAATTTTCAAAAAGATAAAAATATTTTTTCGCCTGAGCAAAAAGAGGCTATTGAAAAATATTATGTCTATACAACGCCAGAAGGACGCTTGTTGAAAGGTATTAAGGGCTTTGAATATTGGGCAAAAAATCGATCTGGCAGATCGGACATTAAAAAACTCGCAGAAGAATATATAAGCATACGAAAAAAATATTACAACAATCAGATTGGAGTGCTGATGATTGATGCTACGGAGAAGTTGCACCATATTTTTGGCGATAATGTATATATAGAAAAATTATTTCATCAAGACTTTGATGCTTTGCCAGTTTTTGGTAAAACTGCCTTGAGCCAGATAGTTAGGACTGCAAAGTCAGGTCATACAAATAAAGTATTGATGAAAGTGATTGTTGATAAAATACAAAAAAGTATTGATAAAATTGTTCAACAATATAAAATCGATTGTGTGGCATTTATTCCTCCAACGGTTGCGAGAAAAACACAGCTTATGACATTTATTGCTCAACAATTAAGAACTTCTTGCGATAAAATTGCTTTTTCAAAAGAAAAAACTCTCGTTCCTATTCAACAAAAAAGTTTAAAAAAAGTAGAAGATAGAATATTAAATGCTAAAAAGACAATTGTTGTATCTAGTAAGAAACAATATAAAAATATTCTACTTATAGATGATGTAACTGGTTCAGGATCGACACTTAATGAGACAGCAAAAAAGATTGTTTCCCAAAATATAGCGCAAAGGGTATATGCTCTCACAATTACAGGAAGTGCAAAGGCTGGGGTATTCGACATAATTTCTGAAGCATAAATAATTTATTAATATTAAAAAAACAAAATGAATGAATTTATCTACGCACTGATTGCCGTTTTTACGATTAGTGTAATTTCACTGATTGGGATTTTTACAATTTCCATCAAAAAAGAGTTACTTAATAAAATTATACCAGCGCTAGTTGCTTTTGCGACTGGTTCGTTTTTGGGAGCAGCTTTTTTTAATATTTTGCCTGAAGCGATTGAGAAGGCGGGAGGAAATGTGATGATTTATGTGCTTGTTGGTATGATGCTATTTTTTGTTTTGGAAACATATATTAATTGGCATCATTGCCACGATGAAAGTTGCGAAACATATCATCGTCCATTTACATATTTGAATTTGGTTGGAGATGCTTTTCATAATTTTATTGATGGAGCCTTAATTGCCGCCGCTTTTCTAATTAATATTCCAACAGGAGTTATGACTTCCTTTGCAATTGTGATGCATGAAATTCCACAAGAAGTTGGAGACTTTGCTGTCTTGGTTCATGGAGGATTTTCTCGTAAAAAGGCGCTTATTTTTAATTTTCTTTCTTCTTTAACTTCTTTTTTGGGAGTTTTTGCAATCTTTTTCTTTGCAAAAAAAGTTGAAGGACTTGTGCCAATTATTTTGGCAATTGCTGGAGGTGGATTTATATATATTGCTACTGCTGATCTAATTCCCGAAATTCATAAAGAAAAAAATAAAAGAATAATCATTGTTCAATCTCTGATGTTATTATTAGGAGTAATTGTCATTGTATCACTTTCTAGTCTAATATCAGAATAAGAAATTGTTTTTTTGTATAGTGCGATTAAGTATTTTAGTAAGCGACATTATATATTTTGAATCACAAAAAATAATTTGTCATTTCGTGGGAGTAATAACGACGAGATATCTATAAATATAATTTAGTTCATTTGTTGCTATTTTTAGATTTCTCAATCGTTCTACTCATTTCGAGATGACATTTTAATATTGTTTTGTAATTTAAAAAACAATCTATAAGTTTTTATTTTCCCTTAAACTCTGCTATAATAAAAACAATAAATAAAAATATAAATTAAAAAATATGAATCTTGTAGAGCTATCTCAAAAAGAAGAGCGATTGACTTCAGGGCATCGTCTTTGTGCAGGGTGTGCAGAACCGATTAATATTAAGTTAATTTTAGCGGCTATTGATGAGCCAGTTGTGATTATTAATGCCACAAGCTGTCTTGAAGTTGCCACCACAATTTATCCTTACACGGCTTGGAAAACTCCTTGGATACATAATGCTTTTGAAAATGCTTCTGCAACTGCTAGCGGAATAATTGAGTCATATAAAGTAATTTTGAAAAAGAAGCCGAAAGACAGACCAAAATGGGCCAAAGATCTTCCTGATAATGTGAAATTTTTGGTTATTGGTGGTGATGGTGGAACATATGACATCGGACTTCAAAGTCTTTCTGGAGCTCTCGAACGAGGACATCAATTTCTTTATGTTTGCTATGACAACGGTGCTTATATGAACACTGGAAATCAAAGATCAGGAGCAACTCCACGCGGGTCGCACACGACAACTTCGCCAGCGGGAAAAGTTCAGCAAGGAAAAAACGAATTTCGAAAAGATTTGACTGCTATCATTGAAGGACATCACATTAATTATGTCGCTCAAGCTTCAATTTCAAATTTTGCAGACTTAATAAAAAAAGCAAAACGAGCGCTTGAAGTTGAGGGACCATCGTTTATAAACTTGATTAGTCCTTGTCAAAGAAGTTGGGGGTTTGATCCATCTGAAACAGTACGAATTTGTGAGTTGGCAGTTCAATCAAACTATTGGCCACTTTATGAAGTTGATCATGGCAAGTTCACTTTAAACTATACACCGAAAAAAAAGACATCAATTCTCGAGTGGTTTAAGTCACAAAAAAGATTCAAACATCTTCTCAAGCCTGAAAATGCAGGACTTGTGCAAGAAATTCAAGAACACTACGACAACGAGTTTGCGAGAATTCAAAAAAGAGCAGCGGATTGTAAATAATACAGATAATTTTTAAATTCAAATTATTCGCAGTTGATGAATAATAACACCAAACAAATTCCCCTCTCAAGAGGGGAATACATTTTAAATCAATTTATTATAAACACACGAATTTATTTTAAGAGAGTAATATAGGTTGAGTCAATAACTGAAAACTATGCAAAGCATTAAAAACAAAATAATTAATCCGAATAAAATAATTCAGGCGGATTTAGTTGTCGGCATTCCATCTTATAACGAAGCTGACAATATTGCTAATGTTGTCAAACAAATAGATAAAGGCTTGGTTAAAAATTTCAGCAAACATTCAGCTGTCATTATTAATGTCGATAATAATTCAGCTGATGGAACAAGAGAAGCATTTTTAAATGTTAAAACGAAAACACCAAAAATCTATATTTCAACATTGCCAGGAGTTGTTGGAAAAGGAAATAATTTTTGTAATTTATTTAATCAAGTTTTAAAACTAGACTCAACCGCCATTGCCGTAATTGATGCAGACATAAAAAGTATCACAGGGGATTGGGTTAAATGGCTTTTTGAGCCTATTTTAGCTGGATATGATTATGCCACTCCTTTATATTCAAGATCAGAATATGATGGATCTATAACTAATCACATCTGTTATCCCTTAATCTATGGATTATTGGGATATGATATTAGACAACCAATTGGAGGCGATTTTTCCTTTTCACCACGACTAGCCGAACATTGGCTAAAATGTAAATGGCACAAAACAACCAGACAATATGGTATTGATATTTTCATGACAATGAACGCTATTCTAGGAGGATTTAAAATAGCACAAGTTGGATTGGGCGCAAAAATTCATAAACCAAGCGCGCCAAAATTGGGCCCTATGTTTTCTCAAGTAGTAGGCACTCTATTTAAAGATATTTGTGAAAACAAGGAGAAATGGATGGATGTCGATACAAAAACCAAGATACCTTTTTTTGGTAAAAAAGAGTTTGACCAACCACAAACACTAAGTATTGACTATAAGGGGATGAAAACAACTTCGATCTTTGATTTTCAAAGTAACGAAAGCGTACTAAAAGAATTCTTAAGTAAAGATGTTTTTGTCGAAATCAAAAATATGTATGATAACGACAATATTGCGATAAATGACACTCTCTGGCACAAAATAGTTTATGATGCTATTTATGCTTATGATAAAACAGATATTAATTCTAGTTTAATAGAGGCGTTGAGGTCGTTATATTTTGGACGTTTTATCAGTTTTTTTAGAAAAACACTAGAATGTTCATCTGAATCATGTGAAAAGAAAATTACGAATCAAGCAAAAATATTTTGGAATGATAGAAATTATTTTCTTGATAAATATAAATAAGCTCTGTTAATATTATTTATTTTTTAAAAAACACATCTTGTCATTCTGAATTTATTTCAGAATCTGTTGAATATTACAATAAACATAAACTATAAATCATCTAATATTGGTTTGTCATATACAAAAGAATTGTGTTTTGTAGTAAAATTTAGATTTAAAAAAACAGAAGATCCTGAAATAATACTGAAATAAATTCAGCATGACATTATTCAGGATGACATATCTGATAATATATTAATTTTGTTATATCTAGTGGCTGCTGATTTTCATCTAATTTTTATAAAAAGAGATAAAATTTCACAATCTTAAAAAAATAATTCAGTTTTTCTTAGCCATTTTTCAAACCCCCCAACCCCCTTATCAGGGGGAACCAGAAGTAAATCAGCAGACCTATTTATTAAGATATTTAGATATTAAAATCATTCTCCATGCTTGTAAAAAATTTTAAATCAATTGCCAACACTAAACAAAAAAGAGATTTATTGAAAATCGTTGACTATTCGATTTCTCATTCAACTCCACAATTTGTCTTGAAAAATTCTTTAAAAAGAATTAAAGATGAAATATTTATCAACGATCAAAAAGCGGCTGATTTGAAAAAGAATAGAATTTTTGTGATTGGCGCAGGAAAAGCAACAGGTATAATGGCAGAAAATTTTGAAAAGATTATCGGAGTAAAAAATATTACCGCTGGCAGAATAAATTACAAAGGATATAAACCAAAAACTAAAAAAATCAAAACTGTATTGGCAGGACATCCTCTGCCAAATAAATCAAGCATCGAAGGAACGAGAGAAATTTTGAAACTTAAGGAAGAATTTGAAATAGGAAGTGGTGATATAATTTTTTGCTTGATTTCTGGAGGAGGCTCAGCATTAATGGAATATCCAATTAGCGGAATCACTTTACGGGATATGCAAAAAACCACCAAAGCGCTTCTTTATTCCGGAGCAAATATAAATGAAATAAATGCAGTAAGACAAAAATTATCTCAAGTAAAGGGCGGAGGACTGGCAAGACATTTTTTTCCAGCAAAAATTTATTCTTTGATTATTTCGGATGTCATTGGCAATGACCTGAAAACAATTGCTTCTGGACCAACTGTAAACATAAAGCATGTTAGATCCGCCTACTTAATAATAAAAAAATATAAACTGGAAAATAAGATATCGAAAATAGTAAAAGAAAAATTGCAACAAGATTTTTCTACAAAAAAAGCTTTTCCAAAAGTAAAAAATATAATTATTACAGATACAAATAATCTTGTAGATTCTGCAGAAAAAAAATGTGAAGACTTAAACTACACCTCCGTTATTTTAAACAGAAAAGTAACAGGCGAAACAAAAATTCAAGCAGAAAAATATGCTAAAAAGATTATAAGGTTAATCTCAAAAAAGAAATTAAAAAATAAAGAATACAAAACTTTCATTTTCAGTGGTGAAACTACAGTTACTATAAAAAACAAAGATGCTAAAGGCGGAAGAAATCAAGAATTTGCTTTAGCGTTTTTAAAAGAAATGACAAGATTTGATAAAAAATGGGCATTTATTTCTTGCGCAAGTGATGGCACAGATTTTATAGATGGCGTTGCCGGAGGAATTGTTGATTACAAAACTTTTGATATTATTAAAAATAAAAAAATAGATATTGATAAATATCTAGAAAATCACAGAAGCTACGATTTCTTGAAAAAAACAAACGGATTAATCTCCATGGGAAACGGCACAGGAACAAATGTTTGTGATCTTCAGGTTTGTGTTGTTTGGGAATAAATATATTTGTCATTTCGAATCCCGATAGGGTGAGAAATCTGTGAATGATATTATATAGTGAAATTTATTTAGTTCTCAGATCTCTCAATCGTTCCTCTTATTTCGAGATGACAATTCCCCTCTTGAGAGGGGTCAGTGGTGTGTTGATGACGATTTTGTATTATTTCCCCGTTGGCTCCATACTCCGTATGGAGTCTTTTGCGATTTCAGAAAAAATTGTTTTATCGCAGGAACTGTTTTGTAAACAGTTTCTTTTATTTTGAAGTCTCAATAATTTTTATTTTATCGTTTTATGTTTTTAATGCTTGGGAAACATCAGGAACTGATTACAAATCAGTTCCCGCGAGAATTTCCCAATTTAAAACCTGCTTTGGTTATGGCAGGTTATGGTTGCGTAGAAATTTTTAAGATTTGTTTATTGTGTTAAACCTAAATCATAATCGATTACTTTGCGTCTAATTTCAAGCATTTCTTCAACTGTTTTTCCATATTTGGGAGCTAAGATTTTTGCAGTTTCTTCATCTGTGACCATATCTTGTGTTTCCATCATTTCATACCATAAATCTCTCATGGCGGTATTTATTTCTCTTTCTAATTCAGTTGGTCCGTCTGTTCTTTTTTTATCAATAAATTCTGTAAACTTATAAGTTGTTTTTTGATTTTGTTTTAAATTAGCTTCTTCCCATTTTCCATTTGGAGCCCATTCAGCTTGAGCAAGCGTGTATGCTCCATTGACTTGGCTTCTATTAAAATAATAAAAAATTGAGATAGCATCTGCTTTTTGTTGCTGATAGTCTTTTATTATTTTTTCACTTAAAATCTCTATTTGTTTTTTAGTTACTGGATTATTT
The DNA here is from genome assembly GCA_023142595.1 of Minisyncoccota bacterium. Taxonomy (GTDB): domain Bacteria; phylum Patescibacteriota; class Minisyncoccia; order JAHIHE01; family JAGLIN01; genus JAGLLA01. The sequence goes on along the minus strand of JAGLJF010000003.1, from coordinate 51,535 downwards.
TCAATTAAAACCCGCGTATTAAATCTTTTTACAATTCCGCTATTAGGATCATTAAAAGAAATATCTTTAGACTCTACTAATTCATAATTAATGGACTTTAAAATTTCTATATTTTTTTCGTCATTTTCCTGTTTCTGTATTTGTGTAATTTTTTGAGATTCTAATTGTTCTATTTGTTTAATTGTTTCATCATTTGATTTTAATAAAATTATCACAAAAAAGAAAATTAAAATCGTTAATATAATCTTAACAGATTTATCCCAGTTTGTTTTTTTCCAAATATACCAAATAGCTACAAAGGGTAAAAATATAAGTATGATTAAAATTCCCCACCATTTTTTATACCACTTTTTATATTTAGCTTGTTCTTGTTCTTTTCGCATATGTTTATGTTAAAAAATTAATTTAATATGACCACGATGACGATTCACACGGAACATCATTATTATTGCTATCAAGTTTATGAATATCATTATTGATTCCACCACAAACATTAAAAATTCTTTGAGCATCTGCTTGATTTCCAAAATCAGAGTTTGCTTGGGAAACATCAGAAAATTTTGGTACTTTTTTATTTCAGCTTAGTTTTAGTACCAAACAAATCTTGCAAATCTCCTTTTTCTTGCATCCATCTGATTTCATTGAAACCTCTATATGCGTTACTATTTGTAAGATTTTTAACATAAAAAGCCAAATAATCTTGATTATAAACATCTGTATAATTTCTAGATTGTTCTTCTTCCCAAGCTTGTCTATTTTGATAAATTTTAACCACAGCTTTTTGTGTATTGGAAGCAATGGATTCTGCTAATTTAACAATATTTTCTTCTGTTACATCATCTTTGGATACTAAAATTTCTAAACCGATAGCATGAATATCATCATCTGGGTTCCACTCTCTTAATTTATCAAAATTTATTACAGAATTAATTATTTGGTTTTCGGATTCTTCATAAATTTTTTCTTGATTTAATGCTGAGTTGTCATCAAGATTTGGATCAATTAGCGTTAATGCTATCAATCCAAAAAAGAATACCAGCGTTAAAATCACTAATCCACAAATTATTTTAAGAATTGTTTTTCCTTTGCTCATATATTTATGTTAAAAAATTAATTTAATATTATTGTAATGATTCACACGCAATACCATTATTATCGCCATCAAGTCTATGGATATCATTAGCTGTCCCACCGCAGGATTCAAAAGCAGATTGAGCTTCAGCGTGAGTAGAAAAATCCGTACAGTTATAAACATTACTAGAGCAATTATATTGATCAGATACAGGAGCGGATTGTGAATCACATACACTAGTTGCCCAAAGACCTCTTTTTGCTTCCATAGCTACTTTTTCTGCCTGTTTAAATTCGACTTGATATTTATATGATGTATTGTATGTATATTCATAAGCATATCCTTCACTAATCATCATTTTATTAAAATTAGTTCCATCTTCCAGAAAAACATATCGGAGAAGACGGTTATATTTGTCACGATCGCCCTGAGTGTTATCCGCCACAAGTTCAATATTTTGACCCATTAAAACCATCTTTGCTTTATTGGACGCCTCTATACCAAAACATTCAACTGATTTTCTTGGATCAACTGTTTCTCGTGTATTTATACCCAACAACCTGACTTTTTCTAATACACTATTAACATTAACTTCTATAGTATCACCATCAACAACTCTATTCACGGTATAGATATTATTTTGGGTCTCGTTTGGATAACTATCAGTATCAATTATTCCCCTAACTTCTCCCGTTACATAATTTCCAAAATCTACTAAATTTATAGTATAAGCTGAATCTAAATCATAGCCAACAGTTGATTCTATTAAAACTTTAGTTCCGATATCGCCATTTGGCACAAGCTGATAAATATCAGTTTGTGCATCTACTTTCACTAAATCAGAAACAATAAAAGAATCCATTTCGATTTGACTAACGGTCAAAATATCTCTCCATCTCAAATGACTATAGCTTTCAAAAACTTGAGGATTCAAAACCAACCTTTTAAATTGTTTTCCGTTTTTATATTTCACAATATATACATCAGGATTATTATCAGTTTTTATAATCGCTCCTTCTGGAATTTGCATTGCGTTTATGTTTGGTGTTATAGAAATAAAACTTACAACCAGTGAAAGCAAAAATACAATACTTAATATTTTTTTCATTTTCATATTTTTAGATTAGTTAATAATAAATAAAATTTTACAAAAAAGGTCTTCCGTCGGCGGCGACCCTTTCGGATTGCCCAATACCCTTTCAGGTAAAGACCACTCGCGTAGTACCGATCAGAAGACCGTTTCTACGCGAGTGGATTTAAACCATACTCCAAACAAAAAGTCTGAAGGTTAGGTTACTGAATTGTTACTCATTTTCTATTAGAATAATATCATATTAGATGAAACAGTCAATCAATAAACAAAAATTTCACTTATATTGAAAATTAATGTATACTTGAGTTACATAATATTTAATGTAAATTTTCAAAAGACAAAACGACAATAGTTGTCATTCTGAATTTAGTTCAGAATCTGTCGTTCTGTTCTATTGAAGCCAGTCCATAAATCACTAACCGTATTTGTTCATTTTGTATATGATAGTGTTGTGTATATAAATATAGATTAAAACCTAATTTGACTAAAGATCCTGAAACAAGTTCAGGATGACACAGGGGTTTGGCTCAGGATGACATTGGGTTAGTTCAGGATGACAGGTGTGGTTGAGTTTAGAACCTAAGAATGACAAATAATCTTTTCGAAAATGAAACAAACTTTTTGTCATTCTGAATTTAGTTCAGAATCTGTCGTTGGTTATGATTTTAATGTTTTTAAAACAAATAAATGTCAAAATCGTATTATGTGTATATTATGATGAATTTTACTGATACAGCCCTGTATATTGGTGTGACAAATGATTTAAAAAGAAGAGTTTATGAACATAAAAATAAACTAGTAAAAGGTTTTTCTGAAAAATATAATTTAAAAAAATTAGTTTATTTTGAACAGACAAGTGATGTTGTTTCTGCAATTAAAAGAGAAAAACAACTTAAAAATTGGCACAGAGCGTGGAAAATAAACTTAATAAAAAGTAAAAATCCTGGATTTGCTGACTTGAATATAGATTAATTCTTGAAAAATATTAGATGAAATAAATAATCCGACTAAAATATTTTACGATTTATAGAAGCATTTATTGCAAAGTACGATAGATCTTGAAACAAGTTCAGGATGACAGAGCTTGAACATATTCTATCAACGAATTAGGTAATATCTACAAGAATGACAAATAATCTTTTCGAAAATGAAACCAATATTTTTGTCATTCTGAATTTAGTTCAGAATCTGTCGTTTTCCTATATTAAAGCTAGTCTATAAATCACTAACTGTATCATTAAGAAAATATATTGTGTTTATTCTATATATACAATAGTATTGTGTATATGATACAAATCAAAACCTAATTTAACAAAGATCCTGAAACAAGTTCAGGATGACAGAGCTTGAGCATATTCTGTCAACGAATTAGGTAACATCTACAAGGATGACAAATAATTTTTTCGAAAATGAAATATAACATTGTTTAGGACGATATCTTTATTTACCAATATAAACAAATGCAAAACAAAGAACAATTAACAAAAACAATAATTTGGATATTTATATTTTTATTAATATTCAAACCATCACTAATCTTCTGGTTAATTTTTGGAGCAGTTTTTCTTCTTCCTGTATTTCTTGCCATTAAAGAAGAATCGAGAAAAAAGGGGATTGATCTCAATTTTTCTGGAATGAAAGATGGCAAACAATTTTTTTCTTCAAATAATTCAAATCAATTTTTTAATAAACTAAATTCAAAATTTATGGATAAAAAAACAACAAGTACAGTTATAGTGATTATCTTATCTCTAATCGTTCTTGCAAATTCCATTGTCATTATTCCTGCAGGAGAAACAGGGGTTTATCATTTGTTTGGGAAAGTAAAAGATGCTGAAGTAAAATCTGGACTTCATATAATCAATCCTCTCGCTCAGATAACAAAACTAAGCATTAGAACCGAACAATACACTATGAGTGTTGTACAAGGAGAGGGCGAAAAAATTGGAGACGATTCCATTGATGCTCTGACAAGCGAAGGGCTAACCGTCAAACTTGATATTACTGTTTTTTATCATCTTGTAGAAGACAGTGCTTCTGATGTATATAAAGAATTGGGAATAAATTATCAGGAAAAAATCATTAGACCTGAAATCAGAAGCGCAATTCGAGAAGTTGTAGCAGGATATGATTCAAAATCAATCTACTCAGACAAAAGAGATGAAATAATCAATACCATTAGGCAAAAAATGGCAGACAACATTGAGCCAAGAGGAATTGCCATTGAGCAAGTTCTTCTTCGAAATGTAATTCTTCCAGAAAAGCTTGATGCCAGCATTCAAGAAAAACTTCAAGCACAGCAAGAAAGTCAAAGGTATGATTTTGTTTTAGAAAAAGAAAAGAAAGAAGCAGATCGAAAAAGAATTGAGGCAGAAGGACAAAGAGATGCTCAAAAGACAATTAATGAAAGTTTGACTGCTGAATATTTGAACTACTTATATATCAGAGAACTCAAAGACAGAGAAGGAACAATTTATGTACCGACTAGTCCTGACAATGGAATGCCGATGTTCAAAGGGATTCAATAGAAATTAATTTTTGAAAAACTGTCTTGCAAAAGCGAGGCAGTTTTTTGTTGTCTTATTTTTGTTATTCTGAATTTAGTTTGAGGGCTCCATAGTCCTGTAGGGCTGTGGAGCCCGGATTGCAAAACTTTATCAGTATACTTTGTCGTTCCTTCTTAGTATGACAAATATGTCATCATTCTAAATTTAGTTTAGAATCTTTTGTCTATAACTTCCTGTCTTGCGAAATTAACAAAATGAATCCTTACCGCTGACAGATTCTGAAACAAGTTCAGAATGACAATCTCTAAAATCTGTCCACATCCAGCCACCTTGACAAAAACAAATATTTGTGCTAGTTTTGGAGTAGAGAAGGAGAGAGGGTCAACTTATGTTGATTTTGAAAATGTTCTTTTAAAAAAACAAAATAGCCATAAGTTTATCTTTTGTTTTCCAGCAATTTGATTATTCTTTTGGGTGAATTTTTGTAATTATCTTTTATAATATTATTTCGAGGGTTCCATAGTCCCGTAGGGCTGTGGATCCCAGATTGCAAAATTTTAGCAATATACTTATGCGTCATTTTGAGAGAAATGAAGAATCCCGTAAGCAGATTAATTTTGTGTTGAATCGCAATATAATATATTTGTTATTTCGAGACTAACAATGAAAAAAAGATAGTTAAAAAAGTTCACCCAAACAGATGGAGGTGAATCAAGAAACGATGATAAACAAAAAATATTTTTAAGGAGTGATAGATATGCCAGACAATGCAAATGTAAATAATCCTTTAAGGGGAGGTTCAAAATTTGTTATAATTGGATTAATGCTTGCAATAATCTTAATTGTAGCAATGACGCTAATAGGAATTGCTAGTGATACAAGAGATGAACAATCAGAAGTTCAGCAAACCGAAAAATTGGGATTAAATCCAGAATTGAATGCTAACAAAGAAGAGGCTAAAACAGAAGATGCAGATTCTGTAAATCCGACTATATCTATAACAACACAGTCAGAGCTTGATTTTTATAATCAAGGTATCCGATTTAAGCAAATCGTTGACAGTTTTGGTGGGTTAAATGGTCTTGTTGCGATAAATGAACTTCCGAAAACAATTGAACATCCTTTATATAAAGAATGCTATGTTACGATTACGGAATATAAAGATACTGGGATAAGAGGTTATGCTGAAAATCATGGATCAAGACTTATTCACATTGGAATAAGTATAGAAGGCTTAAAAGACGAAGGAACATTAGCAAAATTAGGTATTTCTAGTGGCGGATTAAATGTTAATCCAGCAGAAAGAACTTATTTTGTTTTTGGAAAAGATAATCCACAAACAAGTCGAACAAATTTACATCCCAAAGAAATAAATTTTTTAGTTGTAAAATTAACATGAGAAGGATTAAACCTTCTTATTTTTTTGTTAGTTAACATTCACAATAACTTCATCTGTTGCTATAATACAACCATTTGTTGATCTCACATAAAGTTTTATTTTTTTTGTACCACCACCGCCATATGATGTTACATCTGTTCCACATGGTGCCCAAGCAAGAAATGTAGAACCAATCCAACCGAGAGCACCTGTAACCCAACTACAAGATGCACCATCAGAGCAGCCGTGATTTAAAGTGATACAAGCAGCAGGGTTTTCTTCGTCAAAACACATTTCATATCTATCAATTCCATTGTCAAAAGAAGGATCGTCGTAATCAACAAATCTATTTAAATTATTATAGGAATAATCTACTGAATAAGATCTTGCGTCTAAATAGACATTTTCATCTATTTTAACAGAAGCTGATTTATCTTTTGGATTAGGCGATGGTCCTACTCTTAAATCCGCCACTACACAATCACTTACAGCACAAGCATCTTGGCAATTAGTTGCTGTTCCTATTGGAATTGTGTTTTTGTTAATACAATAGCAGTTAGTATCTCCAGGCTCTGATGCTTTTAGTAAACAAACATTTTTTGGAGCGGCACGACAAAGCTCTGGAGAGGCTTCGCATGCAGTGTTGCAAGCAGCTGCATTAGCAACAGCAGGTGTTATTATTTCATTGTTAGCACAGGTACAAACACCAGCGCTATCATAAGAACCGCAACTACCCAAATCTACTGGGGTGCCAGTAGTACCAGCGAAACCACTGCCTGGTTTTTTGAGATATAAGACATCTGGGTTGATTGTTTTGAGGATAACAAAAGAAAGCAAAGCCAGAAGCAATCCAACAACTGCATTTCCTGCGATGCTTTTGGCGTCAGTGACCGAAGTCGCATTTCCAGCTGCGGTGATATATCTCATACCAGCTACGATTAACATCATCACTGCTACAATTCCGACAACGCTTAGCATAAAATTATAAAGTCCAACCAAATATGTTGAGAGATTAATTCCCGTCGATGGAATTCCTGGAATTTTCACTAGCGGATCCCAAGTTGTAGCAGCACTAACAATGCCGACAAAAGCGAAAGAACTCACCAAGAGGAATGCACCAATTAAATAATTTTTTATTTTCATATTTTTAAAAATTATGGTTTATTGAAATTTATTGATAAACTTTATTTTGAGATTCTTCGTTTCACTCAGAATGACAATCGCGTTCTCTCAGAATGACAATTGGTCATAAGAATCTCTTTTATTTTAAACATACTTATTTTTATTATATACTAATCTACAGTAATAATAAACCAAAATAAATTATGTAGAAAATAAAATTATAATTTTCAAATTATTATATAGATCCAACATATTTTTCAGCAGTTGCTTTATTGACTTTTCCCGTACTCTTATAATCAATCATAAATTTTTTCAAATCCGCTTTTGCTTCTTTTCTTGCTTTATAATAATCAGAAATATTCCAAAGAACCATTAATGTCATAAATGGAATTGCATCAATGCCTGGCAGAAAATCAAGTCCAGACAATAGAATTGTTTTATAGATTCTTTTCCAAAACCATTTTTTATGACTACCTCCCAAAAGAATGGTCCAAAAATATATATTTATTAGCGTTATGCCAAAATTTATAAACCAAAAAACGCTCTCAATTGCTATCACTACGGGAATTGCCACAATAGTAGCAAGAAATGCTAAAAGTCCTACTTCGCCAATGTCAATTATGTCTTTTATAATAGCGAGAAATAGGCTCAATGCCATCACAAAAAATGCCATCATACCGCCATCATCTGCCATTTTTGCCATTTTTGCTGCAATAGTATAAGCAGCTTGTTCTGCATGTTTTCCTGCTAGTTTAATTATAAATCTTGCTTTTCTATCTTGAATATTTTTTAATGCCTCTTCAGCTTCTTTTTCAGACTTTTCTTGCGCCTCTTTTCTTATTTTTTCTATTTGCACATCGCTTTGTGATTCATTTTTGATTCTGTTTAGTTCATTATCTTTATTATTGTCAACTCTCCGATTCTGAGGCAATAAATTTGATTTTGATGGAGAATCCAGTCGTGAAGCTCCAGATTTCTTAGATTCTGATTTATTTAAAGCTTGATAATCATCTTCCTTTTCAGAATCTTCAATTTTTTCCATCTTTTCTTTTGCGCCTTTTTTTATTTTTTCGATTAATTTTTGCTTCAATATATTGTTTGAATCTTTAGATTGAGTCGAATCAGATTTCGTTTTTGAGTTTGAGATATCATTATCAAAAGAAGAAGAATTGTTATTCCTCTTTTTGTTTTCTTGATTGTTTTTAGATGAAACACTCATATTGCTCTTTTGCTTTTATATAATATCTTTGGGTTGCTATTTTTATAAATGGTACTTAATTTGTTGATAAAATTACGTCAGTGAATTAATAAACCATTTATAGTATAAATGTTTATTAATTTAGTGGCAAAATATTGTCATTTCAGAAAATTTTACTATTAATATGTAAGATTTTTCAGCGCTTCCTATACTTTTTAAAAATAGTTATATACATTACATTAAACTTATTTGTCATTCCCGCACTGAAATTAATTCAGCATAAACTCCTGCGGGAATCTAGGATTATTATCTTTTGGCTGTATCAAGCCTAAATTAAAATTTATCTCAGTCTATTCTGGATCCTCAGTCAAGCTGAGGATGACAATTGATACTAATGGTAATTATAAAAGTATATACAACGCTGGACAATCTAACAATTAAGAGTCAAAAGAAAAATTTATCTGGAATCCAGTAAGTCTCAATAAATAATATATTTTGTAAGGTTTTATAAGAAAAGAAAATAATTAATGATGCAAAAACGGTTTATACAATGATTCTAATAAACGAAACAAACTGGATCTCAGACATTTATTCCTGCACTATCGTTTCGGAATAAATTCTGAGATGACAGATGAATATACTAGCACCTGTATGATATTTATAGAATATATATGTTTTTTATAAATAAAAGTATTATGTAAAAAAGTATAGATTCAAATCTAATTTAACTAAGATTCTGAAATGAATTCAGAATGACAAATAATAAGAGTTCAGGTTTATGCCATTTCTGAAAGTTCTTTTTTTGCTTTTTCAATTTCCAGAAGTTGCTCTGGGTCGGAAGTGATGATTTGATCCTCGGAATATGAAGCCACAATTTTGATGGCCGCTCTTTTTGAACCAGCAAAGAAAATTCCTTCTCCAATGTTACTTTCCAAAAGCAAAAACTTTTCTTCGTCGGTAAGATAGAATGTATCCACAATAGTCTTGATTGCAGCTGGTGATTGTTTCAAAAGAAGTTGCATTGATGAGTTTGTCACAATCGGTTTTCCGTATCTTGAACTCATAAAATCTGTCACATCTTGAGTAATTGTTGTCAGCCCGAGATAATATTTTCTGCATCTTTTGGCGATTCCAAAAAGGAATGATGCTGCGTCTTCATGTTTCATCATAATCCAAGCTTCATCAACAACCATCACCCTCTTTTTTGTTTTTGATCTAATCAGTGTCCAAATATAGTGTAAAACCAAATACATTGCAACTGGCCTGAGTTCTTCTTCCATATCCCTGATATTGAAGACCACCATTCCAGACTCAACATCAATATTTGTTTTGTGATTCAAAAAACCTGCAAAAGTTCCTTCGGTATATTTTTTAATTCTTGTTGAAAGACTTTCTGCTCCACTCATATTTTCCAAAACCATTTGCAAATCTGACATTGTTGGAGGTTCAAGGGTTGAAAAATCAGCTTCTGCTGTAATATCTTTGATTGCATAAGTTTCTGCGATGGCTCGATCTAAAATTGAATCTTCTTCAGCAGTAATTGTACCAAGCATAACTCGAATAAGTCCTGCAACATCAGAAATGGCTTTTCGAAGAACATCTGCTGGAGTTTCGTCTCCAATAGCAGTTGGTAAGTCAAAAGGGTTAATATGATTTCTGGAAGACAGGGAAATTTTCATAAATGTTCCTCCGACTGTGTCACAAAGATGTTTATATTCATCTTCTGGATCAATTACAATTACATCAGATTCCATCATCAAACTTCTCAAAATTTCAAGCTTGACTGCATAACTTTTTCCCGCACCTGATTTGGCGAAAATGACCATGTTTGCATTTTCCATAGAAAATCTGTCAAATAGAATCAAACTATTATTATGTCGATTAATTCCATATAAAATTCCTTGATTGGATGTCAGATCGCTGGAAACAAAAGGAAATGCAGTTGAGAGTGGGGAAGTATTCATATTATTTCCAATCATCAACTTGTCGTTTCCAAGAGGAAGAGTGGAGTTGAAACCTTCTTCCATTTGCATAATGGCTGATTTCATATAAATTAATTTTGCTTCCAGAACAGATTCGATGCTTGTTTCAATTTTTTCCAATTCCTCTTTCGTATCTCCATAAATTGTCACATAAAGTCCAAACTGAAAAAAATGTTCAACGCCTTGTTGAAGATCGTCTCTCAAACCTTCAGCGTCTTGATATGCAGTCTCAAGCATTGGATTTCGAACCATACCTTTCTCTTCTTCGATAGACATTTGAGATTGAAGTTGAGTAACTAGTTTCAGCAAACTTTTCAAAACATCAGCGGATTTTTGTGGATGAATAAACATTGCAATATCGAATGTTGTATCAAGATTAATAATTGGAGAAAACCAATTTGTTTGCAGAAATCGAGGATAGGCATAAACAAAAAAGGTAGTAGCTAGTTTTTTATTAATCATCACATGGTCACTTTCAATTTTGAAAGCTGATGGAGCAATAATATCTTTTACAGTCGCCATTCCCTTTTGGTACATTTTTTCAGAATCTAAAAGAGCAGACTTGTCAGTTGGAGCTTGGACTTTCTGTTTTTTAGTAATTTTATTTTTCAACATATATAATTTATTATTAATTACTTTGTATAGAGAAATTTTTTACATTGCCAAATCAAGGTCTTCAATGTCTGCCAAGGCTTTCTTTTCAGAACTTTCTGGATTATATAAATTATAATAAAGCTCGATTAATTCTTGTGTATTCAACATTGTCATCTTTAGCCCTGAACCACCTAAATTTCCTACAACATGATCAACTCTTTGAAAAAGTTGATCTTTGTATTTTTCGAATGTAGCTCTGTTAGAAATCAGTTTTTGAGCACTTATTGACCCCTTTAAAGCTTTCATGGTGCCTCCTTTTGACTCTGAGACTGAAAATGGAACAACTATATAAAATGTTTTATTGACAATATTTGCCATTTTCACCAGCCCTTGAATATATTCAATGTAGCTTGCCGTTTGCATGCGAAGAAGTTCATTCATTTGTCTTTTCTCGTTATCTTTGAGAATTTGCAAATAATTATCAAGATTCAAGGTTCGAGAATTTACGACAATTTGGATTGAAAAATCAAGAGAATTTAAAAAACTTTGAAAATGATAAATCGTTGCGTCTTGTTCATCAATTGATTTTAAAGCAAAATTAATTGATGAAACCATAAGGACAGCTCTCATGCTTCCATTTTTCATAATAACAACGCCATCTTTTATTTCAGCAATTTCAAGATATTTTTGCGTGCTTAAGCCTTTTTTCTTTTGTTTATCTGGTGTAGACATATAATTAGATTGTTAAATTGTTAGTTTTTTATTCGTAATTTTTATAAAAAGATAAAGAAGATTTTTTATACATTTAATTCAACAATTTGCTTAAATATTCTCATCGGGTCTTGTTTTTGCTTCGAAAGGAGTGTCTATAGAAGTACTTGTATCAAGCAGCCATGCTAATTCTCTGATTCTTCTTTTGGAAACTTTTTTCTCTCCAATGCTATCTTTAGCTACTTTTCTTTGAGTCATTTTATACATCCTCAGATTTGGTTCTCTTCTCCAAACATAAAGATGAGAGGTGGTATGAAAATTGATCATATTTGTTATTAGGCGTGAAACTGTCATTCCTTTTGGTTTCCAAAAAGCAAAAGCTAAGGTGATTGGAATAACCAGAATAGCAATGATTGCAAAAAATGCCATATTAAAAAAAGTAAAAGAAATCAGTAGAACTCCGAATCCCATAATCAGAAAAAGAACTTGTTTGCCCGTGAACGGACCAACAATTTTATCTTCAATGTTTAAAAATTGAGGAACACTATATTGCATGGGTTGTTGTTAGGTGATTATCATTGAGTTTTATTTGTCCCCGCTGTAAGATAGCTTCAGTCTCTAAGAGCCTTTAAGAGGCTCTTAGAGACGAATGATTTACTTTACGACAGGTTAAAAATTTATTCAATTCTTGAAAAATCAATTTTCTTGCTTTTTGTGGAATATGGGAGGGGGATTTTTTCGTCGGCTGATTTTAAAATCAAATTTAACTGCCTTCTTTCTTCTTCATTCATATTTTTTGTGTTTTTGTCGTGATAGACATATTGAACTCTTTCGATATTTGAATGATTGTAATAACCCATTTTTTCTTTGTAATCTTCTAGCCAGTATTTTATCAACGGCTTCATTGGTTCAGGTTTTGTTTTAAGGGTGATTGATTCTTGAGAACCAATTTGTTGATTTCCAACAATTGGAAATTCTTTCAATAACTCATCAACAGATTTTGAAATAATCGTATCCGCCATTCTTTCGGCTTCTGCTCGTTTTTCTTCTTCTTTTATCCTATCCATCTCTTCTTCTCTTTTCAAAAGTTGCTCCCCTAATTTTTTCGGCTTCTCCTTCGGTATTTCCCCACCAAGTCTCAAAATCTCATCCTCAATTCCAGGAAAATAACTGGCTGCTAGATAAAATTTCTTCAAAAAGAGATCAAGCGTAATTTGTGAAGCTGTTTCTTTGTTCACTTTCAAATTTTGTTCAATAGAATCAGACAAATTTTCAATTGCAAGTTCTTTGAAAATAATATTCAAATTCAAATCTAACATTTTGTCTTTTTGTTCATCATTTAATTCATACTTTTCAATAATTTCTGAATTTGCTGAAATTCCCTCATTTATCAGTAATGCATCATAAACAAAATCTGGCAAAAGCCTGACTTTTCGCATCATCTCATCATTTTTTTTATCTTTTTCGTTTTTTTCTTCACTCATTATCTTAATATTATACATAAAATAAATTTTTTAAGTCATATATTTTCCTAATATTTCATGAGAAGCTGCTGCTATATGTACAGGATCGGTAGTTGGACGTTTCTTTATTTCATCTGCTACTGCTTGCAAGTCATCTGAACCCTCCTCTTTCAATCGTAAGCTATTAATATTATCTGCGTTCGCATGTTTCGCATAAGCAACTTTACTTTCGCTTGTCAGTTTTTTAAAGTCAGCTCCTCCAGTTACTTTTACTGCTTCTTGCATTAGTGGTGCATTTAACTGAATACTACTACCAGTAGGCGCTTTCTCTCCATGGCCCAATGGCGTTGTTGTACCGCTTGCATCTTCGCTCATTCTATATCCATCACTATTTCTTTCTGCGTCAGAAATTTCAAGATTACCAGTCACTTTTCTGATTTTCTTTCGAGCTTTTTGAAGCTCTTTCCCTAAGTCTGCAGCCTTCGCAATATCAGCTGGAGTTCCTTTAGTTAAATTAGCAGTAATTTCTTCTTTTAACTTTTGCATCATCTGATCAGCACCAATTTCATAATCCTTCTTTGCTTTTGGACCTGAACCTTTGATATGATTTTGCAAATCTTTCGAATCAATATGTTCTACCATATCTACAAAGTTATTTCGTCTAGTGTGTTCACTATATTTTTTCCAGTCTCCTGATTCAGCGTGTTCTTGCATATATTCAGCAGTATGATCTTCTGCTGATTTAGTAGCATCTTTTGAATGTTTCATTGTTCCAGCTGCAACAGGATCATGTTTTGCAATTTCATCAACATCTGCACCCCGTTTGGTTGCCATTTCAAGTTGCGCTTCTGAGAAATTAGTACTAAGATTTTCTCCTTTTGCTGCCGCATGTTCTATAAGAGCAATAAATTTCGATTCATCTTCCTTGCTTAACGATTCTCCTTTTCGTAATTTCTTTGCTTCAATTCCCTTTGCTGCAATAATAGCATCTTTGCCATTAAACTCTTTAAAATCAGACTTCTTTTCTTCGATATTTTTTCTGTCTTTGCCCTTTCTATTCACTTCTTGTATCGCTATCTTACCTTGAATTCTTTCTCTAACACGCTTGATAGGTATTTTACCTGCTAATGCTTTTGTTCCTCCACGAACTGAATCACCAATCCTTCTTGAATCATATCCAATTCTTCTGCCACCCCATGCACCAGCCTGCTTCGTTTTTCCAGCTCCCCATTTCGCCACACCATAAGACCCCATTGAAATATTTCCAAGACCGCCTCTGCCACCGACGAGTTGTTGGGCTCCTGCTACTCCAGAATCAGATGCATATTTTGGAGCCATTAGCAAAATTACAAGCGGGACTACAGCTGGGATAACAAGCAGAGCTATTTTGTCAAAAAAGCCAAATGCAGGAGAAACATCCGCAAACACAGTTCCAACTAATTCGTTTGCCATCGTGGTTGAAAGATAGACAAAGAAAATAAAAATTGGACCAAAAATTGCCCATTTTGTAATTTCTGACCACCATTGAGAGGAATATTTTGACAAACCTGGAAAAGCAATTCCCAAAAAGGCAACAGGAGAAAAAACAATCAGAACCGCAAAATATACCAAACGAATAAGCAAGAAACCTACGAGCAAAAGATAGACAAAGACTAGACAAACAGAAAATATAATAGCAAATATGATATTCACAATCATAAAGGTATCCACGGCACCAATGTTTTCAAAAATAGCAAAACCTGATTTAAATCCGTTTGGAATAGTACTAAGAGATTGAGCTGCCAGAGCAAATCCTCCTGTCATCCAAGAGCTGATTTCAATCATAAAAAATTGGCTAATGTCAATGATCAGATAAGCAAAAACCATACTGAAATTAATCAAAAATAGAGAAATGATGATTTTTGGCAAAATTGCCTTGATGTTTATTGACTTACTTCTGAGCATTGTTCCAAAAGCAACGATTAGAAGAAAGAACATAAAAAACATATTACAAATATCTCTGACAACTGTCCAACCAATTAAAATTGAATTTGAAGTTAGAACACCTGGGATAGCAGGAGCAAATGCAGTAGCAGGTTGTCCAACATAGATTTTGGGGTCAAGAAAAACATCAATAAGCCAAGCAGAAATTTCGACAAAGATAGCCACAATTCCAAGAAGAAGAAGTCCTATTCCATAAATTAACAATTGAAGAATATTTAACAATGCCTTGCCAACACCAAGGGGGTCAGTCGCTATATCCCATAATTCAGCAACACCAGCATTAGCATAATTTTGCGGAAAACTAATTCCAACTAAAACAACGAGAAATAAAAGAGCAAATTTTTGAAAAGTTTTTGTTTTTTTGTTCATATTTTTTTAAAAATAATGATAACAATTAAATTTATTTATTGAGTATAAAATAAAAATAATTTAGTTCATTATATCATAAAACGCAAACAAAGCACAATTTTTTTAAGTATGTTAGATGATTCATTAATAAAAAAATTGTCATTCTGAATTTAGTTCAGAATCTTTATTCTTATATATTAAAGCAAGCCTATAAATCGCTAACCAGATTATTACAAAAAACATAGTTGTATTTTTTTATACAATAGTATCGTGTAGATAGTATAAGTCAAAATCTAACCTAACGAAGATCCTGAATCAAGTTCAGAATGACAGGAGTTAAGTAAATTTTGCCTGTGAATTAGGTAGTATCTCTGATGTAATTTATATAATTGAATTGCTACAGAAATATATTTTAAAAAAAATAAACAAAAAAATAGGGAAGGTATAATTCTTCCCCGTGAAACCTGGTTATTCCCAAGTTTCTATGTGTAGATCTTCAATCTCTATGTAGCCACCTTTTTTAAGATAAACTACAAGAATAAAAGATCCTTCTGCATCATCAGGGCAGTATACTGACTGATGATACTTTTTTTGCGTTGTTTCCGACGAAGGGCCAATATCTTCAATAAATCTGTCGGGAACGACAACATTGTCATTGTCATCTTTGTCGTAATGTTTGACAAAGATGATTTTTGTTTTATATTTCTCTCCTCCTGTAACGACGAAAGAAATATTTTTCCAATCAAAATTTTCCAGATTATAAGATGCGAGATGAATCTCTACATCCTCTGTTGCGGGACCGATTTTATGATTGCCGGTTCCTGCTGGAGAAAATATATATTGATTGGTTTCCGTCGGATGCAGATATTCAATTTCCGCCTCTGACTCTCCTTCCCAAAAAGTACTATAAACTAGCAATGAAGAAAATAAAATCATTGCTATTAACATAAAAATCACCGTTCCGTAAACAAATAATTTGAATAAATTACTCGCGGTGATTTTTATTTTTGGGACTTTTGGAGATGTTATTGAAGTCAAAGCCATTGATGAAGCTCTGGTTTTCAATTTTTTAAATATTATTATACTTACTATAACAATTAAAGCAAGCACAAAAGCCAATGCTATCATATTTTACGCCTCCCAAAAGTTTATAACATTTTCGCTTTTTTTATTTGATCTACAACAGCTTTTATTCCTTGTGGGTCATTTTTAATCTCGCTTAAAACTTTATTCACCAAGTCTTTTGTATCAGCAGAAGTGGGACTTCCGCCACCAATTGCATCAGCAAGTTTGTTAATGGCTGGCACCAATGCAATATTTAAGTTCGAACCCTCTAAAACCCCTTTAAGTGCATCAGCATTTATAGTCAGGAGAGCTATAACGCTTTTTATTTCTGGAGTTATTACAAAATTTGCATCTTTCTCAAAGATGTTCATTAATTCAGGTCCAACTTTTCCTGTTTCAACAGCTGCATCTTTTTCTTTTGTAGCTATGCCAATATCTTGTGCGCTAGTTCTTGCTTTTACGAGCCTATTTTCAACTTCTTGAGACGGCTTAATGTCCGTTGCTTCTGTTGCCATAAGCTCTATTCCAAAATATTTAAGATATGCGAACTGACTGTGTAATGACTTACTAAGTTGTTCTTGCACACCAATCGCCTTATTGATTACTACTTCGTCGGTGTCTCCATCTTTTATACCAAAATTATCTGCTTCTCGGAAAAAATTTCTCACAAAAGATCTGAAAGTTAAATCTATAATACCTCCCATTCTAATATTCATCTTTTCTTTTTCTCCGGCTTCATTTTCAACAGACGCCTCCTGTTCTTTTCCTTCAAAATAGTCCTTTATTCCATCAAGACTATGTTCTCCTGTTGTAATTATAGTTTGGACAATATCTTTTATTCTATATGTAACATAACCATCAAGCCAAAAGGGCTGTGTAGAATCAGCTGAGACCGCCAACATTGTTTTATCTTTGTGAACATCGAACACAATTTCCTTTCTTTCAATTTCTATTATTCTAGAAATTATGATATCTGTTCCTGGTATTCTCACATCTTTAAACCATGCAAAAATAGGTCCTTCGCCCACTTGTTTGTCTGGTATATCAAAGTAAAGAACAACCCCATTATTTTTTAATGTGATTTTTGTCGAACTAAGAATAATTCTGTAGATAATCCATACAATTATCAGAATTACCGTCGTTTCTGTTAATGTAAACATAAAAGGCCTGTATTGTCCTATGCTGCTAAATAAAATTAATTCAATTAACAACACAACCGACAGAACAAAAAATGAAGCGGTTATTATTCCTACTAATATAATTTTTTTCCATTCAGCTACTTCTTTTATTCTTAATTTATCTATTTGATCGGCAAGCCTCTTTCGGTTATCTTCATTTTCCTGACGAATATCGATCCCTTCTGACAGAGACCTTCTAATGTTGGTTTCGATATCTCTTCTTTCTTCTTGCGTTTTTTCTCTTTCTGCTTTTAATTTTTGAGTTGTTCCATAGCATTTGTACAAACGAGACAGAAAAGCTATAGAGATTACAACAAAAACAACAAAAACAATTACTGGGATATATTCATTTGATACCATTCTTCATCGCTCCTTAGTTTTTTTTGTATATTTTATTCTCTAAGTCATCAAAAATTCCTTTTACGCTTTTACGCATTGCGAATCTTTTTTGGCTATTTATTAATGATCAATCCTTTGCCGAAATTATCGACAAATCTGTCTGTTTTGTTTTTGCAAAACCGACAGGTTCTAATAGTGGTAAATAAAGTTTTGTAAATTAAGCGATAATCTGCAATTTCCCCTTTGTTCTTCAATAGATTTTAGGTACTACTTCCCATCATTAGAACTCTACATTGTACATAAAAAAACAGAACTTGTCAAGCCCTATTAAAAACATGTCAACCCCAAGTAGAAATTCTTTGTAGAGGCGCAGCATTGCTACGTCTCTACCATATAAATTTTCACAAATTGAATCTGATGGATTTTGCTATTTATAAAAATTCTCAACAACATTCTTATCCAAATCCCATTTTGCGGGATTATCAATAATATATTTTCTGATTTCGTCTAATGATTTTTCATCTCTAATAATATGATCATAGTATTTCGATTGCCAGGAAAAATTTCTATCATCAAATTTCTGATTTATTGTTTTTGTACAAATTGATTTAAATGAGCGAATAATAACAGGCAGTGATTTTGGAATTAATCTATAAAATGTTTTTGATTCATTATTTGTTGTTGTAGAGACGCAGCATTGCTGCGTCTCTACATGTTTGCACGGTTTATTTTTATCAATCACAATATCATCACAAATTTCAATTACCCCGTGTAAATGGTTTGGCATAATTACAAATACATCTAATTTTACATTTGAAAAATGTTTTGGAATTTCTAACCAATATTTTTCGGCGATTTTGCCAATGGGCGATTTTTTCATTTCAAAAATTGGACAATGTTCTGATTCTGATTTTTTTACATCACCAAAAAACAACTGATGATTATTCGTGCAAATCGTCACAAAATAAAAACCATTCTGTGAATAGTCCCATTTTTTCAATCTCGTTGATTCAGTTTTGAATTTATTCTTATATAGCCGAGACATATCAAAATTTTTAATTTATATTATCTATTGTTGTAGAGACGCAGCATTGCTACGTCTCTACGGTCGTGTAAACTTCCATTAATTTTTCCCATTGTTCAATGCTCAATTCTTGCGCGCGGACTTTCAAATCGATCTCTGTCTGATTAAGAAATTTTTCTGCTTCCTTTTTTTCGATTTGCAAACCTGCTGAAAGATTGTTCAATAATTTTTTTCTTTTGGATGAAAAACCAATTTTCATAATTCGAAATAACTTTTGATAATATTCGTCAGAAAATTCTCGTTTTATATTTTTTATTTTCAAAATTGCCGAATCAACTTTTGGCGCTGGATAGAAAGAAGTATTTTTAACGAAACCGACAATTTCAGGTTCTCCATAAACTTGAACGCCTAGCGCAATCATACTCAGTTTTCCTGGTTTTTCACAAATTCTTTGAGCCACTTCTTTTTGCATCAACAAAACAATGACTTCTGGTTGGATGGCATTTTCTAGAAATAATTTTATAATTGGAGAGGTAATATAATAGGGGATGTTGGAAACAAGTTTGAATTTTCCGTTTTGAGAATATTTATGAACCAGCTCATTAATATTCATTTGCAGAATATCACCATTAATCACTTCCACATTTTCAAATTTTCCTTCAAGCATTTGCGCAAACTCATTGTCCTTTTCGATGGCAATAACTTTTTTACATTTTTTTGAAAGCTCTTCAGTCAAAGTTCCAAGTCCTGGACCAATCTCAATTACAACGCCATCTTTATTTAAATCTGAACAAGTAATTATATTTTTCAAAACAGTTTCGTCAATCAAAAAATTCTGTCCCAAGCTTTTGAGAATTGCCATGTTTGGAGTTTTGAATATTTTTTGAATTTCTTCTTTTGAAAGCATAATTTTAGCTTATTAAATATTATTATGCGGTTATTGACAAATATATTATACTATGATAGTATTCCGAGTTAGTTTCTCATCCTCTCGCTAGGATTGCTTGAGACATATTACCTGTAAATGTAGGAATGTGCAAGAAATATCTTGACTAAACGAAACAAAAAATTCATTTATTATAAATATACAAAAAAATTAAGGTGCTATAAAATGAAATCAATAAAAGCAGAGTTATTGACAGAAGAAGAGAGATTCGATGAGGAAGAGAGAAAAAAAATTGTGGAAAAAGAAGAAGAAAGAAAGAAAATCCAGGATTTGAAAAAGTTTATCCGGGAAGTTATCGACACAATCAAGTTCGATGCAGAGTGGCAAATTTTCTCCGAAAATAGTTTTGGAATAAAAATAACAAAAAAACGAGTTCATCAAAATAGCGATTCTTTGTGTGAATTTCATTTAACTTGGCTGAAAACGACCGAAGAAGAAACTAAGGTTTTCTCAGAAGAAGCTCTGATTGAAAACTTCTGCTTACTAACTCATGCCGAAGATCCGATTGACCTGCTAAAAGAAAATTTCAGATCGACTGGAAGAAAAGTCCGATTGATTAGAAAATAAAAGCTTCATTTTACTGGGCAGAGATTGAAGACCTATATAAGGGTCCTTGATCTCTATTTTTTATATTACAAGTAATTTGCTTCACTTTCATCACTATCTAAATAACTATAACCCTGATTTTGCATATCAACAAGATGATCGGGAATATCAGATATAAATCGAGAAGGATAGTTTGATTGAGTGGAGCCAAAAATTCTTCGTACACGGGCAAAAACAAGATGAGCTCGGTTTTTTGCTCGAGTCAATCCAACATAGCACAATCTTCTTTCTTCTTCCATTTCAAACTCATCGCTCAAACTCATCGCATGAGGAAGTAGTCCCTCTTCCAATCCAATAATAAAAACCGTATCATATTCCAACCCTTTTGCAGAATGCAATGTCATTAAAGTGACCGCGTCTTGTTTTTCGTCTACTTTATCCAAATCGGTCGCCAAGGCAACTTCTTCCAAAAAAAGATTCAATGATTTTTCGGCTGTAAAATCGTCATATTTTTCAACAGCCGTGAAAAGTTCTTTTACATTTTCCCATCTCGATTCTCCTTCATCTGTTCCGTCTTTGATATATAATTCATAGTTTATATTTGTCAAAAGATATTCCAAAACCTCTTTGATTTTCATTGTTTTTGTTTTTTCTTTGCAATTCTCAATTATCTTTGCAAAGCCAACCAAACTTTCTAATCTTTTCGCAGAAATATCTCCCTTGTTGTAATTCGAAATAATTTCTACAATACCTTTTCCTTGATTGCGACTTTCCGAGATGATTTTTTCATATGTTGATTTGCCAAGTCCTCTTTTTGGAGTATTGACCACTCTTTCAAAACTCATTAAATCTGTTGGATTTTGAATGAGCCTGAAGTAGGCTATAATGTCTTTGATTTCCTTTCTCATATAAAATTTGATTCCACCTATAATTCGATATGGAACATTATATTGCAAAAAGGCTTCTTCGATCGAACGAGATTGAGCGTTCGTTCTGTACAAAATCGCGATTTCATTAAGCCTTAAGTTGTCTTTTGTATTAGCTTTAGCAATTTCTGAAATAATAAACTCTGCTTCTCCTTTTTCATTAGCTGCTTCATAAACTGTAATTGGAAAACCAGACTCTTTTTTGCTCCAAAGACTTTTTTCTTTTCGATTTACATTTTTGGCGATAATGCTATACGAAGCATCAAGAATTTTTTGCGTAGAGCGATAATTTTGTTCTAAAAGAATTGTTTTTGCGCCAGCATAACTTTTTTCAAACTCCAAAATATTTTTGATATCAGCACCACGCCATTTATAAATACTCTGCCAATCATCACCAACTACAAAAATATTTTTGTGTTTTTTACTCAAAAGATTAACCAGCTTATATTGAGCATGGTTTGTGTCTTGATATTCATCAACCATAATATATCTGAACTTGTCTTGATATTTTTCCAGAATTTTAGGATTTGTGAAAAACAAAATGCTAGTTTGCATAATCAAATCATCAAAATCCATCGAGTTATTTTCTTTGAGTCTCTTTTGGTATATATTATAAATTTTACTTACGGTTTCCTCTTTATATCCGTCAATCATCTCCTCATATGTTTTTGGATTTCGAAGTTCATTCTTGGCATTGGAAATTTCTGCCAAAATCGTTCGTGGATTAAAGCTTTCTGTATCAATTTGTAATTCTTTCATTATTTTTTTGATCAAGGATTTTTGGTCATCGCTATCAAAAATGACAAAATCTCTTTTGTAACCGATGTGTTCAGCTTCGTCTCGCAAAATTTTCACGCAGAGACTGTGAAAAGTTGAGATTGTCGGAAAGTCTGTTGCAAAAGAAGTTGAATATGAATTGATTGCTTTGTGAAATGCTTTTTTGTCAGAACCTAACGCATTCATACTTCCCAGCAAAGACACGATTCTGTTTTTCATTTCTTTGGCAGCCTTGTTTGTGAAAGTGACTGCTAGAATACTCTCTTTGGGAATATTTTTTTGAGCAATAGCATAAACCACGCGATGCGTGAGCACTCTTGTTTTTCCAGAACCAGGACCAGCAATAACCAAAACAGGCCCCTCAATTGTAGTCACGGCCTCTTTTTGTTTGTCGTTTAAGTTTTCTAAGATTTTATTCATAAAGACATTATAGCATATAAATTAAAGTCTATAAATATTCTAAAATGGATTTATATTAACCCCTTGACAAGATTTGCAAAGTATGTTAAAATACTCTGTTATGGTAAGAAAGTGCAGTAATTTAAAAATTGAATATAGCGATTATTAATTTTTTGAGGAGAGAATTATTGAATCATATATTTATCTATAAATATAGATTTAATTTACCAACTGACCTTTTCTATATAAAAAAACGGTTAGGACACTCTTTTTCAAAGAAATATTCCTATCCGTTTTTTGTTTGTTTGCTGTCATTCTGAATTTATTTCAGAATCTGTCGATTGCAATTTCTAGTTTTGTGAAATTATTAGAAACATTGCCCATAAAACAAAAGATCCTGAAACAAGTTCAGGATGACACTTGAGTCACACTGCAATAAACAAAGCATATAGATTGATGTAAAAGAGGAGAGAGTTGAGGTTACGGCTAAAATCATATAGACCCGTTAAACCAACAATACCCAGACTCATTTACATCAACCTCTATGTTTTGCAAAGAGGGGTTGAAAAAACATTTAACAAGGAGGATATTAAAAAATAATATTCTCAAAAAAAGAAGAAATAATTTGCACGGAGGTGAAACATAATGACAGCAGGTGATTATCCAAATGGAGATGACATAATGTCTCCAAAGAATAATTAACATATTTCTTCTTTTCTTTTTTTAAGTTTATCTTTTACAATTGTCATTCTGAAACAAGTTCAGGATGACAAAATTAAAAAGGTAGGTTTGAAAAAGCTTCTGATAAATTATCGGAGGTGAAAATGTTCTTTGAAAAAAGAAGAAAAAACATAAAATTTTTTGTGTTTGTCATCTTGATTATAATAGTCAAAATATTTACTAACGGATTTGGTGAATGCTTTGACTGTTATAGTCTAAATATAAAATCTCGCTTCTTGGAATTATCTGAAAAGGAAGTGGGAGAGGTGATATTATGAATGCATTATATATTAATACTGGCAATAGAAACTTGTCAGTATCTGTTGTAGATGTTACCCAGACACAGTCTGGGGCATTTGTTCTCCGATTTGGAGGAGAAGTTGGTGATCTTATTGAGATTACTAAAGAGGAAAAATTCAAGCCTGAAATGCCTGTAATTATTCCTTTGAAAGGATATAAAGCTCAGGAATCTGCTGGGTTTGTGAATGTATGTCCGTCAATAAGGACATACAGTGCTAGTGTATTCACTACTGAAATTCATGGCATTCAAGGAATGTCATGGCAAAAATATAAAGGTCTTGTAAAGTTGAAGAGACCAATAAATGCTATAGTGCTTCCGAGCACGACAGTATTTACTCAGCTGGTGACTCATGCTAGTAGTTGGGGTCATAGTAATCCCAACACAGCGGAAGCAGCAATAAAAGCTGTTGAACTGATGGCTCGATTCAAGCCATTATCAGTTTTTATCGAAGAAGGTCAAAGTGATTACACTTTGGCATGGGAAGTTTCACCAGGAAAAGGTGAAGCTTACGAAAAGATTGAAAATGAATTTTCTCCTCTCTTTGAAGAGGAAAAATGTTCAGATCCTATCGGAGGAATTGAGGCTCTTCTTCCTAAGTTTGACGGGGAGGAGAGAAAGGTGAAAGACGATGTTCTTTATCATCGTCATTCTCAGAAAAATTATTGGCACCCTGTAACAAGGGTACATAAAGAAGAGAAAGAGTAGACCTAATCTGCTCACAGGGTTGTTTGGTTACACACCAAACAGGAGAACATACAAAAATGTATGCCTAGATAAAAAAATCTAAAATCTCCCTTCTATTTTTTTAAGTTTATCTTTTACAATTGTCATTCTGAATTTAGTTTAGAATCTGTCGTATGCAACTTCTAGTTTTGTGAGATTATTAGAATGATACTAATATTACGAAAGATCCTGAAACAAGTTCAGGATGACAAAATCAAAAAGGTAGGTTTAAAAAAACTTCTGATAATATATCGGAAGCAATAAATTAAGAAGAATTATTTTCAAAAAAGGGCGATTGAAGTTGTCCTAATCAGGTCTAAAAATAGCGTTTTTCGTTCATTATAATAACTATAAGGCGAAAAATCTCTCTCCTCAATCGCTAGGTTTAGATTTGTATCATTTAGGATCTTCGGTCGTCATTTTTTGAATTTAAAATTGTTTATTTCTTCATTGACTTATAACGACACAAAAGCTATTATGTGTATAGTTACATAGTAGCTTTTTTAGTTTTATCTTTAATCTATATAAAATAAATGTCAGAAATTATAAACATCTTTAATAATAATCAAGAAGCTGTAATTATCGTTGGAATTGCAATTTTGATTTTTTTATTTGCATGGAATACTTATTTAAGTTTGAGTTTGAAAAACATAAAGAAAAAGACAAGAAGCTTTTTTACTGGGAAGCAAAGTAAAGACCTTGAAGAAGTTATCTATAATCAGATAAAAAATTCTAACAAAATTAACGAGAATATAGACAAAATATACAAAGAGAATGAAGAAATTCGAGAGAATATCAAAAAATGTATTCAGAAAGTAGGGGTTGTTAGATTTAATCCATTTGGAGATGTCGGTGGAAACCAAAGTTTTGCAATTGCACTTCTTGACAATTCGTTGAGCGGTGTTATTATACTTAGTCTATATTCAAGAGATGGAGTTAAGGTTTATTCAAAGCAGATTATTGAAGGAAAGTCTGAATATAAGCTTAGCGAAGAAGAAGAAAAGGCTCTAGCGATTGCCTCAAATAGTTGATAAATTACATAATTTTAAATAAAAATGGTCAAGCAACAAGAAGAAGAAATTGAAAAAGAAGATGCCAAAACTGAAAATATCAAGAAGGTTCTTCAGATGCCTGAAAAAATCATGGTTAAGGATTTGGCTGAGAAAATGGAAATAAAGTCAACTGAATTAATTTCAGAACTTATTAAAAACAGAATCTTTGCTAATATAAATGAATATCTTGATTTTGATACTGCTGAAATTATTGCCGATCATTTTGATTTTACGTTGGAAAAATCAGAATCTATTGCCGAAAAGAGAAAATTACAGATGAAAAAATATACAGGGCCTGGTGCCAAAAAAAGACCTCCAGTTGTTGTAATTATGGGACATGTTGATCATGGAAAGACTACTCTTTTGGATAAAATTCTTGAGACAAATGTAGCCAGCGGAGAGTCCGGTGGAATTACTCAGAATTTTAGTGCCTATCAAGTTAAGAAAAAAGGGGAAACCATAACTTTTATCGATACTCCTGGACATGAAGCATTTTATTCTATGAGAGAAAGAGGGGCATATATTACAGATTTGGCAGTAATTGTGGTTGCTTCAGATGATGGTGTTAAGCCTCAAACAAAAGAAGCTATCATGTTTGCAAAAGAGGCTGAAGTTCCGATTATAGTTGTTATTACTAAAGTCGATAAAGCTGACAAAAACATTGAAAAAGTCAAAAAAGAGCTTGCAGAAAATGACCTTGCTCCTGAAGATTGGGGTGGAAAAACAATTTGCATTAATGTTTCTGCAAAGACTGGGGAAGGAATTGATGAGCTGTTAGATATGATTATTTTGACGGCTGATATGGAAGAAATTAAAGCAAATCCGTCAGACATTGCAGAGGGATTTGTAATTGAATCTCATATGGATGCTCAAATAGGACCAGTCTCTATTGTCTTGATACAAAATGGAACACTGGAAGAAGGAGATTATATTAGTGCTGGATCTATGTGGGGAAGAATCAAGAGAATTGAAAATTTTAGCGGAAAAAGAGTTCATAAAGCTACTCCATCTATGCCAGTTACTATTTTAGGTTTAAATGATGTTCCAAAAGTTGGTTCATTTCTTCTTGAAGAATCGGGACGGCTTGCTGCAGAAACAAGAGTAAAAGAATTTAATAAACTTCAGTCGTCGGACGGTCCTTCTGACAAAGTTCTCAGTACGGCTAAAATAAAAGAGCTTGTAAAATCTCATAAAGTAAAAAAATTGAATATTGTGTTGAAAGCAGACACTAAAGGATCGTTGGAAGCTATAGTCCAAATTCTTGAAACTATCGAATCCGAAACCGTAGCAGTTCAGATTTTGAAAATGGGAGTTGGAAATATAACCGAAACTGACATCAAAATGTGTCATTCTTCAGGAGCAGAAATTATTGGATTTAATGTTAATGCCAACTCTGTCTTAGAAAAATTTGCAGAAAAAGAAAAGGTAGAAATAAAAATTTATAAAGTTATTTATGAACTTGTTGATGAAATTAAAGAAGGACTTACCTTGATTCTTGAGCCAGAAGAAGTTAGGACAGATCTTGGAATTGGAAAAGTAATTGCAATTTTTAAATCAGCCAAAAAATCGGCCAAAAAAGTTGATATGATTGTGGGGGCGAAAGTGGAAAGCGGAAAAGTTGAAAAAGGGGCATTAATTGAAGTATTGAGAGATGAAGAGATTGTCGGAGGAGGCACTGTCAAGGAACTTCAGGCAAATAAGAAGGCAGTGAAAGGAGTTAAAAAAGGAAATGATGCTGGAATAACATATGAAGGAGATATTATTATCGAAGAAGAAGATGTTCTGCATTTTTATAAAAAAGAACTTGTGAAAAGAAAACTATAATTTTTTATCGAATAATATTGTGAGTCAAAGAATTGAAAAAGTTAACGAACTCATCAAACAAGAAGTGGGGAAAGCTCTTCTTTCTGAAATGAATTTTCCTCTAGATATCTTGGTGACAATCATCAGCGCAAGCGTTTCCAAAGACCTCCGTTATGCGGATGTTTTTATTAGTGTTCTGCCATTTGAGAAAAAGAATGAAGTCAAAGAAGCTCTTAGGGAAAATATTTATTTCATCCAAAAAAAGATCAACAAAAAACTTGTTATGAATCCATTACCAAGAATTGTTTTTAAGATTGATGAAACAGGAGAACAGGTAAAAAAAATTGATGAACTGATTAAAAAAATACATAAAGACGATAAATAAAAAAACATATGCAACAGGCAATCAACTTGATACAATCTAGTGAAAATATTCTTATTCTGTCACACAAAAATCCAGACGGAGACGCCATTGGATCTATGCTTGGATCGGCCGAGGGACTAAAATCTATTGGCAAAAAAGTGAAATGTTTTTCCAAAGATATTGTGCCGAGCGTCTTTGATTTTCTGCCAGAAGTTTCACAAATTAAAAATAAAATTAATCCAGAACATCAAAATTTGATTGTTCTTTTGGATTGCGCGCTTTTTTCCAGAACGGGCATTGATGGTATTGAAGACATTGTTTCTTCTTTTGATAATTTGTTAATTATTGACCATCATCCTAAAAATAAAACAGAATGTGACAATGTCAAAAATTGTGTTGAAATCATAGACCACAAGACATCGTCAACTGCCGTTTTGGTTTTTAATTTATTGAAAGAAATGAAGATAAATATTTCCAAAGATATTGCAAATTGTTTATTGACTGGAATTTTTACGGATACTGGAGGTTTTCAACACAACAACACGGATTCAGAATCACTTCAGGCGGCTGCAGAATTTATGAAAAAAGGTTCGCGTGTTGATAAAATTGCAAAGAACATTTTTAGCACCAAAAGTTTAGCGGCAATAAAACTATGGGGAATAGCATTGGAGAGAATTCAAACTGATCCAGAAAATGGAATGGCTGTTTCTTATATAAATAAATCTGATATGGATAATCTTGGAGTTAAAGAAGAAGAACTTATGGGACTTGTAAATGTTATCAACACAATAAGTGATGCAAAGTTTTCCTTGCTTTTAACCGAGTCTATGAATAATAAAATAAAAGGAAGTCTTCGTAGCGAGGAATATAAAGGCATTGATGTTTCTAGAATAGCCAGAAGTCTTGGAGGAGGAGGACACAAACTTGCTTCAGGATTTGAAATAAATAATACAGATTCATCAAAAAGCGTTGAAGAAATCAGAAAAGCTATCTTAAAAAATAATTTATAAAATAAAAAAATGAATGAAATTTTGAAAGATGTGCTAGATGCTATGACAAGTTTAGCGATTATATTTGGAGTATTATTTTCCTATTTGCAAATTAAAAAAATATCAAAAACAATTGATATAAATAAAAAATCAAATTTTATAAAAGTTCTCGGTCGTTTTACAAAAGAATATGATTCTTTGATGATTGAGATAGGAGATTGTAATTCGCAAAAAAAAGTTGACGTTTGGTATTTTCGACTTTGGAATTTATATACAAACGAATTTGTATTTTTTTATCAAGGAATTCTTGACCCGTTAATTTTTGAATTTTGGGCTTTCAGATTATGTTTATTCTATAACGAAAAACCATCTGACGCTTGCTTGAAAAGAACGCCTTGTTACAAAAAAAGTCATTTAAAATATATGAAGAACAGAGAAAAAAGTTATCCTAGAACGGATGCCTTCTATCATGAGTTGATAAAAATTGCAGATGAAGAAAAAAATGAAGAAAACATAGAAAATCGTGTTCATAAGCTTGTTCAAAAATATAGAAAGTCTAAATAAATTAACAAATTTTATGAATGAAATTCTGAAATATTATGCGGAAATAATGTCTAGTGTTGCGATTACCGTTGGAGTTATTTTTTCCTATTTGCAAATAAGAAAAATATCAAAATCAATTAATATTGGACAAAAGGCAAATAAAATTAATGTTTTGAATTCTTTTACAAAAGAATATGACTTTATAATAATTGAGGCCGTGGAATGTGTTAATCAGAAAAAAGTTAAAACTTGGTATTTTCGATATTGGAATTTGTTTACGAATGAGTTTTTATTTTTCAAGGAAGGATTATTGGAATCTCATATTTTTGAATTTTGGATGTTCAAAATGTGTTTGTACTATAACGAAAAACCTTCTGAAATTCCAATGAAAAGAATAAACAATTATAAAACAAGTCATTTGAAATATATAGAAAGCGGTAATGGAAATTATCCTAAGGCAGACTCTTTTTTTAAAGAACTTATCCAAATTTCAGATGACGAAAAAGATCCAGAAAAAATAAGAGATCTTGTTCATAAGCTTATTAAAAAATATAAAAAACTAAAACAATAAATGAAATTTGGCGCTCATATTTCAATTGCAGGAGGTATCGAAAAAGCCCCTCAAAGAGCTCACGAGATTGGTTGTGAGTGTTTTCAAATTTTCTCAAAATCACCACATGGAGGAAAGTCTGTGGAAATTACCGAAAAAGTTGCTAGTGATTTTCAAGCAGAAGCAAAAAAATATGATCTTCAAAATTATTATATCCATACGCCATATTATATAAATCTTGCCTCCGCGAACAGTAGGATTTATTATGGTTCGATTTCTTCCATTAAAGAAGAGCTTCAAAAAGCAGATTTGTTGGGAGCCAAAGCGGTTGTGACGCATCTCGGTAGTGCTAAAGACTTGGGAGAAAAAGAAGCCAAAGAAAAGTTAGTTGCTGGTTTGAAAAAAATATTTTTGCAAAACGATATTGAAAAAAATTTTAACGCTAAGCTTCTTCTGGAAATCACGGCAGGTGCTGGAGAAATTATGGGAGATAATTTTGAAGAAATTGCATATTTTATCAAAGAAGTTGAAAAAGAAATCAAGAAAAATAAACTAGGAGTGTGTTTTGATACTGCTCATGCTTTTGCATCTGGCTACGATTTGCGGAATGAGAAAGCGGTAAAAAATACTTTTGATAAATTTGATAAAATTATTGGGATTGAAAGACTGGGGCTAGTTCATCTCAATGATTCTATGGCAAAATTTGATTCGCACAAAGATCGACATGATAATATCGGAAATGGTAAAATAGGGATAGAAGGGTTTGAAGCAATTTTGCAAGATGAAAGATTAAAGAGTATGGACTTTATTCTTGAAACTCCGAATAATAAAGCGGGAGAAGAGCTGGAGATTTTGAAGGAGTTGAAAGGAAAGATATAAATACAAGTAAGTATTTTTATATTAGGCAATTGAAAAATGAAACAAAAAATAATTTTTATATTAATTTTTTTCATATCCTTGGTTGGTATTGTTTTTGCATGGCAAAACGCAAGTTATAATTTTGAAAATAATAGAAACGAGAGTCAATTTGCAAAAATTGATGAATTCGAATCAGAAAATATTATTAAAATAATGGAACTGGAAATTGTCGATATAAAAAATTTAAACGATAACTACGAAGAAGGTGAAATAAGCTTGATCAAAAGCAGAAAAGAAAAAAGGGAGGCGGAAAGAAAATTGTTGATTGAAAAATATGTCGATAAATTAGTCAGAGCTGGTAATATTTTTTTTGGACTCAAAAAAAGTGAAACTTTGTTTTTTCTCAAAGTTGCAATAGAGGGACAAAATCAACCAGCGATAATTAAAGTTCCTGAAGATTATAAATCAATTCAAATAGCAATTGAAAATGCCAAAGAGGGAGATGTGATCGAAGTTTCTCCAGGAGAATATCAAGAGAATATAGCAATGAAAGAAGGAGTTAGCTTAGTTGGAACTGGCAAAGTAAATCTAATTCCTGAGGCGTCTTTGACTTTTGAATGCTTTGCAGATGAAGTTGATGAAAATTTAGAACTAGCTGATTGTGATGAACAAGAAAATTCAATTGACGAACTTTCATCCCAAAAAGAAAATCTTAATGTTATAATTAATGGAAATGGCAGTGGTAATGTTGTGACATTTAAAAATGGCATTTCCAGCAAGACTTCATTATCTGGATTTATTATTAAAAATTCTGGAAAAAACTTGAGCGGAATTTTGATTGAAGATTCTTCTCCGTGGATACACGATAACATTTTGACTGATAATAAGTTTAATATTTATATTAAAGGAAGCTCAGCTCCTGTTATTCAAAAAAATGCTTTACAATTTGCAAGCAAAGGAATTCAGGTTTATAATTTTCAAAAAGAAGAAAAACTGTACGATGAGGATAATAAACAAATTGGCTCCACACAGGAGTATGGAGCCAACAGTGTTTTAAAAGTTGACCGAGTAATTATATTAGATAATCTCATTACGGACAATAAAATCGGCATTGATTTATATAATTCCTCTGCATTGATAAATCATAATACTATAAGTTATAATAATCACTACAAAACCTATCTTGGGGCGACTTATGGAATTTATGCAATCAATTCTTCCGCAGATATTACAAACAATATTATTTCAGACAATGGAATTTGTGAACTTTGTGCAGGAATTAATGTTGATGTCAAAAGTAAAGGCATTTCAATCAGTCATAATAATATTTGGAATAATAAAAATAATTTTGTTTGTTACGGAGAGTGTGAAATGCAAGACAACAATTTTTCCGAAGATCCTCAATTTTCCAATTCAATTGAAGGAAATTATTTTCTGCAAAGTGATTCTGGTTTGATTGGAAAATCAGAAGATGAATTGGATATTGGAGTGAGGTGGTAAAAATTATTTTAATATTTTAACAACACTTAAAAATGTCTCTCAAAAAACTTAACGAAAAAATATCTCAATGTAAAAAGTGTGAGCTTTGTAAGACTCGCATCAATGTTGTTTGTGGTTCGGGTAGTGATCAGGCGGAGATTATGTTTGTCGGTGAAGCACCAGGCAGAAAGGAAGATGAAGCGGGGCTTCCTTTTATTGGTAGCGCAGGGAAAATTCTTGATGAAATGATTGAGTCAATAAAATTAAAAAGAGACGATGTTTATATCGCGAATGTTGTCAAATGTCGACCTCCTGAAAATCGAGATCCGAAACCAGAGGAAGTTGTGATGTGTAAAGATTGGCTTAATCAACAAATTGAAATCATCAAACCGAAACTAATTGTACTTTTGGGCAGGCATTCAATGGATAGATTTCTTCCTGGGCAAAAGATTTCAGTCGATCACGGAAAGCCGAAAAGATATAATGGCAGGATATATTATCCTGTTTATCATCCAGCAGCGACTTTATATAAAAGATCATTGCTTGAAGAGTTGCAAAAAGATTTTCAGAAAATTCCAAAAATTATCAAGGAAATTGAAAAAGATAATAAAGATGAAATTACAGAGGTTTGATTTGACCACTGCTTGATTTTATGCTAACTTTAACTATGTTTAAAGGATGCAAAACATCTGAATATATGGCCTGGTGACCGAGTGGTTAGGTAGCGGTCTGCAAAACCGTGTACGCCGGTTCAAATCCGACCCAGGCCTCCAAATTGACAACACAATATAAAACTTGCCGGGGTGGCGGAATTGGTAGACGCGACGGACTTAAAATCCGTTGAACTTATACTTCGTGAGGGTTCGAGTCCCTCCCTCGGCACAATACATAAACCATTTGATTAAAAAATGAAAAGAATTATTTTTTTATTATCTTTGATTCTAGGTTTGTTTCTTTTTATAGGAGCGATACAACAAGCTGGAATTGAGAGCGTAATTCAAACTATCAAAATCTTCCCACTACCAGCTATTGTGGCTGTTTTTTTGATAAATTTTGTGGCAATTTTTATTTTTGGAACTCTTCGTTGGAAAATAATAATTGAGGCTCAAAATAGTCACAAAATAAGTTTTGGAAAATTACTGCGAGCAAAATTGGCTGGATTTGCTGTAAGCTACGTCACTCCTTCTGTTTTGGTTGGAGGAGAACCAGTGAGAGCTTACATGATCAAGGAAGAGTCTGGATATAGCTGGGAAAAATCATTTGCCTCAGTGATTATTGATCAAGTGATTTATTTTTTCTCACTTTTCTTGTTTATGATTTTTGGATTTCTTTTTTTGGTTCATTATTTTTCTCTTCCGGTTAGCGTTTTTTATGGATTTGGATTTATAATAGTTTCAGCATTATTTATTTTGCATCTTTTTTATTCTCGTCTTATTAGAGATAATTCTGATGGTCATGGATTTTTTATATTTATTCTCAAAACAACTAGATTAGACAAAATTAAATTTATCAAGAGAAAAGAAGAAAATTTCGAAAAAATGGAAAAAATTATTGCTCAATTTTTTAATAACAAAACTGCAACATTTGCTAAAGCCTTCATTCTCGCCTTTGCTGAAATATTATTATATTTAATAACGATTTGGGTAATTGTTCTGTCTTTGGGAAAAACAATTGATTTAACACATTCAGCGGCCATATTTTTTATTTCTACCCTAGCTAATTTTATTCCAATTCCTGGATCATTAGGAAGCTTCGAGGCATCTTTGACATTTATATTTAATCTTTTGAATCTTGGCAAAAGTGATGGGTTTGCTTTTAGTTTGATTTTTAGGCTTATTAATATTGTCCTTGTTTTATGCGGATTTTTATCTTTGATTTATTTTAGTGTTAAAACACTCTCTAGGGATTTTAGCATTGAGACTCCAAAACAACTTCTCAAAATTCACAAATTTTTGTTAAAAGTTTTTAATAAAAAATAAACAACCCGTTAAGGCTGTTTATTTTTGTCATTCCCTTGAAGAAGGGAATCCAGGAATTAAAGCAAAAAATAAATTATAAGAGAAAAATTTATTAGCTTCTTAAAGTTTTTTGTAAATTTATATAATTTTACTGAATTTCGATTTCAACTCTTTTCGCTCCAAAATTGAGAGCTTCTTGCCTAGTAGGAAACCAGATATCAACTTTATAATCGCTCTTCATCCTGTCTTCTACTGTGAAAATTTTATCTCCATATAATGATGGGAATTTAACTTTTGTCCCAAACTTGAGAAAGTTGGCTGCGATTGTTCCATCATAAACATGAGTTCCGTTTGCTGTGATAAATGGAGTAGAGTCAGTTTGGTCAATTGTTGAAGAATATGCTGTCACAAGAACAAGCTTTCTTTGTTTTGTTGAGCTTTCGATTGATTCTTTAGCCCCTGTCATTACGGCCAAAACCTTTTCTTCTGAATCAGGAACATTATTTGATAAATCTTCTTTTTGAAAAGATAGTTCTGGCATAGAAAAACCTTTTACTTCTTTAATATTACAAGAATTATTTTGATTTTTATTTGTTTTTTGTTCTACCACTGCTCCCGTAAGACGTTGAGAGGACAATAGTCCGGTGATTATGATTGCTACAGCAATAACTGTTATAATCAATGAATGTTTCTTTGACTTTACGCTGCTTAAAAAGCGTTTACACATATATTAAATTAATAATTAAAAAAGCCTTACAAAAGACTTTTACACCTAATCCTAACACGAATTGAGATTCTTGTCAAGAGCGACGCTTTGAAGTTGATTGCTGTGAATTATTGAAATGCGCGAAGTAATTTAGAGATCTATAAACCAATTAAGTCTCGTTCCCCCTGATAAGGGGGCTAGGGGGTTTGAAAACTAATTAATTTTAGACTAATACTATTCACAGATTTCTCGTCGTTATTACTCCCACAAAATGACAGGAAATAGGAATTCTGTTCTTTATCGTTATAGGTTTTTAGATAATCAAGATTCCTTAAAATATTTGGGATAAAAAAAGAAGACAGAGCAACCTATGTTGATAAGTTGATATCTTCAGAGACAGATTTATCTGTCAAAATTTAATCATAATTTCCCGATAGAACATCCATTAGAGCGTCAGAACCCTGTTCTTTGGTGATGCCCATTATTTCATAAGTGCTGTCATATGATTTTTCTTTTTCATACAGAGCAACCAGTTCAATAAATAATATTGACTTGAGTTGATTTCTCGTTTGTTCTGGCAAATCAACTAAGTTATTTATATCTTCTGTGACGGCGAGGGCATCTGCTATTTTATCTTCAATTTTTTTTGTAATGCCTCTGAAGCAGTCTTCAAGCCGTTTCTTATATTGATCAATTCCCAAATTAGCAATTATTTCTGTATTTCCCATATTAAGCCTCCATATTTTGTGTCAAATCATAAATATGACTAATTAATTTATCATAAAACCAAAAATATGTCAACATCAAAATCATTCAATAAAAATTCATCAATTTCTCTTGAGCTTGGTTCGGGTGGAAAAGCTTCTTGGGAATTTTTCAAGGATTTGCGGAAAATTATGAAATATACAGGGAAGTGGAAAAATACAGGAGATGATGCGGCGATTTATGATTTGGGAAATCAAAGATTAGCTTTCACGACCGATGCTTTTATAATTGACCCTTTATTTTTTAAAGGTGGTGATATTGGAAAAATTGCGATGTGTGGGACGATTAATGATGTTTCTGTAATGGGCGCAGTGCCGATTGGAATTTCACTTTCTTTTGTGATCGAAGAAGGATTTCCAGCAAAAGATTTGGAAAAAATCATCAAATCAATTGATAAGGTTTCGCGTGAAGCAAAAGTTCCAGTTGTGACAGGGGATACAAAAGTAACTGAAAAAGGAAAAATTGATAAAATTGAAATTACAACTTCCGGAGTCGGTCTGGCAAAAAAAATAATTTCAAATAGT
This sequence comes from Minisyncoccota bacterium, assembly GCA_023142595.1. Taxonomy (GTDB): domain Bacteria; phylum Patescibacteriota; class Minisyncoccia; order JAHIHE01; family JAGLIN01; genus JAGLLA01. Next base: position 15,549 of record JAGLJF010000003.1, on the reverse strand, counting down.
GAGGCAAAGCCAGGAGACAAAATTATTGCTTCAGGAAATTTAGGAGAGCACGGTGCTGTGATTTTGAGCGAGAGGTTTAATTATAAAACAAAATTAAAAAGCGATTGTCAGCCACTTGTTAAGGAAGTACAAAGTGTGGCTAAATTTTTGCATGTTTGTAAAGATCCAACGAGAGGAGGTTTGGGAGAAAATTTGAATGAAATTGCTGAAAAATCAAAAGTGAAAATTGTTCTTGATGAAAAAAATCTACCGTTTAAAAAAGATGTAGTGGCAATTAGCGAGCTTTTAGGAATTAATCTTTTTGCCTTTCCGTCTGAGGGAAGATTTATTGCGAGCGTGAGCTCCAGAGATGCGGACAAAGTTGTCAAAAAACTTCAGAAGTTTAATTCTGAAGCAAAAATTATTGGGGAAGTAGAAAAAGGAAAAGGAGTATTTTTGAAAACTTCAATCGGTGGTTTACGCCTGATTGAGATGCCACAAGGAAAATTGATCCCGAGGATTTGTTAGGGATTTATTAATTTATATAGTTAGACAAATAATATATAATTTGACCGAATGCAAGTCCTTCGTCTCCACGAGGGATTTTTTTTGATGTATAAACATTATTATTTTCCAGATATGAGGACATAATTTGATTATTCGCTATTCCGCCAGCGAAAAAGATTTTACTGTTTTGATTATTTGAATTTTTATTGATAATTTCCAAAAACCCTTGAGCAAGATATAATTGTGCAGTTGTGGCAAGCCTTTTTTTATCTTTATTGATGTTTTTTAATAAATATTCAAAAAGAGGTGTTGTTTGTAAAATATATCTGTTATAATCTTTATCGAATGTAATTTTTGGATTAAGTTTATACGGAATAGCAGATTTTTCTTCAAGAAGTTTTGTCGCTTCATGTTTTGATTTTCGTTCGTTTTTTGCAAAGTCAAGCAAAACTGAAACAGCATCTAAAATTCTTCCCGTGCTTGTTGTTGTTTGGCAATTGAAATCTTGTTGAAGTTGATTATAAAGAAGTTCAAATTCGTTTTTAGAATAATGTTTTTCCACATTTTCATATGTTTTTTCTTTCGGCAGAAATTTTGAAAGAATGCTAATGAGCATACGAGCCGGTTCTTTGACTGCTAAATCTCCGCCAAGCATAGTTTGTTCTTCAAGCGAGCCAATTCTTTTTATACTGCTATTTTGAACTTGGTGCAGAGGCTGTTTTATAGATTTTGTATTTTTAAATTCAAAAACCTCTCCACCACAGATGTTCCCATCAAAACCTAAACCCGTGCCATCAGAAGCAATGCCGTAGAAAGTATTTGGTAAAGAGTATTTTATATCAAGTCTAAAATTATTACTGTCATTCTGAGCGGAGCGGAGCGGAGTCGAAGAATCTCTTGTAGTCTCAACGGACTGAAATCCTTCGACAAGCTCAGGATGACAAATATTAATCTCAGAATTACAATTGTTAGGGTTAGAATGGCAAAATTTATCCCCAACTGCAGAGAAAACATGGGCAAGATGATGTTGAATTTTGATGTGTGGAATTTGAAGTTTTTTTGATAATTCTTCTCCTAAAACCGTTGAAACATAAAGCGGATGCAAATCTGTCAAAATCACATTAGGCTTCTTTATTTTAATTTGTTTTAGAACGGCTTTCTCATAATTTTTGAAATTATTTTCATTCAGTAAATCGCCAAAATTTTCGGAAACAAAAACACTGTCGTCAGAATAAACAGCAAATCTTCCTATAGATTCAGCGCCAAGAGAAAGGAAGGTTGTTTTTTTGTTATTATTCATTTATTATAATTATATTTGTTTATTACATTATATAATGTCGTTAAGCTTTATACAAACAGAAAAATGACGGGCACTTTTTCAGGTGCTCGTCATTAATTATATAGACTTTTTAATCGATAGAATTCCCCGATGCTTGCATTGGTTGGAGTTGTCAAAAGGGATTTCTTCCTCTTGATACCTCGGCAGCTTGCTGCGAGGTTCTTCATTTACAAATAAGAAATTTGGTTTAATTATTCTTATCCATCACGCTATCTATGAAATCCTTGACTTCGTTTGTTGGGATAAATAAATCTCCACTTTGACTGATACCGATAATTTCTCCTTTAGTATTCAGTACTGGCGCTCCGTCAAATGTGTTTTTCAAAGAATTTACAGTCTTTATTCTTTTCTGTAAAATTAGTTTATTTTCTTCTGTCGTTGCCTTTAAAGAATAATCATCAATAAATTTTGAAACAATATCTGTCACAACTGCGCTGTCTATGACGATGATTGTTTCTCCTAATTTAAGATTTTCTGAATCACTTAAAGCAATAACAGGAAGATTGTTTTCCTCAATTTTGATGATTGCCAGTCCAGTAGGAAGATTAACCTTGATTAGCTCTGTTTCATAAACTTTTTCATTTTTCAGTTTTATCTTGATGATATTTCTTTTTTCATCTTCGGAATTTATTTCTTTCGGAGTTATATTATCGATGGAAGTTATTATATATCCGTCGTTAGTCAGAATTATTCCTGATCCTTTATAGAATGAATAACTTTCTTCACTTGAGAATTCCATAACCTCAACTACAGAAGGAGAAACTTTTTTAATAGCCTCTGTTACAGCTTCGTCTGGGGAAATTTTTATTTCTTTTATTACTTCCCAGACGGTTGTTCCCTCGTTTACTTTCTTGAGAAATTCGTATTGATTTAGGTCTGGATATTTAAATAATAAATATGGTAGCGCGAATCTGTCTATTGTTATTCCTCCAATCCCTCCGACAATTAGAACGAAAAGAACAGAAAGGATTGTTTTTGAAATTGCATTAACTCTTTTTGGCTTGGGCAATTTTTTTTCCAATTCTTTAATTTCATTTTTTGGTTTTTTGAAAAAAGTTTCTGCTGAATTTTCGTCGTTTTCGTTCTGTTTATCTCTCAGAGATTTTATAGTAATATTTTTCATTTATTTTTACTTAGATATAATTTAATTTTTGTTATTGCATATATTAATTATTGGATTTATTTATTTTATTTGCCAATCCTGAATTAAAATAATCAGTCCGATAAATATAATAAAAAATGATAAATTTAAAAAAACAGTTTTTCTTGAAAATTCATTTTTGAGATAAATTTTGAGTATATTCCAAAAACAGTAATAAGCAGAAAGAATTATAGAGCCGATTACTAAGTGACTAGCTGGCCAAAAACTTAATGCCCAAACTAATTCTAACATGATAAATCCGAGTAGAAAAGAGTATAAATTAAATGTTTTGTTTTTTGCTGAATTAAGATGAATTCCGCTTGCTTTGCTTTTTATAAAATTGATTTTTGTGAGATACAGAGTGGAAAAGAAAATGGATAAAAATATAATTAGCATAATAATCCAAGCTGGAAAGTCAAGGATAATATATATACCATAGGATCCCGATGATATTAGAAAAATCGAAATAAGCATTATTGTCTGGTTTAAATTATATCCTGAATCCAAGAGATTTAGTTTGACTTCTTTTTGTTCCATCCATTTTTCTTGCTGTAAGAAAAATCTTTCAAGACCAATTAATGAAAAGGCGAATATAATTGAAGATGAAATTATATAAAAATGTTGAAATGCATTTTCTTGTTGAAGAAATAGTCGTTCAAAACCCAACAAAGAGGGTTCGGATATATCTCCTAATATTAACAAAAATAAAATACTTCCCAAAGAAAATAGTGAGGTTAAAATAATTGGAAGAAATTTATATTTTGTTATCCAAAAAGCGCTGAGAACTGATATTAGCAAAAGAACTATTAATGAATCAAATGATGCTGAGTTTTCAAAAAAAATCTCCATCATTGTAAAAAATATGAATGAGGGAATGATAATTTTTAGATGCTTGAGTAGTTTCATTTATTTTTATTTTATGATTGTTCCGAGACCGTTTTTTCCATAGAGGGATTTTTTTAAAATATTTGGTTTTGCAATATTTATGATTTCTGATTCAATCCCGAATTTTGAAAGTTCAATTAGCTCATCAATTTTACCTTTCATTCCACCAGTGACATCTGTAGAAATTGATCCTCCTAGAGATAATTTATCTTTATGCTGAGAATTAAACATTTTAATAATCTTGGCGTGTTTATCTAATTTTGGGTCATTGTTAAAAACACCATCAACATCTGTTCCAACTACGACCTTTTTTGCTGTTAATTTTTTTGCTAAATAGGAAACGATTTGATCTCCAGAAAGAACGCTGAAACCAAGTTTTGTATCCATTAAAACATCTCCGTGTAAAATTGGAACAATGCCAAAGTCTAAATGTTTTTTAATTATTGATAAATCTGCATTGATAAGTCTTTTATTTTCGAGCATCCATGCCGAAGATTGTTTAAAACTAACTGTATTTACCTTTTCTTTTTTAAGATAGATGCCTATTTCTGTGTTTAGTTTTTGAAGACTTTCGTAGATTTCAGAAAGTGCTTTGATCTGTAAATTATTTTTATATCCTTTGTGGAGATTAAATTTTTTTGCCAATTTGTGTCCAAATGGTCCAACGCCATGAACAATAATGAGCGCAAAGTTTTTTTCTTTTTGAGCCCAAGCTATTTCGCGAGATATTCTTCTGAGAATTTTTCTGTTTATTTTTTTATTATCATTTTTTTTATCAGTAATCACAGATCCACCGATTTTCAAAATGATAAGATTATTTTTTTTCATTAATTTTTTCATTATTGAAAACAATTTTGTCTTTCTTTACATCAATGACGATTGTGTCATCTTCTTTTATTTTTCCTTCAATAATTTGGAGCGCTAATTCATCAAGAATTTCATTTTGAATAGCTCTTTTTAGGGGTCTTGCGCCGAATGATGGTTCATATCCATTTTTTGATATTAATTTTTTTGCTTTGTCAGTCACTTGAATTTTGATATTTTGCTTGGCAAGTCTTTTTGAAACAATTTCAAGTTGCAAGTCAACAATTCGAGATATTTCTTTTTTAGACAGAGAATGGAAAATTACTGTTTCGTCAATACGATTCAGAAATTCTGGTTTAAAATGATTTTTTAATTCTCCTTTGATTTTATTTTCAAATTCTTTTTCTTCGATAGTTTTTTTGCTATCGCGATTAACAAAGCCAAGCGATGAATATTCTTCAATGACTTCATTCCCAATATTCGATGTCATAATGATAATTGAGTTTTTGAAATTCACGACCCTTCCTTTCGCATCAGTTAACCTTCCATTATCTAAAATTTGCAAGAATATATTAAAAACATCTGGATGAGCTTTTTCGATTTCATCAAAGAGAATCACACTATAAGGTCTTCTGCGAATTTGCTCAGTAAGTTGTCCTCCTTCTTCAAATCCGACATATCCAGGAGGGGAGCCAATCATTTTTGCAACTGCATGGCGTTCCATATATTCGCTCATGTCAATTCTGATAATTGCATCTTCACTTTCAAACATAAATTCGGCGAGCGCTTTTGCAAGTTCAGTTTTACCAACTCCAGTCGGTCCCATAAAAATAAATGAACCAATTGGTTTGTTTTCTTCAGAAATTCCAGCACGATTTCTTCTTACTGCATTGGAAACAACTTTGATGGCTTTTTTTTGTCCGATAACTCTTTGAGATAAGTCCTCTTCCATATGAGAAAGTTTTTGAGATTCTTCTTGCATCATTCTATTCGCTGGAATACCAGTCCAACGAGAAACTACTTTAGCAATATCTTCGTCATCAACTTCCTCTTTCAAAATTGGTCTTTCGCCTTGGATTTTTTGAAGTCTTGACTTTTCTTTTTTGATGTTTTTTTCAAGATTGGGAATTTTGCCATATCTGATTTCAGCCACTTTTTGAAGTTGCGCGTTTCGATCAGCAATCTCAGCTTCTTGTCTGAGCTTTTCAATTTCTTTTGTTGATGTTCGAATTTTTGAAATTATCTCTTTTTCATTTTTCCATTGAATTTCAATATCTTTACTTTGTTCTTTCAAATCTGCAATTGTTTTTTCGAGTTCTTCTAGTCTTTCTTTTGATTCCCTATCCTTTTCTTTTTTGAGCGCTTTCTTTTCAATTTCAAATCTGCGAGTTTCTCTTTTCATCTTATCAAGTTCTGCTGGCATGCTGTCAATTTCCATTCGAAGAGAGGATGCCGCTTCGTCGATTAAATCAACGGCTTTGTCTGGAAGAAATCTATCAGAAACATATCGAGAAGATAAAGTTGCAGCGCTAACAAGCGCAGAATCTTTAATTCTTACTCCGTGATGGACTTCGTATTTTTCTTTTATTCCTCTGAGTATTGAAATGGTGTCTTCAATACTTGGTTCTTTTACATAAACAGGCTGGAATCTTCTTTCAAGCGCAGCGTCTTTTTCAATATATTTTTGGTATTCTTTGAGGGTTGTTGCTCCAATAGTGTGTAATTTCCCTCTAGCTAGAAGTGGTTTGAGCATGTTAGAAGCGTCCATTGAACCTTCCGAAGCGCCAGCTCCAACTAGGGTATGAAGCTCATCAATAAAAAGAATTATTTTTCCCGTGGATTGTTCAACTTCTTTGAGAACTGCTTTTAGTCTTTCTTCAAACTCACCTCTAAATTTTGTGCCTGCAATCAAAGAGCCCAAATCAAGAGCAATTAAATCTTTGTTTTTTAACGATTCAGGAACATCACCTGCTACAATTCTTTGAGCTAGTCCTTCGACGATGGCGGTTTTTCCAGTTCCAGCTTCACCAATTAGAACTGGATTATTCTTTGTTCTTCTGGAAATCACTTGCATTACCCTTCGGATTTCTTCATCTCTGCCGATAACAGGATCAAGCTTTTCCTCTTTAGCGAGTTTCGTCAGATTTTGAGCATATTTTTCAAGAACTTGAAACTTACTTTCAGGCTCGCTGTCCGACACTCTTTGAGAGCCCCTGACATCAACAAGAACTTTCAAAATATTTTCATAAGTGACGCTAAATTTTTCAAGAATATTTTTTACATTACCATTAGTTTCAGTCATGGAAAGTAAAATATGTTCTGTACTGATAAAATCATCCTTAAGCTTCTCTGCTTCTTTTTGTGAATTTTCAAGAATTTGTCCAAGATAGGGAGTGAGATATACTTGTCCTGTTGCTTTAGGTGGTGATTGAATTTTTTCAATATTTCCAATTCCAGTTTCAATTTCGGCTTGTATAAAATTTATCTGTACATCAAGCTTATTGAGAATTGATAGAACAACTCCACCTTCTTGAGTTAAAAGAGCAAGAAGAAGATGAAGTGCGTCAACTTGTTGTTGATTATGTTCAGATGCGATTGAATGCGCAGAAGCAATCGCTTCTTGTGATTTTGTGGTAAATTTATTTGGATTTATCATATATTTATTGTTATATAATAAAAAATTTCTTTACTTAAGTTTAGCTTTTTAGGGCAAAAAAGTCAAAATAAATATTAATAAGACTTGTATAATTTTATGAGATTATTGCGATATATGTTAGAATATTAGTAGATTAAATTGTTTAAAACAGTTTTATGATTATTTTGTCGATTGAAACTTCTTGTGATGAAACAGCGGTTGCTATTGTTGAATTTAAAAATGGAGGTGCTAAGGTTTTGGCAAATATAGTTTCTTCTCAAGTCAAAATGCATAGTAAATTTGGTGGAGTTGTTCCGTCTTTGGCTTCAAGAATGCATTTAAAAAACATTACTTCAATTTTGGAAAGAGCTTTTCGTAATGCAAAAATAAGCAAGAAAAAAATTGATTATGTTGCCGTGACGAATGGTCCTGGATTGATTCCTGCTTTGATGGTTGGTGTTGGAGCTGCCAAAGCTCTTGCTTATGGTTTGGGGAAACCATTAATTGGAATTCATCACATTGAAGGACATATTTATGCAAATTGGCTTAAGAAATCTGATGCAAAAAATAATAAATTATGGGAAGCAGAATTTCCGATTCTTTGTCTGACAGTTTCTGGTGGACACACTCAAATCATTCTTATGAAAAAGGATTTGAATTATAAAGTTCTTGGAGAAACTTTGGATGATGCGGTGGGAGAAGCTTTTGACAAGGTTGCCAAGCTTTTGGAACTCGGTTATCCTGGGGGACCTATTATTGAAAAAATGGCAAAACAGGGAGATGAAGAAAAAATAAAATTTCCGCGACCGATGATGAATAGTGGCGATTATAATTTTTCTTTTTCAGGGTTGAAAACTGCGGTTTTATATGAGGTTCAAAGCTGTAGAGATGCAGCATCTATGCGTCTCTATAATGACCAATATAAACAAGACGTTGTAGCATCTTTTCAGAAGGCGGCTTTTGATGTGCTTGTTTCTAAAACCATCAAAGCGGCACAAAAACATAAAGTAAAAAACATTGTTTTAGGAGGAGGGGTTTCAGCAAATAAAAAATTGCAAAAAGTATTAGCCGAAGCGATAAAATCAGATTTACCTCTTTGCGGTTTTTCTTTCCCAACGTCAAAATTAACATCAGACAATGCTTTGATGATTGCCATTGCGGCTTATAAATATGTTGAGAAAAATAAAGGGATTAAGAATTGGAAAAGCGTAAAGGCAGATGCGAATTTGAAATTGAGATAATAATTTTGGAGTATAGAACGAAATGAAATGTAGTTCTATCGAATATGAAAAAGATGTGATACTGCAGTTAAACTTCGTTATCTCTTCGTTTAACGCTCCAGCGGTTTAGCGAAAATTATTAATATAAAATAAATGTATAAAAAGCACAGCCCTTTACATATTTATCAAGATAATACATTTTATTTTATTTCAGCAAGAACTGTTAAAAGTGTAAAAATTTTTAACACTGAGGACAAAAAGAAAGTGATTATAAAGACTTTAAACAATGTTCTTGAAAGATATAAATACTTGCTTTATGCTTTTGTGATTTTAGATAATCATTATCATATTATAATTAAAACGAACAAGGGAAATGATTTAAAATATCTCATTAAAGATTTTCACGCGCTCTCTTCGAAAGAGTTGAATAAAATGTCAAACAAAAAAGGCAGAAAAGTATGGTATCAATATTGGGATTATTGTCTTCGAGATGAAAAAGATTTTCTATTGCATTTGAATTATATTCATCATAATTTGGTAAAACATAAATATGTTAATAAGCAGGAAGAAGTTTTGAATTGTAAATTTTGTAGTTATAGCAGAATAATTAAAGAAAAAGGTGAAGAATGGATGAGTGATTGTTTTGAAAGATATTCGATTTATGATTTTACAATTAAAGAAGATGATTAAATGGAATCGTATAATGAAATAAAATGTAGTTTTACTAAACACGGGCATAAAATGATATTGCGGTTAAACTTCGTTATCTCTTCGTTTAACACTCCAGAAAATAATTTTAACATTTCAACAAACAATAAATTCCGCGTTTAACATTCCGAAAAAAACGGGAGTGTAGAATGTAATAAAATGGAATTCTACCGAGTGCAGGAAAGATGTGATACTTCAGTTAAACTTCGTTATCTCTTCGTTTAACACTCCGGATAAAAAATAATAAAATTTATTATGAAAATAATTGAAATAGGAGAAAATCAAAAAGAGGACTGGAATAAATTTATAGTTTTCAACAGTTCAGAAAGTTTTTTGCAGTCTTGGCAGTGGGGAGAATTTCAAAAAGTTATAGGAAGAAAAATATTTAGAATTGGGGTTAAAGATGAAGATAAGTTGGTGGCTGTAGCTCTTTTAATAAAGCATAATCTTCCGTTTGGAAAAAGTTATTTATATTGTCCGCGTGGTCCTGTGATAAATATTACAATCGTTAATTCTCAAATATCAAGCGTTTATGATTTCTTGTTTGTTGAAATTAAAAAAATTGTCAGAAAAGAAAAAAGTATATTTTTGAGAATTGATCCGCCGATTTCTCGCTGGTTCCATAGTCCCGAAGGGCTGTGGAACCCAAATGCAAGACTTTTGCAAACAGGCTTCACAGCCCTAAAGGGACTATGGAGCCAGCATAAGAATTATGAACATTTTACTAATTTAAAAAAATCACCGTCTGAAATTCAGCCAAAAGATACTTTAATATTAAATCTTGAAAAATCAGAAGAAGATTTATTGAAAGAAATGAAACAGAAAACTCGTTATAATATTCGATTGGCTGAAAAAAGGGGAGTGCAGATCAGGAGATATAAATCAGGAGATATAAATCAGGAAGAGTTTCGAAAAAAATTTGAATTTTTTTGGGAATTAACGAAAGAAACTTCAGAGCGGAATAAAATTATTTCTCATAATAAAAATTATTATCAGGAGATGTTGAAAAACTTGAGTTTTTGCGGTAAAACAGATTCAAATTGTCATTCTGAATTCATTTCAGAATCTGTTCGTGATGATGGTTTATCTAATTTTCAATTCGCAAAACAAGGCATGGGGAATATTAAAAGAAATAGTGGCGATACAAAAAAGATTCTGAATCAAGTTCAGAATGACAGCGCATATATTAATAATTATAATTTAATTGCCAAATTATATCTTGCTGAATATGAGGAAAAAATTATTGCAGCTAATATCGTTTTGTGTTTTGGGGATTTGACGATCTATCTTCATGGAGCATCGTCTAATGAGCATAGAAATCTAATGGCGCCATATCTTTTGCAATGGAAACAAATTCAAGATGCGAAAAATGCAAGATATAAAAAATATGATTTTTGGGGAATTACAATTGACGGAGAAAAGGAGACTTGGCGTGGAATTACAAAATTCAAAAAAGGTTTTGGAGGAGAAGAAAAAAGCTATATCGGCGCTTATGATTTGGCAATTGATAAATTTGGTTATGATATATATCAGGTTTTGAAAAAAGTCAGAAGGCTTGGAGGATAAAATAAAAATATTATGAAAAAAATAACTGGAGTCCAGGTTTTAACCTGTAAATCCAGCCTACAGACTAAAGTCTGAACTCCAAAGATTGTATTTTGGTAAAATCAAAATATCAATTAAAAAAATTGAATTAATAAAATCGTCATAAGAAAACCAAAAATTCCGCCGACCAAAACTTCGAGAGGCTTGTGCCCGACTCTTTCTCTGAGAATTGGATAATCATCCTCATTTATTCCAGAAATTTCTCTGACAAGTTTGTTTATTATTTTGCCATTTTTGCCAATGTTTATTCTTATTTTCAGAGCATCATAAACTACGATATAGGAGAAAACAAAGGTAATAGCAAAAAGTGTTGAGAATATAGTTTCTCTAATGCCGACGATTGTCGTAATTGAAACAACAAAAGCAGTATGCGCAGAAGGCATATGTCCTGAAATTAGAAGGTATTTGAGTTCTATTTTTTTATGTTTTATAATAGAAAGTAAAAATTTTGTGAGTTGAGTTGTTATACCAATAATTATTGGTATAAGTACTATTGGATAAATCATCGTTGTGTTTTGTAAGTAGTTATAGATATAGTGTAGCATTTTTTTTATGATTTTGAAAGTTAAAATTCAATAGTCAAGAAATTAATCAGGATTGTTTAAGATTTAAATTCGTTGTATAATAAAATTATAAAGTTAAAATTTTTAAGATAGCATAAAGTAGAACTTAATATTATTATAAATCAAAAATATAAACTATTAATATTATCATGGATCAAAATTATATCTCTCTTTCTGAAGCAGCAAAGTTGACAAATTATTCTCAGGATTATATTAGCTTGCTTTGTCGTCAGGAAAAATTGAAAGGAGTGAAAATTGGTAGAAATTGGGTGACGACAAAACAATGGCTGAAAGAATACACAGAAAAGACGAAAGAAAAGAAGACTGTTAATATTAAAACAAAAACATCGAAAAAGATAAAAGTTCAAAAAAGCAAAAGCATAAACAAAAAAAAGGCGTATTTATCAATAAATTATGACTCTCTTGATGCTTATGAGTTGCAGAATAGGTTTTCTTTGTTTGTAAAATTTATGTCAGTTTTGTTTCTTGTTTTTGCATTTGGTGTAAACTTTATTTTTTTTCAAAGTTGGTCTTCTTCGCTAGATAAACGACTTGCTGGTTTAAAAATAAATAATAATAATAATAATAATAATATAGAAATTCCTGTTCAGGAGAAATCTTTTTTAACTGAAAGTAAATATCAGGGAAGAGTGGCTGGAGCAAAAGACGAGAATGAAATTTATCAAATTGATGATCAAATTCAAATCGAAGCAAAAAATTTAACTTCGATTGAAACAGAAATAGAAGAAGACAAAAACAGTTTATATATTGAACGATAATTTTGATTATGAAAAAATATAAATTGAAAATTTTGATTATAGGAAATTTGGTCAGTTTGTTTTTGTTTGACAGAAAAGGAATTGAAATTTCAAAAAGCACTTGGACTGACAAAAGAGATTTATCTGAGAAAATCCTTGTCAAAATTGATTTAATGCTTACGAAGAATAATCTTACAATAAGTGATATTTTTGACGTTGATTTTGATTGTGATTCTCCATATTTTAATCGGAAAGAAAAAAAGATGCTAATTAATGAAAATTTATCTTCAGAAAATAAATGTGGATTTATGGCTTGGCAAGTTGGAGAAGTTAGTGCGAAAATTTTGAATTTTTGCCGTTGACGAAAGTGGAAATTTAGTGTATACTAAAAGCATAACAATTGAATTTAAATAAGAAGGGTGGCTGATCGCTGCTTTTTTATTTAAAACAAATTATCAAAACAAAAAGGGTGACCTAATAATAAAGGTCAAAAATGAATTTAAAAATAAAAAATAAAATAATAATTGGATTGGTTGTAGCATTTGTTTTTTCTTTGTCGCAATCAAGCGGCGCTCAGGTAGTATCTGCGGTTTCTGTATCTAGCGAAGAAATGATTGTTTTGACGAATAGTTCAAGAATTGAAGCGGGACTTTCAGAACTTTCAGTCAGCGACAAACTTTCTGTGGCAGCTGAGAAAAAAGCGCGAGATATGTTTGCCAATCAATATTTTGATCACAATAGTCCACAAGGATTAACTCCTTGGGATTTTATAAAATCTGCAGGATATGAATATAGATATGCGGGGGAAAACTTGGCGATTGATTTTATTTCTGCAAATAGTGTTCACAGGGCTTTGATGGAAAGTTCTTCTCATCGAGCGAATATTTTGAATGAAAATTATAGTCAGATTGGTGTTGCAGTTGTAGAAGATATTTTTGAAGGAAGCAAGAGCATTATAGTTGTTGAGGAATTTGGTATGCCTCTTGTAAATGAGGAAATTGCGCAAATAAAATCTTTGCAAATAGCAGAAGAAATAATTGAAAAAATAGCAGAAGAGATTAATGAAAAGATAGTAGAAAAAGATTTAGAAAATTTGCAAATTAATGATAAAAAGGCTGTTGTGAATAATTTTTCGAAAGAAGCGATAAAGGGCGAGTCGCTGAACAGTGTTGATAATAATGAAAATTTTCAAATTAATAAAATAGAAATAGATGAGCAAAGTTTTTCTCAAACAGAGGAAGACAAAATCTTAATTCAAGCCAACTTATTTCAAGAAAGTTCTCAATATAGCGACATTAATTTTTTGACTTATACAAACCAAAATATTTTCAAAAAAATAGCTTTTGAAAAAAATGAAAAAGAGAAAACAACTTGTGAAGCATTGCCAGACAAGAATTTCGAAAATCAAATTGCATTAGATACTGAGAATCATACAAAACTAGAATTATTAAAAAATGACAGTTTTCAAGTTTTTAGGTTCTTTCAAGATTTTGTAAATAAAAGTATTGTTATGCTTTTGGCTTTATTTTATACTGTAATTAATATACTTGTAATATATAAATTAGTTTTTGTAATTATAGTTTAATTAATTGTTTGTAATATCCAATATCTAATAAATTATACTTAAAACAATAATTATTTTATTGTTTTGTTTTGTTTTTTGTATTACAATATATAGTAAGTATGCTTAAAATATTATTTATATTCTAATAAAAATAAAAATGACAAAAAACATAAAACCAAACGCAGATATGGTTTTTGAAGTTTCATGGGAAGTTTGTAACAAAGTTGGAGGAATTTTTACAGTTCTTAGTTCCAAAGCAAGACATATGGAAAAACAATATAAAAATTCTTATTGTTTAATCGGTCCATATTTTGCAGATAAGGTTCAAGCTGTATTTAAAGAGGAGTCAATTCCAGAAACTTATAAAGAAATATATAACAATTTAAAGGCTGAAGGAATAATATGTCATTTTGGATCTTGGCTAATTGAAGGAGAACCAAAAGTTATTTTAATTGATTTTCAAGAGCTTTGGTCTCAAGTTAATGATATTAAAAAACAGTTGTGGGAAGATTTTCAACTTGATTCTCTGGGAAGTTCTCATGATTTTGACGAACCTGTTTTGTGGAGCTGGGCAGTCGGAATTTTGACAGACAAATTGAGTCAGATTCACAATGATAAAAAAATAATTGTTCAAGCTCATGAATGGCTTTCTGGCGCAACGGTTTTATATTTGAAAAAAAATAATTCTAATATCGCAACGGTTTTTACTACACACGCTACAACGCTTGGTAGAACCTTAGCTGGTCATGGTGTTGATTTTTATGCTAAATTGGATCAAATTGATTATGAACAAGAGGTGTATAAATATGGGGTTCAGGCAAAACATAATATGGAAAAATTATCTGCTACTTATGCTGATGCGTTTACGACAGTGAGTCAAGTAACGGCCATTGAAGCAGAATATATTTTAGGAAAAAAGGTTGATGTTGTGTTACCTAATGGACTTGATATGTCTGAATTTCCAAGCTTTGAAGAAACTGCTTTGAAACACAAAAAATACAGAGATAAATTACGAGAATTTGTTTTGTATTATTTTTTTCCTTATTACTCGATTGATCTTGATAATACTCTTTTTTATTTTACTGCCAGCAGATATGAATTTCACAACAAGGGGCTTGATATTTATATAGACTCTTTAGGAAAATTAAATGAAAAATTGAAAAAATCCAAAAGTAAAAAAACAATAGTGAGTTTTTTTTGGGTCCCGACGCAAACTAGCGGTATAAGCTCTGATATTATTGAAGCCAGAGAAGCTTTTCGGGATATTAAAGACTTACTTGAAGAAGAAGAAGATGATATTAAAGAAAATTTGCTTTATGCTTTAACTTCGGAGGAAAAGGTCAGTAAAAAAACAATTTTTGACGAAGGTTTTACTTTAAAGATAAAAAGAAAGATTCTTTCTTTGAAATCAAAAAGTGGCAATGCGCCACTTTCAACTCATGGCATCACTAAACCTGAAAATGATCCAATCCTTCAAGCTTTCAAAAAGGCGGGACTTGAAAATAAAGAGGAGGATAAAGTGAAAGTCATTTTTTATCCAATGTTTTTAAACGGCGCTGATGGACTTGGTGATCTTGATTATTATCAAAGCATTCAAGCATCTCATTTTGGAATCTTCCCTTCTTACTATGAACCTTGGGGATATACTCCGCTTGAAACAGCTGCTCTCGGAGTTGCATCGCTGACAAGCAATCTTTCTGGTTTTGGAAAATATTGTTTTGATAATTTGAAAAAAAAGAAAGATCCTGGGGTATATATCTTAGATATCGAGAATGAAGAAAAGGATGAAATGATCAATGATTTTGTTGATGTTCTTTATAAATATACTCAATTTACAAAAA
>JAGLJF010000029.1 GCA_023142595.1 Minisyncoccota bacterium | reverse complement strand
TTAACTTCCTTCAAACTCCTTCTTATTAAAGTTTTTCTAGCAACCTTATAATCTATATTCTCTTCTCTTAGCTTACTTCTCAAATCAGTATCTTCCTTAACTGTTAATCCTTGGAATCCAAGAAAAACAATACTTTTTGATTTTGAAAATTTTTCACTAAGATTTTTGACTGTTTTTTCTTTTTGTTGTCTTGTAATTGTCATAATCAATTTTTAAAAAAATAAAAACCGCACATTCCTATAGACGAACAGCAGTTAAATGCTTTTTCCTCGGTAGGTCTGACTTGTTTGCCTACTGTCTATGGATCAATAAATTCATTATATATGAAATTTAAAATGTGTCAAGCTATTATAGTGATAAAAACTATTTGCTTAAAATAACTTTTATAATCTCTTTCGCAAATTCCTCAGCAACGGCTGGACCATTGGCTGTAATTATATTGCCGTCTGTCACGATGTTTTTGTCAAACACATCACATCCTGCCACTTCAAGTTCCTTTACACCAACTTTATCAAGTGTGCTCGACCATACAGTTGCATTTTTTCCTTTCAAAACTCCTGCTTTTGCAAGAATTACAGGAGCGATGCAAATTGCGGCTAATATTTTATCTAATTTTATTACATCGCCGATAATTCTGTGAGCATCAAAATCATCAAAAAATTCACTGGCTCCGCTTCCACCAATAAAAACAACGGCATCAAAATTTTTCATCTCAACTTTTTGCAAAGTCAAATCTGAAACTGCCTCCCCTCCATGAACTCCTATCACGTTGCCTTCTTTTGAACTTGCGGTAATAATTTTTGCTCCCTCTTTTTGAAAAATCTGAAAAGGAATGAAATATTCTTCATCACGAAAATTTTTACTCGCAATTATCATCAAAATGTTTTTATTCTCTAGTTTTTTTTCTTGAGTCATATTTTTTCGATATTAATGAAATCAATCAAGAAATTTTCTCTTATTAATCAAATGTTCTTCATAAGTTTTTGAAAAAATAGTTTCCCCTGTTTTTTTCGACAAAAAATAAAAATAATCAGTTTCGACGGGATAGATTACCGCTTCAATAGCATTAATCCCAGGATTTGAAATTGGTCCCAGAGTCAGTCCTTTATAAAGATAAGTGTTATAAGGTGAATCAATTTTCAAATCATCATACGTTGCTTGAGATCTTTTTTCACCGACAAAATAATTTATTGTTGCATCAGATTCAAGAGCTTTGTCAATGTCCAATCTATTTTGAAACACACTTGCAATTTCTTTCATATCTTCTGTACTTCCTGCTTCTTTTTCAACAATACTAGCTAGGATTATAATTTCAAATATATTTTTATTCTGTTTTTCAATTTCCAAACGTAAATCAATCGATAATTTCTTGTCAAAATTATCAAGCATTTTTTCAGCAATTTCTTGAACCGATGCATCTGCGTAATAGATATAAGTATCTGGAAAATAAAAACCTTCTAAACTATTAATTTTGTCTAAGTCATTTAAAAATTTATATTTTGAAATGTCAAAATTTTGAACTTTATCAAATTCAATAAACTCTCCTTCTTCAATTAAATCATTTTCTGCTAATCTTTGATCAATTTCCGTAACCAAAAATCCTTCTGGAATAGTAATCTTGACTTGATTATCTATTATTTTTCCGCCAGTAAATAAATCTGTCATTTGCTCCATTGTCATAGATGGAGATAATTCATATCTTCCAGCTTGAAGTTTGCTAGATAGATTTTCTTGCCAAATATAAATCTCAAAATAATCGCTACCCAATATTAAATCTTCAGTTTCCAAATTAGCTGCAATTTGCTTAACTCCTTCTCCGTTTTCAATCACAAATTCTCTTTTAGTATCATCTTGAACATTAAGAGGCTCAATGATTTTTGTTTGAATTGAAATATAAGAAAATAGCCCGATTAAAATTAGACTTAAACTAAAAATTATAAATGAAATAACAATTTTCTTTTTCATTAATTTGTTTTAATAACTAGGAATATTGAAACGTCTTAATTTTTATTTTTCAATCAAGGGAACAAAAACAAAACCAGGAAATTCTTTTTCTTCAAACTTATTTTCGTCTTTTTTTACCACAAGCCAAATACTATTATCAACTGGAATCACTAGTCTCCCTCCAATTTTTAATTGTTTATACAATTCTTCAGGAATTTTTTCAAACGCAGCAGCAGCTACAATAATTTTATCAAAAGGAGCTTCTTGTTCTAATCCCCTTGATCCATCTCCAGCGATAAATTTTATATTATTAAATTTATACCTTCGTGCATTTTCTTTTCCAATTTCAGAAAGCTCAGGAATTAATTCTACAGCAAATACCTTTCCACCGTCACCAACAATGTGAGCCAAAAGTGAACTTTGCCAACCAGAACCAGAACCAATATCGAGAATTTTTTCTCCTTTATTTGGCTTTAACAATTCCAACATAAAAGCCACGGTAAGTGGTTGAGAAATCGTTTGTCCATGTCCAATCGACAAAGGAATGTCACGATAAGCTTCATCTTTCAAATTTTCAGGAACAAAATCAATACGATCAATAAAAACAAAAGCGTCAATTATATTTGGCGTTATTAAATACCCTTTTTTAATCAAGTCTTTAATAAGCTGTTGCATATTTATTTTTTTATTCAAAAATAATTATAAATATTATTTTCCGAATCTTCTCTCTCGTTTTGAATAATCTTCGATTGCCTCTCTGAAATCATTTTTATTAAAATCAGGATAAAGTTTATCTGAAAAATATAATTGTGAATTTGCAGTTTCCCACATCATAAATCCATCGCTCAAATGAGACTCTCCTCCTGTTCTGACTACTAAGTCTACTGAAGGCAAATCAAAAGTTAATAAACAACTCTTGATTAAGTCTTTGTTAATTTCTAATGATAGATTTTTTCTCGCTTTCTCCGCAATACATCGAGCAACATCCATCATCTCTTCTGTTCCACTATATGCTATAAAAAAATTCATAAAATGCTTCTTGTAATTTTTTGTATTCTCAATTGCTTGATTCATTGCATCTTTAACATCTTCTGGAAACTGATTCCTCCAATCTCCAATTATATTAATTTTCACTTCATTTTTGATAACCTTTTCGCTTGTCGAGAGTGTCAAAAATTTTTGTTTAAATAATTTCAATAAAAACTCAACCTCTTTTTCGGGTCGCTTCTGTAAATTATCTTTTGAAGATCCCCAAAAAGAAAGATATGGAATTTTCATTTCAATTATAACATCCACCAATTTGTCGATATATTCCGCTCCTTTTTTGTGACCAAGCCAAGCATCAAGTTTATGCTTTTCAGCCCACCTGCGATTTCCATCAGGAATAATAGCGATGTGTTTAGGTAATTTATTATTATCTATTATCATTAAACTAGTTTGAGTTAATCAATCATCTTTAAATTATACAACATTTTAAAATTCATCACAATATATAAATAATCTTGCAAAATTAAATTATTTTTATACAATTAATATAGCTTTTTGTATTATCAATATTGAACTAAAAAATAAAACTGTTCTAACTAAATATTACAGTTTTATCTTTTTTCTTTGTGGGTAGGGAGGGAATCGAACCCCCGAAGGCAGAGCCAACTGGTTTACAGCCAGTCCCATTTGACCGCTTTGGTACCTACCCATAATTATATTTTTTACTTAAGTATATTACTACATATAATAACTTATGTAAAGTGTGTTGATAATGCTACTAAAATATACTAAAATGCTTTTATTTTTTGAGCAATTTCATTTACCTTTTGCATTACCTCTTTAACGCTAAGTGATAATATATTTCTATTTTCCATAACTATTCTTCCATCGATTATACAAGATTGAACATCATTTCCAGAAGCAGAGTAAACTAAGTGAGAATAATAATCGTAGACAGGAACGAGATGTGGCTTATTGAAATTTAAAATAATTACATCCGCTTTTTTACCAATCTCTAAGCTACCAATGTCTTTTTCCATCCCCAAGGATTTTGCGCCATTTATTGTTGCCATTCTCACTGTTTCTCGCGCCGAAACAATTTCTGGATTTAATGTCGAGACTTTTGCCAATTTAGATGCATTACTCATTTCTGAAAACATATCGAGATTATTATTGCTTGCCGATCCATCTGTACCTAAACTTACTGTCACCCGACCTTCAGATAATTTTCCGACAGGAGCAACTCCTGAGGCAAGTTTCATATTGCTGTTTGGACAATGCGAAATTTTTACATCTCTTTTTTTCAAAATTTCAATATCCTCATCAGAAAGCCAAACACAATGTGCTGCAAGTGTTCTTTCATCTAAGACTCCGATTTTGTCCAAATATTCAACTGGCGACATTCCTAATTTATTTTCCATATCTTCAACTTCTTTTTTTGTTTCAGAAAGATGAGTTATAAAAAGCAAATCGTTTTCATCGGCAAATCTCTTGGATTTTATCAAAATTTCTTTACTGCAAGTATAGCAACTATGTGGCTCTATGGCGATTGACACAAGAGAGCTGTCCTCAAATTTATCCAAAAGTTCTACCGTTAATTCCATTTTGCGATCAAAAATTTCATTTTCATCTCCAAATTCACTTACAATCCCCTCCCCAATAACACCTCTAATTCCAGCTTTTTCGGCTGCGTAACCTGTTTCTTTTTCAAAAAAATACATATCGCAAAAAGTTGTTGTTCCCGAAAGAATTAGTTCTCCGCAAGAAAGTAAACTCCCCCAATATGCCGAATCCTTATTAATAAATTTTTCTTCTGCTGGAAACATATGTTCGCTCCACCATTTATCAAGAGGTAGATCATCTGCTAGTCCTCTGAAAATGCTCATCGCCAAATGCGTATGCGTATTCACAAGCCCTGGCATAATCACTCCATGATTTGCATCAATTTCTTTTTTTGCTTCATATTTATTTTTTATATCCACAGACTTTCCCAAATCAATAATTTGATTTTCTTTAATTGCCACAGCCCCATCATCAATAATTTCATCACTATCATTAATAGTCAAAACAACCCCATTATATAAAATTATATCAGCCTTTTCTTTTTGTACCATAGATTATTTTTCAATTCATTAAAAACTTTCTCGCTATAACAATCTATTAAAATATCGCAATTTCAACACTAGCACTCTGAAAAGTAAATTCAAGATAACATAATTTTGAAAAATGAATTCTAGATAGATTTGCTGGAGTTCAGACTTTAGTCTGTTGCAAATGTTTATACTATAAATAGTGAACTCCAAAATAAATTCATTATATTTCTTACATCCCTGAAATCTCCCTCAATCTTTTAATCTTTTCAACTAAAACTTTCAGAGTATAGTCAATTTCATCTTTTGTGGTTTCTTTTCCAAGTGTGAATCTGATGCTAGCGTGAGCAATTTCAGGTGGAATTCCCATAGCAGAAAGTACATGAGAAGGCTCCAAAGAAGCCGATGAACAAGCAGACCCAGTTGAAACCGCAATTCCTTCTTGATCAAGCATCATAAGCAAACTTTCCCCTTCAACTCCCTGAAAGGAGAAATTGGCATTATGAGGAAGTCTAAATTCTTTTGAACCATTCAAGCTTGAATTCGGAATATTTTGAAGCACCTCATCAATCATATAATCACGAAGCTTTTTTGTCTCGTCCATCTTTTTTCTGTTTTTCAATACCAGCGAAATTGCTTTTCCAATCCCCACGATTCCCGGAACATTATGAGTGCCAGCGCGAAGATTATATTCTTGTTCCCCTCCCTGTTGAACTGACTTGATTTTTGTTCCTCGCTTAACATAAAGAACTCCAATTCCTTTTGGTCCATGAATTTTATGTCCCGACAACGAAAGAAAATCAACCCCAAGAGATTCAACATTACAATCAAGATAATTCACAGCTTGAACAGCATCAGTGTGAAAATATACTTTTGGAAGTTTTTGATTTTCCCTTTCTTGGTTTATCTCCTTGATCACTTTTCCAATTTCAGCAATCGGCTGAATTATTCCCACTTCATTATTGCCATACATCACTGAAACCAAAACTGTATTTTCTTTAATTGTATTTTTGATATCTTCTGGGTTTATAATTCCCTCTTTATTTACCTTTACAAAAGACACCTCCGCCATTTTGTCTTTTTGCACCGTTTCGCAAGAATTCAAAACACAATGATGTTCAATCGCCGAAGTGATGATATGTGGATTTTCAACTTGAGTTGCCTTAATTAGACCTTTAATTGTCAAATTATTACTCTCTGTTGCGCCACTAGTAAAAATTACTTCGCTAGCGCTACAATTCAAAAATTCAGCAACTTGTGAGCGAGCCTTGTCAACCCCCTCCATCGCTTCTTGCCCAAACTGATGAATACTTGATGGATTGCCAAACTTTTCTGAAAAATAAGGTAGCATTTCCTCAACAACTTTTTTATCTACCGGAGTAGTAGCCGCATAATCTAAATATATTTTTTTCATATTTATTAATTTAAAAATAAAACATTTTGTCATTCTGAACTTGATTCAGAATCTTTTGCATGATCACTGTAAGATTTTATACTTTTGTTATTATTTTCATTATTAGTTGTTTTATTTATTGCTTCTTGTTTTGTAATATTTTTATTTTCTATGATATTATCATATTTTAAATTTTTAATACCAAATACAGTTAAAAAAAATATTGCAAGAATTAATAATATATATGATCCAAAATTAAAAATTTTAATATATTTTGAATGAAATGTATTTGTGTTGAACTCTTTTAATTGAAAATTATCTTTTCTCCAATCTTCAAGATTTTCAAGAATAAACCAAAATCTTCTTTCACAAAAAATCAATGAGATAAAATTGAATATGATAGTTAAAATAAAGAAAATCCAAGATAAAATAATCAAATTTATATCTCTAAATAATATATCTGACTTAAAAACAAAATTAACAGACAGGGCAATCGAACCGAATGAAATTAAAATAATCATTTTATCTAATTTATTAGCCTCTCTTATGTGATGTTCTTGTGCTTCTTTAAAAGTACTTTTATAAAAATCATATTCATTATCCATTTCTATAAATTAATTTATATATATTTATTAACAGGTATAAATTAAGCTCATAATGACAAACTTATAATCCCTAAGCTCAATCCCGTCACAATTACTCCCGCAATCATAACACCAAGAGTAATCAATGGCAATGCTTTTTTCATTGGTATTCCGAAAACAAAAGCGGCCAGTGCTCCAGTCCATCCGCCAGTAATTGGAAGTGGAATGGCGACAAATGTAATCAAGGCTAGCGCTCCCCATTTTTCAAATTTTCCATTATATTTTCTTCTCGTTCTGGCAAAAAGCCAAGAAAAAAACTTATCAAATAATTTTGATCTAGACATTAAAAATTTTGAAATTGAATTAATATATTTCAAAATAAAAAAAACAGGCACCATATTTCCAACTACTGCAATAAAATAAGCCGTCATAGGATGAATATGGTATATCCCAATTGCAACAGGAATTGCTCCTCGAAGTTCGGAAATTGGAAGCATTGAAATAATGAAAGTCGCCATCTCTGGCGGTAAATTTGTAAAATATATTGATAAATCCATTAAAATTAAATTATTGTTTATTTTCCGAAAACTATGATTAGAAAATGCCATTTTGAGAGGAGCGATAGCGGAACGAAGAATCCCGAGCCTGTGCATACAGAATTGTCAATCAACGCAAAATGAATTTTCTCACAAGACCCTTCGCTTCACTCGGGACGACGAATATTATTTTCTCAAAATCTCAGCGGAGCATTCTGGAAGTATAGAACATACTTCAATCCCAGTACTAAGTTCAAGACCAGCCCAAGTATTCGTTTTGGGAAATATTTCAAAATGCCAATGATAATGTTCGTAAGTTTGACCATTACACGGAGAGGTATGCAAAAACATATTATATGAAGGATCTTTGAGGTTCTTCTTTAATTTTGAAAGGCAAAATTTCATTGCTTCTGCAAGTTCGATTTTTTGCTGGTCTGTAATTCTTTCAAAATATGACAAATGTTTTTTAGGATAAATTCTCATTTCAAACGAAACCCTCGAAACAAATGGACAAATAACGATGAATTCATCATTTTCAAATAACAATCTTTTTCTACTTTCTTGTTCGCGATCAATCATCACACAATGAACACATTCTCCGTGAGAACTAAAATATTTTTCACTTCCCGCCAAAGATCGAAAAACATCTGCATCTATAATTGGCATAGCAATAATTTGACTATGAGGATGAGCGATTGATGCTCCAGCACTATGCCCATAATTTTTGAATACAGAAATATACCTTATATGTTTTTTGTTCATCAATGCGATATACCTTTCTTGATAAGCATCCAAAATTTCAGCAATTTGTAAAATTTCTAAATCAGCCATATCTTTGTGATGATCTTCGGTTATAAGAACTTCGTGATATCCCACTCCATCCATAACTTCGAATGGTCCATGTTCTCTGATATTTGTGTCCTTATACTCTGACGAGAGCGCTGGGAATTTATTTGGAAAAACTTTCAAACTCCAATCACCATCATTTTTTGTATAAATCAGAACATCCTTTTCTTGATCTTGAATATTCTCTTTGCAAAATGGACATTTTTTAATATCTTCTTTATTTGATTTTTCCTTGCTTTCTTTTGCTAAAAAATCTGGTCGCTTACTTCTTTTTGTAGAAAACAAAACCCAAGTCCCACTTACAAGATCTTTTCGTAATTGCGAAAAAATATTGTCTTTTTTATTTTTATTTGTCATACTTTTTACTTATTTGATTTATTTTTATTTTGAATATTTTTTTAATTTATATAACAAAAAATCAACTGTTCATACTTATAAATATTTTAGCACAAGCATCTCTAATGATCAAAATTTTTTATTTTATAATTTAATATAAAAAAAGGGAATTTTATTATTGCGTTATAGATTCTCTTAATTCTTTTCGGTTCCAATGTCAATCTCCAAAGCCATTCTAACCCTGTTTTTTGAAAAACAATTGGAGCTCGTTTTATTTTTCCAGATATAAAATCAAACGAACCTCCAATTCCAATTGCCAGTTTGACGCTAGGTATATTTTCTAAATTATCGTGAATCCAAACTTCCTGTTTTGGAGCGCCAAAAGCGACCAACAAAATATTGGGATTTGCTTCATTTATTCGTTGAATCAAATCCTGATTCCTGATTCCTGATTCCTGATTCTCTTTCATTCCTTCTTCAGCTCCTACTATATCAACATCGGGATATTTTTTCTTCAAATTTACAGCAACCTTTTTTGCTACTCCTTCTCCTGCTCCAAGTAAAAATATCTTTTTATTTTTAATAGAATTAGATTCACATATTTTATATATTAAATCAATGCCATGAGTTCTGTGTCTTAAAATATTCTTTCGATGTTTTGAACTAAATAATAATTTTAAAAAGGTATAAATAAAATTGAATAAAATTGATATTAATGACAACGATTTTATTAGAATATTATTTATAATAATATTCTTGCTTTTAGAAAACAAAAGTCTCTTTTCTTTTAGAAATTCCAACGCCCACAATATCCCAATTCCATCTGGAATAATCAAATCTGTTTTATTAATTACCTCTTTGAACTTTGTGTTATTTTGAGCTTCAATAACCATTTCTGGATTAAGAGTTACAATATAATGTTGATTTTCAGATAATAAAAAACTCTTGATTTCCTCAAGAACTTCCTTAGTTGTTATTCTGTTGATTTTTATATCAATAATTTTTTCCGTTTTCATATAAATTTTTAAAATATATGGAATTTACTCTTTAGGGTTTTACATTCCTTTGAATTGCAAAATAATAATTTTATAATCATCCTTCTAAATCAAATTTTTCAATAAGTTTGAATTTTTCAAGACTTGGTTGAAGCTGACTTTCCATTACATCTATATTTTCAACTTTGAACTTCATATTCTTCAATGGTATGTTTGTCTGTTTGCCTTTAAGCTGATTTCCTCGCGCGCGAGCAATTACTATATGCGGTTTAAAATCTTGTTTCTCCTGCTCAAACCCTTGAAGTTTTAAATTTTTATCGATCATTTTTTTTAATTTTTGCAAATTTTCATCAACATTAACCATTGCCCAAAACATTGTTGGATGAACTTGATCTGGTCCTAGACATATTTTTTCTAAAGAAATTTCGAATGGCTTTATTTCTGTAACTGTCTCCTTTGTTGCCGACAAAATCAACTCTAATTGATTTCGATTTACTTCCCCTAAAAAACTAAGAGTTATATGCATTTTGAAAAAATTTATCCATCGAATATGCAAATTCTTCCACCGTTTTTCGTTGGACAAAAGCTCTCTCTTAATCTCATCTGGCAATTCTATTGTTATAAATACTCTCTTTTTCATATTTGTAGTATAGCAGATTGAATATTTTATTCAAATATTTTACTAAAAACATCATTCTTTCCTTCTGTTGTTTTTGATGAATATAAAATTACTTCTTTTCCTGTCTGCTCTCTGATTATCTTAAGCTGATTAATTCTTGAATTTCTTTTTAATTTGTCAGACTTATTGGCAATTACCACAAAATCGTGACCAAAATCTTTCAAAACATCAATCATTTCTTGATCAAGTTTAGTTGGTCCGACTTTTGCATCTATAATCAATACAATGCGAGAATGTTCAATTTCTGGAGATGTCAAATACCAAAGTATCAAATTTCGAAGTTTTTCCCGAGCCTGCATTGAAATCTTTGCAAAACCATATCCAGGCAAATCCACAAAATATATTTTGTCATTAACGAGAAAAAAATTAACTTCTTTTGTTTTTCCTGGAGTCGAGCTTGATTTAACCAAGCCTTTCTTGCCTAACAATGAATTTATAACACTAGATTTCCCAACGTTTGATCTACCTATAAAAGCGATTTTATGTTTTCCGTCATTTAATATTTGATCAGGACCAACAACTCCTTTGACGAATACAGCTGACTTTATCTTCATAATTTACAAAATTAAAAATTATATCTAACCACTAGCTTTTCCTATTTTCCATTTTACAAACAAACCAGAAAATACGAACGGAACAAAAAAATTAAAAATTATACCCGAAGTGACTATAACCGAATATAAATCAACATTAATTAACCCTTCTTGAAATAAGATTGTGGTAATAATAATACTAGTACTAAATCTTATCGAAAGTCCAATTCCTAATAAAATTGACTCTTTCTTTCCTAATTCCTCTTTAGCAACAAAATAACTACCAATAATTTTTACGCTCTTTGTGACAATAACAATCAACAAAATGACAAGCGGATATTTTATCAAAGCATCAATACTAACCGACATTCCTGCCCACAAAAAGAAAAGTGGCGCAAAAAATCCATAAGAAATTGCCTTTACTTCCTTTTCAACTAAATCCAATCTTATTGGAGGCATAAAAGTTTTCAAAGATATTCCAGCAAGAAGTGCGGCCAATGGAGCAGCATCAGCATATTTTCCAATTCCCAAAAATAAAAATAATATAAAAATTGAAAAAATAAACATCGTATCAACATTCATAAACCGAAATTGTTCTCCTTCGTGTCTGAAACGAACAAATATTGCCGTCAGCGAAAACAAGAGAACCAACGATGCCAAAGTTATATAAATCCTATTCGGATCATGAGAAGTGATTATTACAGAAATAATAATAAGCACAAATATTTCCAAAATATTTCCAGTAACTCCAATATCCACAATTGCTCTGCCTAGCTTTGTTTTCAAAATCTTAAATTCATCTAGTAGCGGAATCAAAATAATTTCTCCGACAGAAGCAAATGACATTGAAACTAAAAAAGATATCAACCAACTATAGCCAAAAATAAAATGAATCAGAATGCTTCCGAGAATAGCTTCAAAAAAAATAATTATAAAAGTAGATTTCAAAATAAACTTTTCTTTTTTCTTGAGCTCCTGCAAACTAACTTCAAAACCAACAATAAAAAGCAAAAAATACATTCCTAACTCTCCCAAAAAAACAAATGTATCGGAAGTCGTAATTGAATTGAAAGGATTATAAACCGAAAGAAGAATCCCAAGAAACAAAGAAGCAAAAATCCATGGCACTCTCATCTTTTCCAGAAATCTTCCAAAAAGAAAAATAAAAAGAAAAGCAATGCTTATAAAAAGAAAAATATTAAACATAAATCTTTAAAAAATTAAATAAAACTTAAGCAACTTCTGAAAAATAAAGTTTTGTCATTCCCTTGCAGAAGGGAATCCAGGATTTGGGGCAAAAAATAAATTACTAAAAATAAAAATTTATTAATTTAAGTATATATCTTCTGCAAAAAGTTGCAACTTAATTTTTGTATTGTAGAGGCGCGATTCATCGCGTCTAAAATTGTTTTAATTTCACCCGCGTTCAAGTCGCGATAAATCGCATCTCTACAAATATCAAAATTTTATTAGTTCAAAAATCTTTGAAAAACAAAGCTTTATCATCCCCTTACTGAAATAAATACAAAAAACAACTGCCAAAAATAACAGTTATTTTCATTTGTCTGGGCAACGAAGTATAGTTGGGAACAATTTTGCGGTGATTTTGGTGGGAATTTTGGAGAATTGGGAGAGAGTTGAGGGAAAGTTGGAGAGAATGGAGAGGTTGATGAGGTAAAAAAATTTGAAGCCCCGTTTATTTTTTATGTAAAAATTTTTTGGAATAGTTTCCTTTGATTTCAACACCGATATTATCCCCAACAATATTTACTACTGCATGTGTTTCACTTGCCAGTCCCTTGTCATCTTCATTTTCAGTCAGAGATTGAATTGTAAAATATGGAATATTATTATGAATATCCTGTCTGTCCCAATGCAAATGACTGTTAAACACCGCGATAACTTTTTTTGAAGTAGAAATAATATTTCTTATTATTTTACGGTTTGTCACCAGACAATATTCAGGTTTTCCTTCAAACCAGGGATTTCCTGTAAGATCTTGATCTGCCAAAGAGTGGTGAGAAAATATGATTGTTTTCTTGTTAGTTTTCTCCAAATCATTCTTTAGCCAAGATATTTGTTCTTCTGAAATAAATACATTTTTATGTTTAATAGCTTTTGTATAGAGAACAATAATATGAAATTCGTTTTTATCAAATGAATAATATAAACTTTCTTGTTTAAACAATTTGATTAATTCTTCTTCCGAGATATTCTGTAAATCATGGTTTCCTGCAACATAATGAACAGGACATTTTAACTTTATTAATAGTTTTATAATGTAGTCAATGTTATTTCTATCGTTAACTTTATTATCATCTTCAACTAAATCACCAAGTATAACAACAAATTCAGGTTTTACATTATTATTCATTTTACGAAGAACGCCTTTATAGTGTCCTTCGGGTCCCAAATGAATATCTGTTAATATTGCAAATTTCATATTCAAATAAATTGTTAATAATTCTCCTTATTAATTATTATAGAGGAAAAATAAAAATTTGGGTAGAAATAATTATAAAGTGTCATTCCCCTTTCAAAAAAGTTCGAAGGTTCATTCTCTATACTAAAAATAACCTCTTAAACTAAAAGATTATTTTTCTTGTCGGGACGACTGGGAGAGAATTAAGAGAAAGCTGGAGAGAACGAAAAGGTTAATAGATTGAAAAAAAGTCAAAAAAATTAATGTAGTGAAACAAAAACAGTCATCCATAAAAATATAATAAAAAAATAACCGAAAATTAGGTTCTTGCCTATTCCGGTCTTAGATTATAAATTTACTTTTTTTATTACCTCCGTGATTTTCTGCTAATACTGTGGTCTGTTTTTAATTATTTTTTGCTTTTTCCAAGTCCTCCATAATCTGGTTCGCTTTTTCTTTCAATATTTCCGCATCCGGCTGCATGATTTTTTTGTCGTACTGCGCATCAACCTGGTTGGCAAAAGCATTGATTAAGTTTCGCGATGCTTGAAGCATATTATCAGCAGTTTTTATTTTGCCGTTATCTAAATCAACCAGTGCTCTATCCGCTTTTGATTCCGCGTTAGTTAACTTTGTCAATAATGAATTCTTGATTCCGCGATCGATATCTGAACCATCAACCAATTCTGCCAGCCATTGAATTTCCAGTTTGGAATATTCAATCATACTCTTATTATTCGCTTTGACTTTCAGCTCCGCCGAAGAAGTATTACCAATGTTTGTGTCTGTCGTTGATATCGCAGTTACATCAAAGCTGTAAACCATATCTTCCATACCAGCCCAATTTTCTGGAACAGTTATCGTTAATGGTCTGACTTCCGACATTTCCGAATTAAACGTAACTTGCGCGCTATCAAAAACTATCCAAGATAATTGAATGGCCATGGGATATCCTCTATAAGAACCCAAAATATTCTCCGCTTCAAATGAAACATTGTAAACATCGGCGATATTGCCTTTGTTTGTTATATTCACTGAATACGCGACAGAATCTTCTGGACTTACTTCATTATGAGCTGGGGTTATTTCAACGTTAACACCATGGTCATCAGTTCCAATATCTCTGATCGCTTCAATAATCGCGTCTGCCACTTCAGAAGCGGTCTCCGCTGAATATACTTTTCCGCCAGTTCCTTCTGATATTTCAGAAAATGCAGCGTAAGTAGTGCTATCATAACCTACTACAATACTATACACTACGATCGGATCTATATTTTCAGACCAGTAAGTGACATCACTAAGAGCATAACCTCCTATCCAAGGTTCGGGAATATGCGGAGGCGCGTCGCCCATTATGATTATTGCTTTGGAAACTCCGTTTCTCCAGCCGTAATTATCAGAGTTGGTAATATCTTTGTTTGCATCTGTCATAGACATTACCAATGCCGAATAAACTGATTCTCTCCAGTCCGCGCCCCATCCAAGTGTCAATCCATTAATTGAACTGATAATGGAATCTTTATTACTTGAAAATGGCAGATTAAGATTATATAGATAATCACTTGATCCTCCATATGGCGATTCTGGATAATCTCTATAATCAGCCACAGCTACGCGATAGTCAAATCCAGTAGAATCCAAAGCTTCAACGATTTCATTAGCGGACACTTTCACTTGATTAATTTCGCCTCCCATACTTCCAGTAGTATCAATAAGGATGATGAGATCAAGTTTGGGCGATGTAGGAGATGGTTCATCAATCACTACTACAACAGCGCCACCTTGAGAACTCATAGCATTTAAAAACTGCTTATTGCTGTAGGTTATTACACCGTTTGTTCTTCCCGGATCATTGGTAATAATACCGGTGTCCGTATATCCCTTTACTACAAGAAAGTGTCCATCATAGGACTGTCCAAGAGGTGCGCCAGTTACCGCAACAATAACGGGATGTCCTGCATCAATTTCTTGCTTAACTTTTTCTATTGTCCATCCACTTGCTTTATAGCTATCTGAAAAACCGCCATATTCTTTAGCTAAAGTTTCGAGTATCACGGTGTTTGTATTGGACCCACTGTAGCCATTTATTGCTTGTGAGCTTCCATATTTTTCGAAAAGCCAGTCGTCTATGTCTTTAATTCCTTGCTCCGTCGGGATAGTCTCGTCATAGAAAGAATATATCATCAGCGAAGATGTTTGTCCGCAATTTTTAGTTTCACTCCAAGTTCCTGGGGGAACCTGTGACTTAAACGGAACATCAAGCGGATTACTATATGCTCCAGCCAAGCTTGTCAATAGTACTAACCCTATTGCTACAAAAACCATTGTTCTTAATATCGGTTCTATACTTCCATTCTTTTTTATCATTTCTTTTGCCTCGTGTCTATTTTAATTTCTCTCAGTTTTGTCTCTCAGAAAAACAATTCTTTTTTATTTTTTAAAGAACAATCCTCTCTTCATTAAAATAAAAGCTGTGTTCTGCTTGCAAGTTTTTTTATTGAAAATTAAAAATCATATAAATTTTAACCTTCAAATTTGTAAGCAGGATTAAGTTTTTGTTTTAAAAGAATAATGTGTTTTTTGGTTTATTTAATCCTAATCGTTGGTTCTATTATTTTTCGCACAACATCGCATCCGTTAGGCAGTCCTGAACCATCATCAAATCCAGTTCCGCAACTTGAAACAAAGAGGAAATATTTATCTGACATTAAAGCGGGGTATCTGTCTGATCCTGCCTCACAAAGATTAAAATCATTTTTAAATTCTTCAAAATTAATGTAACCAATTTTATTAGGAACAACCATAACAACCCAAGCTCCAAAATCTTGAGTTTGTCCTATATACTTAAATTGATATTCAATACCATTGCTATTTTCTGAATAGTAAGACAAAAGCTCTTTAAAATATTGCTCACTTTTGTTCGTTCCGCAATCTTCGGACTCACTTTTTAATTCTAATGCATTGAATTTATTTAATACTTTAAATTCACTTTTTGAAACAGAGAATATTTGATCGTCTTTAGTAAAGGTAAAAAATTCATTTGAGATATCATCAGCTAAAACATCATTATCTTCTATGCGATTATCTTCTATGCCATCAGAAACAATTTCCTCATCACTCACCACCGGCGATTGAATAGGAATAACCGACCCTGACTTAATAAACACAGCCCAGCTCAAAACTAAAATAGCGGCGACTATACTTAAGCCCATGGTAATAATTGGCAATTCTTTTTTAAACATAATTTTTAATTTTAATTGATTTAAAAATAACAGAAAGCAAAAAATGTGTCAAACAGAAAAAACAAAAGAAATCGAGTTTCCAATTGGAAACTCGATTTCTCGCAATATTAATATGTGTCGGGGCGACGAGGTATAGTTGGGAACAATTTTGGGGTGGTTTGGGTGGGGATTTTGGAGAATTGGGTGATAGTTGAGGGAAAGTTGGAGAGGGTGGAGAGGTTGATGATTTGAAAAACCAAATTATAATCATGAGGAAATGTAATAAAGAAAAAAGAGGAGCTTTATATGTCCCCCTTTTTCTAATATGATTTATCTTTCTTCATCCACTAAACTAACAACACATGCACAAAATCAATTTTCAGCCTGATCATGTTTTTCCTTTTATATTTTCTTCGTGATCAGGTTTCCAACAATAATAGACTGCCAGTATAAGCAAATAAAAAAACGCTATATCAAAAACAAAATATTTCCAGTCAAAATCAACAGAGTCTCCCCATTCACCACTAATCAAGCCAACGCAATTTCCTTCCCAAGGATATGGCGGATCCCTTCTACTTACTTCAAAGCCGCTAGAAATATATTGTGATGGCCATCCGCAAGAAAGATTATTTAATTCCGATTTATTAAACACTTCAACTCTCTTATACGCAGTTGCTATGGTAAGGAAAACCGCAAGGATGAAAATAAGTATAATTTTCGTTCTTTTTTTCATAAGGCATTATAGATTATAATGTTAAACCACATGCCTCATTTGAATATAGAGAGCTGCCGACAACGTTAAATACTTTCAGACGATAGCAATATACTGTTTGCGATGAAAGTCCAGTATTTATCCAATACCAATTACCTGTTCCGGGAAGTGTTCCAAAGTATCCAAACAAACTCCAGCTCTCGCCAGAGATTCTTCTTTCAATTGCTATAGAAGTTTCATTGGTGGCATTATCAGTAAAATTTATACGTAAACTTGTAGCTGTTGGGTTGTTAATTAATACATTACTTGGCGCGGCTGGCGCGCTATTGTATGTCCATGTTTGAGTCCCGGGAACAGTAGTGCTCCACGAGGGAATAATATTGTAGATTTGATCTCCAAAACTACACCAAGTAGTATAGCAAGAACTAGGAACGCGATGTCCAATCTGCGCTTGAAGTTTAAATTTATCCGATGAATCGTCGCCATTCTCTGTTCGAATATATGTATAATAATCTACATTTGCTTGCAATGCGCTTGCTTGCGCCACTCCTATAGTATAAGGCAGTTCATCTATTTCACAACTTACTAAATTCATATCAAGTCTTGTATCAATATATGGCTTAGATGCCACTGGCCAAGTAGTAGCTGCATATGTTAGTTTTGGCCAACATCCAGGATATGCAGTGGTTCCTCCGTCTAAATAAGTTTTCCTATCGTAATTGTAGAGAAAAACATCATGCTCGTATGTTTGTTCTGCTGAAAAATTGATTGAGTTCCATTTCATAAACTGCCACACATACCTTCCGCCAGAAGATGAGGGATAAAAATACGAAGTGCCTGAATTAGGAACCAAATTATCCAACGATGTACTTTCTGCAGCAACAGAAAATGTTTTACTATTAATCATTTTATCATCAAGCGAAAGAGCTTCTCTCGGCATAGATTTCTCAGAAACTTGTGGAATAATAGTAGGTTGAGCAGGCCTGACATTAACCTTGCTTATCTCAAGCCCTTTTTTAATTTTATTAATATCACCCTTTTTGCCTGTTGCAGTAATTTTTGTTACTAAAATATTCTCAACATTTTTAGAATTAGTAAATGACATCTTGGCAATATCCTTAGTGTCAGCAAGAAACGCTTTACGATTTTTTATATAATCTTCTTTGATATTTTTTTTCTTGCTTTTAGAATTAACCAAATAAAAATCATGGATAGCTTCGTTATCAAATGTGAATTCACTTTCCAGTATCATTCCCTCAAATGAAAAACTTTTTTCTGTGGAAAAAAGCGTGTCCAGCGTGATGGGTTTTTTGAGTTCAATTTGAACAGTTTGGATAGTCGCATCATCATTTTTTGGGAAAGATTTTACATCTTCTCCTTTTGCTTGTATCAACTGAAAACAAGCAACACTTGATATAATCACAGTTATTGCAAGGGCAAATATTGTGCCGCGATAAATATGTTTCATATTTTTACTGTTATTATTATAATTCTTGATTAAACCTTTTTATTTATATTTTATTACCCTCCCGACCTTTATCCTCCTACAAGAGAATGAGAATAATGATTGTTAAAAAATTTATTTACAAAATGCTTCAATAATTATATTATACAATAATTTTGAGTTATTTACAAATTATTGTATTGGTACAACGCATTCTGACCAATTTTACTTTCAAAAAGATAAAAACAATCGCTAAAATTAGCGATTATTTTGTGTGTCGGGACGACGAGGTGTAGTTGGGAACAATTTCGTGGTGATTCGGATGAGAATTTTGGAGAATTGGAAGAGAGTTGAGAGAAGGTTGGAGAGGGTGGAGAGGTTGATGAGATAAATTTAACTATCAACTATACTTGTAGGAATATTGACTTGACATTTTTATAATTTATGATAAACTGTCATGTTAGTAGACTCCCCGCCCGCTAGGATCGATCCGAACACTTGAAATTTTTTAATAAATACACTTTACAATTAAATAAAACAACTAAGAAATTGAACAAGTACGTTATTTCCTTTATTTACAAGGATCTATTGCATTTTTTCTATTTCTTAAAACAAAGAAATAGTGGATTCAACACTGCAAATAAAGATTAAATAAGTTTGTAAGTGTTCGGATACAGAGTAAAATTCGGGACTATGGGGGACAAAAATGATAATAAAGAGAAAAAGAATACTTCTAAAATTAGCAACAGAATCTGACTTCCCGTTATTTCAAAAGTGGTTTAGCCTAGAAAATATGAAGTATATGATATCTCATATGCCTCAAGACATAAAATATAACAAAGAAATGTGTCTTGAAATCTATTCTAAAAAGAATCTCTTGGTTTTCATTATAGAAACAAATGAAAAACCAATAGGTAGTTGTGGCTTAAAAAACATAGACCCAAAAAAGGGAAAGGCCACATTTGGCATAAAGATAGAAGAGGAAGAAGATCGGAACAAAGGATATGGCACCGAAGCAGCGCAACTTCTCTTTGATTATGGCTTTAAAAAACTAAAGCTGCATCAAATAGATTCTGCCGTCTCTGGACTTAATATTAGAAGCATCAGAATGCATGAAAAACTTGGTTTTAATATGGCTCCTCCGACAAAAGATGAAAATGGAAAATTTCGAGACGATGTTTACTTCACACTCTCAAAAAAAGATTGGGAAGAAAAACAAAAAGAGCTTTAATTACGCCAGTGAAACAAATCACTTGGCTTTTTATTTTGTCTTAAAGTTTATAAAATATTCACGCTATGGGAATTTTAAAATTCACCCTTTATACTAAAAACAACCTTTTTAAAAAAGGTTGTTTTATCTTGTCGGGGCGACGAGGTATAGTTGGGAACAATTTCCCGGTGGTTTGGGTGAGAATTTTGAAGAATTGGGAGAGAGTTGAGGGGAAGTTGGAAAGAGTGGAAAGGTTGATGAGGTAAATTATTTATTTACCTTAAATCATAATTTAAGCCTGTCTTTTTTCTTTTTTCAACTAAATAAACAGCAAGACAGACAAACAGATATAATTTTAATAAAAATAGAATATAGAACGGGACAGGAAAAATATAATCCATATAATATTCTATATTTTCAAAACCAATTTTATTAATAATCCCGCCATATAAAGTTGACATCATTATTCCCCAAACAAAAGACAATATAATAAGGCTAACAGTGATAACTATTTTAGTTTTACTAATTTTCAAAAACTGTTTTAATTCTAAAAATGATAAGATAATTTTTTTATCTTTTTTAATCAAATATATAGTTAAACAAGCAAATAAATAAAATTCTATTATAATAAAAATAAGAAATAATACTGGAACAACTTTTTCCAAATAATATTCCCTATTTTCAAAAACAAGCTTATTAATTATTATATTATCTAAAACAATCCTACTCCAAATAAAAGATACTACTAAAAAAGAAAAAAAGATATTTATTTTTATTTTCGTAATTTTAAAAAATTGTTTCATACATTGGTTCAGTTAATTAAGTTAATATAAGCTGATTATAATAATTCAAAAAAGAAAGAGTTGATTGTTTGTCAACTCCTTTGTTTTAATAAAACACTCAAACAACGGCTATCAATATACATGCACAAAAATTGGCAATGTAAAATCACTATAGTGAGTTATCACAAATTGATATGCTATTGTATTGCTTCCACTATAAAGAGTGGTTTTTGCATTTGGATATAAAAAACCAAAATCTTTTATAGTCCAGTAATGCCACTGATCATTCGAAACTGCCATATCTTTCCAGTAGAACTTTACATTTCCAATACCAGTTGGATCATTTCTAGGATCAAAATAAATTCTATGATGTATTGTTACTGTCCTAGTTCCCTCTTCTTGAGGCCAATAAAAAACGACTGCTTGTTGTTCTGGCCATGGCTCAGGAGCGACTACTATTGTCTCGCCTGTAAAAATTGAAGTGTGCAATTCAGAATTTACTGCTACAGCTGGCATTACCGTTGCGAATACTGCCACAATCAGCAATCCTAAGACTACCAACATTCTTATGTTCTTTTCTTTCACTTTATCACCTCTTTTATTTTTTCACAAATCCATACCGCAAACTTTCTCAAGATTGCATTTTATATATTCTTGTTTTAACGAACTACAAATTTTCACCTCCTTTTTATATTTCTATATAATAGCAAAAAAAATGTATGTTGTCAAATTTCGTTTGATTAATAATTTCATCCAAATACATAAAAAGCTCCACTCAGGAGAATGGAGCTAACTATGTAAATCATCAGGGTTAGCGATTATTTTATGTGTCGGGGCGACGAGATATAGTTGGGAACAATTTCCCGATGGTTTGGGTAGGAATTTTGGAGAATTGGGAGAGAGTTGAGGGGAAATTGGAGAGGGTGAAGAGGTTGATAAAATAGTTTTATTATTTCTTAATATTCAACATAAAAACCGATCGAGATTTCTAACGATTGACATATTTAAATTTATAATTTATCATACACTTAACACATATCAACGGAGGTGTGATTGTGACAAGAAGTAAATTATATGTAGTAGAAGAAAATGAGTTTGAGAATCTTTTGAAAAAGAAATTGGGGGATTCATACGGCAGAGCATTAAAGGTCCTTCGAGATTATGGCGCAAGTGTTTCTTGGGACATAGCCAATGTTTTGCTTCAAGCTGTTAATAAACAGAAAGTTAGTGAGGTACTCAATATACTCGAGAATCATTTCAAAAAAATCGACCTCGGAAGCCAACATCCTGACGCTCGTGGAGTATATAAAAGCGAAATAACAGAAGCAATGTTTATGAAGATCTGTAACGAAATTCTTGAGCTTAAACCCAATAAGTCGTAAAAAATCAAATCAATCCCAGCGATAGTATCAAAGGGATATTTTTATTGTAAATTTGATTAGACCGTCCTACAATAAGAATTCAAAGGCTCTAAGTCTATATAAAAAATAACCCTTTAAATAAAAGATTATTTTTCTTGTCGGGGCGACAGGATGTAGTTGGGAACAATTTTGCGGCGGTTTGGGTTGGAATTTTGGAGAATTGGGAGAGAGTTGAGGAAAAGTTGGAGAGAGTGGA
>JAGLJF010000028.1 GCA_023142595.1 Minisyncoccota bacterium | reverse complement strand
TACAGATCTCTCAATCGCTAAGGCTCATTTCGAGATGACATTTAAATAATATTTTGTAATTCGAAGTAATATATAAAAAGCTGAGTTTAAAAACTCGGTTTTTTGGTTTTGTTAAAAATTTAGTCTTGTCTATTGATGGAAGCTGTTTTTTTGCTATTATAGAAAAATAGGGGGAGATATAAAAGTTTTTTAAAAAAATAAAACAAAAATAAAAAAGCAAACTTAAAGAAGTTTGCGTGGTAGACTTATGAACAAATAAAAATAAATAAAGGTGATAAAAAGTGAAAGCGAGAATAAGAACGGTAATATCAGTCGCAATGCTTTTAGTGTTGCTATGCGCGATGGTAGTGCCAGTGGCAGCAAATACGAGGTTGCACGCAGAGAAGAGGGTAACAGTTTATGATTATAGTAAGCCGGCATGGAGTTCAGAAAGGTATCATGTTGGTTTGGTGTATAATGTGCCATTAGAAACAGCTCAAAATGCTTATATTGGAGGAGTAGATCAGACGGATCTTAATAAATATGCTCCTGATCACAATAATGTTCAGGGATGGGAACGTAAATATTACTCTTCTGGAAAAGCAGTTGTTTTGATTCCAAAAAGATATGCTTTGCAACATTGGGGTTTTGTTGAACAGATTTATCTCGAGTTTTTGCCTGGACAAGTATAGCGAAATGTGCGGGGGATAATTTTTTATCCTCCATATTTTTTCAACTTAAACTCGTAAGATAATTTTAATAATGCTATAATAACTTATAATTTTATAAATTAAACTATGTACAATAAAAAAGAAATAATAAGAACATTTATTTTTACTTTAGTTTTTTTTACTTTACTACTAAGTCTATTTGATTTTGGTTATTCAAAACATAGAGATATATATAGTGAGTATAATGGAAAAATTTATTCTGATTTTCAGGATTATAGAAGGCAGAACGATGCGACAGAAGAGGATTATGAGAAAGCTTGTTTAAGTTTTATGCCACACTCATTTTATAAAATCAATCACATGATTGATTATGGGATTGGATTTTTGGCTTTGCTTTTAGTCTTGTCGTTTTTTGTTCTGATAATTATTCAAAAAAAAAATAAGCAGAAGATATTTTCTAAAAAAGAAAAGCAGTTTATATTTGGTATTATTTTTTTATCTTTCGTGATTTATTATTATACGGGGATAGCGCTAGATAGTAGCTATAGCTATTTTGTTTTTGGATGTTCAAAGTTTTTATTATAGAAATAATTATTAAAAAAAGGAAGATGTTCAAAAGATGGCTGAAGCGAACAGAGCATTCGCACATTTTGCAAGATAGAATTTAAAATTATTTTATATACAAAAAGCCGAGTTTAAAAACTTGGTTTTTTTGCGAATTATAAAAATTTTCTAATTTATATGTTTTTTAATTATGTATTTTATAAATTTTGTGGTATAATTTTAAATATGATGATGTAGAAAGGGAAGAGTTTTAACGAAGGTTAGAATAAAATTTTATATTTTTAATAAATTAATATTATGGTTGTTAATAAGTTTTTTAAAAAATATAATTGTAGTAATTCAGTAGAAGAAATAAAAAATATTGAAAAAATAAGGATTCCGTTGAAATTGAGGAACTGGATAAATGAATATGAAAAGCTTGGACTTCGAAATGATTTTATTTGGAAACTATTTATTTCTGTAGAGAAAGAAGTTAATTATATATTAGTGCCGAAGAAACACAAAACAAGTTTAAATGAAGTACAATTTCTAATTGCTATGTATATCGTATTGATTGACGATATAGCTGATCATGAAAATAATAATAAATTATTGAAAGCATTATTTAAGGTTCCATTTAGTCAAAATAATATAAATTACAATAAATTAAACAAAAAAGAGTTAGAATATATTAAATTAACAATCAAAATTTGGAAAAGAATAAATGAGATTATAAGTAGTTATTCTGGTTATTTGATGCTTAAAACTATATTTGAATATGATTTAGAACAGATGATAAATGCTGTTAATTATGATTATATTATAAACAATAATCGTTTTTTAATTAATAGAACAGAATGTTTTCTTTATTCTCCGCATTCTATGAAATTTGTAATTAATCCAACAATTCATTTAATGTGTTTGAGCAAATTGGATTTAAACGATGTCTCTTCGATTAGGCAAATTGATTGGAGAGCACAAAAAATGTTGAGAATCGGAAATTGGATTAGTACATGGGAGAGAGAGATTGATGAGAATGATTTTACTAGTGGTGTTTTTGCATATGCAATAGATTCAGAAATAATTAATCTAGAAGAGATTAAAAAAAATAAAAAAAAGTTAATTATAAAAAAAATAAAAAATTCAAATATTGAAAAGAAATTATTAAGTGAGTGGGGTAAAAATTATACAGCAATTTTGAATTATGATAAAAAAATAAAATATTTAGACATAAAATGCTTTTTAAACGGTCTAGAAAAAATATTGTCTTTGGAATTAATGCGAAAAGGCGTGTTTAATGAAAAACTAATATGAATACCTATATTTTTGTTAACAATTTTATATTATTATTAATCATATTTTTTGGTGTTTTTTTTGCATATTGGGTTTATAGCGCGAAAAAAGAAGAAAAAACTAATAGAATTTTTTCTTTTTTTATAATTTTGATTTTATTTTGGATAACTTTTTATCATTTAGCGTCTTTCGGTATATATGGAAATGAATTATCAATTTCCATATATAAAGCTTCTGCCGCTTTTGTATTTTTGTTTTTTATAGTTTATTATTATTTTATTATTTGGTTTTTGAAAAGAGGCTATATCTTTGAAATTATTGGAAAACTTGTTTTATTGTATGGTTTTGTGTTTAGTGTAATTACAGTTTTTACAGATTATGTAGTTGTAGACATTGGATTTAATGCATTGGTAAATTACCCTATTTTTTCTGATTTTGGATTTATTGCTTTTTATGGTTATACGATATGTTTGACAATGTTGTTAAATATAATTCTCATAAGAGATTATTTCTATGCTAATAAAAATAAAAAAATTCAAATTCAATATTTCTTGATTGGTTTTTTGTTTTTTGCTATTATGAATTTTATTTTTAATATTATATTGCCAGTATTTTTTGATAATTATTTTTTATATCAAGTTGGAAATTATTCTGTAATCATTTTAATATTATTCTCGACTTATGCAATAACAAAGCATGAATTAATGGGTGTAAAAACTCTTGTAACGCAAACATTAATAGTGATTATGTCAATAATATTACTAGTTGACGTAGTTATACTTTCTACTGATGATTTTATGAGGATGCTTAAGATTGGAATTTTGGTAACTTTTTTATATTTTAGTCGGGAACTTGTAATGAGTGTTAAAAAGGAAAAAAGAGTTGCTACAAAATTGGAAAAAGCTAATGAAAAAATAAAGCATTACGTAGATAAACTCGAAGATACTAATAAAAACCTAGGGGAGAGAAATGAAGATTTAAAGGCTTTGCTTGATGTTAGTAGTGTGGTGATTGAAAATATGGAGTCGAAAAAAATTGCTCAGGGAATTGTAGATATTATTCCAAAAAGTTTGGGACATTTGGGAAATAAAGGAGGCGTGTTTTTTGTATACAATAGAGAAACAAAAATAATATATCCATATGCGCTTACTAAATCGATTGTAATTCAAAAAGCTGAAAAGTTTTTGACGAAATCGCCTGAAAGTCACAAGGTGTCAATCAATGATATTGATAATTTAGTAACGCAGACTATAATAAAAAAGAAAATATTTACTGGTAAAAAACTAGAAAATTTTATTGCTCCAACGGTAAATAAAGCTATCTGTAAAATAATTCAAAAATCAACTAAATCAAAATCCTTTGTTTCAGTTCCTTTGTATTCAAGAGGGAATGTAATTGGAGCATTGTTGTTTATTGGAACTAAAATTGAGAAAAATATAACCGAACGAGATAAAAATATTTTGTTTATGTTTTCTTCTCATATTGGTAATGCAGTTGAAAATGCAAGATTATATGAACAGACCAGTAGACAAATAAAAGAACTAGCAAAATTAAATAATGATCTTGGGGGAGCAAATAGTAGACTGAAAGAGCTTTTGGAAATGAAAAATGAATTTTTGCATATAACTTCACACCAACTCAGAACGCCGCTAACGGCTATTCGAGGAATGGTTTCAATGTGGGCGGAGGGAGATTTTGATAGTTTGTCTGAAAAAGAGAAAAAGAATATGGTAAAACGAATACTTGTTAGCACAGATAGATTAAATAATATTACAAATGACATGCTTGATGCGCTTGAACTTGAGGGAGGATTTTTGAAATTTCAATTTAAATCTGTATCTTTAAAAAATATATTAAAAGAAACAATTAATACATTAAAGCCAAATTTTGATGAAAAAGGAATTTATCTTCGATTAAGTTTTGATTCAAAAATAATTAATGTGGAAGTTGAACCGAATTACATTAGGCAAGTTTTTATGAATACAATTGATAATGCTTGTAAATATACTAAAAAGGGCGGAGTAGATATTAATGTTAAAAATAATAAAGGATATTTTGAAATTACAATTAAAGATACTGGAGTGGGCATTAATAAAATTGATCAGAAGAGAATTTTTGAAAAGTTTACTAGAGGTAGGAATGCTGCAATTGAAAATGCTTCAGGAAGTGGACTTGGTCTATTCATAGCGAGAAAAATAATTAAAGACCATGGTGGAAGGATTGAAATCAGTAGTGATGGTTTGAACAAGGGAACAGCGATTAAAATATTTTTAAAAATTAAACACAATAAAAACTATGGAAATGCGTGATTATTATTTGAGTTTGAAACAGAGAGTTGATAACGAGCTTCGCGAGTTTTTTAAATATAAATACAATCAGTTAGAAAATAATATTGAGCTTGTAGAATTTACAGAAATAATTGGTGACTTAGAAAATTTTGTGATGAGTTCTGGGAAAAGAATTAGGCCAATTCTTTTTTATTTCGGATATATTCTCGCGGGAGGCGAGAATAAAAAAGAAGCCTTGAAAACTTCGATTTCAGTTGAACTTATGCATTCATATTTTCTTATTCACGATGATATAATGGACAGAGATGATTTTCGGCATGGAAATTTATCTATGCATTGTAGATATAAAAAGAGAGTTGAAAAATATTTAAAAGATGTTGATGGTCAGCATTTTGGGATTTCTATGGCAATCCTTGCGGGAGATTTAATGTCATCGTTGAGTTATGAGGTTTTGAATGATTCTAATTT
Organism: Minisyncoccota bacterium; assembly: GCA_023142595.1. GTDB lineage: Bacteria > Patescibacteriota > Minisyncoccia > JAHIHE01 > JAGLIN01 > JAGLLA01. The sequence goes on along the minus strand of JAGLJF010000028.1, from coordinate 8,757 downwards.
TGAGGAAGGCGTTAAAAAAGAGGCTTTGAAAAAATTTAATAATATTGTTGGTAATACTATTTTCGGACAAGTAATGGATTTGAATTTAGATCAAAATAAAAATCTTGATTCAGAAATGATTTTTAAGATGCAAAAATATAAAACTGCAAAATATACTATCGAAGGTCCTTTGCATTTGGGCGCAATCTTGGCTGGGGCTAATGGTGAGTTTTTGAAATTATTAAGTAATTTTGCAATTCCAGTTGGAATTGCATTTCAAATTCAAGATGATATAATCGGAGTTTTTGGCAATGAGAAGAAAATTGGAAAACCTATTGGGTCTGATATTCAAGAAGGAAAGAGAACTTTTTTGATAACAGAGGCAGAGAAAGGTGCCGATGAAGATCAGAAAAAAATATTGAGTAGCGCTTTAGGAAACAAAAATTTAACTCAGAATGAATTAGAGAAAGTAAGAAAAGTAATAAAAGATGCAGGGGCTTTGCAAAACTCCGAAAATAAAGCAGAAGAGCTTATCAAAGAAGCAAAAAATAACATACAATGTTTTTCTATTGACGGTAAATATAAAAAAGTTTTAAATGATTTCACTGATTTTATTATTATGAGAAAAAAATAATAAAAATTTCATTTTATAGAGCATAATTTTTTAAAAAGTGGGTAAGCTGTGGATAGTTTACTCACTTTTTTATTTGGCTATTTTGGATATTTGCTTTAAATAAAGAACAAAGTGGTTTTTTGAAATTGGATTGTTGTGGTTTGACTAATACGTTAAGTGGTGTATAATGGATTTATAGGTTATGAAAGTGGAGAAAAGTGGGGAATTAATAATTAAATTAAGTTTATATAGAAATATGTTTATTGGGGAATATAATCATAATTTAGATGAAAAAGGGAGATTGGCTGTGCCGGTTAAGTTTCGAAATGACTTGAAAAAAGGAGCTGTCGTCACAAGAGGATTGGATGGTTGTTTATTTTTATACACAGTATCTGAATGGAAGGTTTTGGCTGAAAAGTTAAGCAGTTTGCCAATAAGCCAATCAAATACAAGAGCATTTGCTCGTTTAATGCTTGCTGGAGCTATGGATGTTCAGCTTGATAAACAGGGGAGAATTGTTTTGCCAGATTATTTGAGAAAATATGCGAATTTAAAGAAAAAGATTGTCATTGGTGGTTTGTTTAATCGTCTTGAAATTTGGGACGAGGAAGCTTGGAATAAATATAAGATTAAAACAGAAAAGGATAGTGGAAATATTGCGGAAAAATTAGGAGAATTAGGAGTATAAAACAATACAGGAGAATTATAAAATTAAATTATGACATATTTTCATATTCCAGTTTTATCTAAAGAAATCATTGAAACTGTAAATCCTCAACCAGGAGAAAATGTAGTTGATGGAACATTGGGTGGTGGCGGTCATGCAGAATTATTTCTTGAAGAAATTTCTCCTGATGGAAAGTTGCTTGGAATTGATTTGGACTGTGAGGCTTTGGCTGAAAATCAACTAAGGTTGAAAAAATATTCTGATAGAGTTATTTTTGAAAAAGGAAATTTTGTTGATTTCGATAGTATTAAAAAAAAACATAATTTTTCTCCAATTAATATATTTTTTCTTGATTTAGGATTTTCTTCTCAACAATTAAATGATGATGATCTTGGAATTTCATTTTTAAAAAATAGTCCGCTTGATATGAGAATTGGTGGTCAGGGAGTTGATAATGATTATCGGTTTACGGCAGAATATATAATAAATAATTGGAGTGAAGAAAAGATTAAAAAGATTTTGAAAGATTATGGTGAGGAAAAGTATGCATTCTCCATTGCGAAAGAAATAGTAATTGCAAGAAAAGAGAAATTAATTATTAGTACTAAAGAATTAGTAGGCATCATATCGCAAGCAGTTCCTACGAGATATAAAAATCAAAGAATACATTTCGCTACAAAAACTTTTCAGGCTTTCAGAATTGCCGTAAATGAAGAATTGGAAAACTTACAAAATGTTTTACCTAAAATTTTAGAAAATATAGAAGTTGGAGGAAGGATATGCATAATTTCTTTTCATTCTTTGGAAGATCGGATTGTGAAGAATTTTTTTCGAAGAGAGGCGAAGGATTGTGTATGTGATGTTAAAATTCCTTTATGTGTTTGTGGTCATAAAAAGCAGTTGGAAATTATTACAAAAAAGCCAGTTATGGCAACAAAGGAAGAGATTGCTTTTAATCCAAGATCAAGAAGCGCAAAATTAAGAATAGCAAAAAAAATTTAATCATTTATTTTTTATAAAAGGTGATGCAGACAAGAAGAAACAATTATAGGAACAGTAAATTCAAAAAGATAACTGTTTCTCAAAATATAAAAAATAGCGAAAAAATATTAAGTGTTTTTTTAGTTTTTTTAATTTGTGTAATTGGTTTATTGTATATGTCTAAAACTGTTAGTATTGCGACTAATGGATATGATGTTAAGGGCTTTGAAAGACAATTGGGTAATCTTCAAAGAGAAAATCAGAAAATGATTATTGAGCTAGCTGACTTAAAGGCTATATATAATTTTGAAAGCGAATCTAGTAATTTAGTTGCAGTTGAAAACGATAATATTGAATATATAATTTCTAGTCTGGGTGCGGTGGCTATGGAAAGATAATTTTGATAAATCACAACATATTTAAGTAATTTTTTAAAGCGACATTATAAAAATATCGTTTTTGATTGATTGAAATTTATAAATTTTTAATAAATTATAAAATATTTTCTAGTCACAATTTATGAAAAAAAGTTTTTTAACTCTTCATAGCAAAAATGATTTTGTGGTTCGTATATATATGTTAATTTTTCTAGTTATTGTTTGTTTTTGTGTAGTTATATTAAGACTATTTCAGGTTCAAATTATAAAAAATGATTTTTATAAGGTTTTAGCCCAGGATCAGCATGAATTTTTTCAAGAAACAGTTCCTAAAAGAGGGGAAATATTTGTAAGGGATTTATATTCAGATCAACTTTATCCTCTTGCTGTGAATAAAGAACTAAGTATCATCTATTCTTCTCCAAAAAATGTTGAAAATAAAAGAGAAACTGCGAAAAAGATATCTAAAATATTAGAACTTGAAGAAGAAAAAATATATAATCTTTTAAATAAAGAAGATGATCCATATGAAGTAATTAAAGCCGGTGTTCAAGATGACATGGTCGAAATAATTAGAAAGGAAGAATTTATTGGAATCGGAATTATTCCAGAAATCGTTAGGTATTATCCTGGCAATTATCTTGCTTCTAATTTGGTTGGTTTTTTGGGATTCAAAGACGACGAAAGAGTTGGACAGTATGGCATAGAAGGATATTATAATGACAGACTTGAAGGAACAATGGGATTTCTTGAAATTGAAAAAGATGTTTCAGGAAATTGGATTTCTTTTGGTCTGAAGAGTTCTAAGGCTCCAGAAAATGGTGATGATATTATATTGACAATCGATCAAACTATACAATATTTAGCTGAAAAAAAATTAGAGGATGCAATTAATAAATATGGAGCCAAGAGAGGAGATTTAATCGTTATGGATCCTACTTCGGGAGCTATAATTGCTTTGGCTCAATATCCTCGATATAATCCGAACGAATATTCCAAAGAAGAAGATATGAGTGTTTTTTTGAATTCTAGTATTCATAGTGTCTATGAGCCTGGTTCAGTACAAAAGCCAATTACAATGGCAATTGGCATAGATCTTGGAAAAATTAGCCCAAGCACGACTTATATTGATGAGGGTTATTTGAAGATTGATGGTTGGCCTATTAGTAATTCTGATGGCAAGGCGAATGGAAAACAAAACATGATTCAGGTTTTAGAAAAATCTTTAAATACAGGAACGGTTTTTGTAGTAAATCAAATTGAAAAAAAAGAATTTTATGGTTATTTGAAAAATTTTGGGCTTGATGAGTTTACGGGAATTGAGTTTACGGGCGAGACTAGGGGAAATCTTTCTAATCTTGAAAAGAAAAATGAAATAAATTATGCGACTGCTTCTTATGGTCAAGGAATTTCAGTCACTCCTTTAGCGGCATTAAATGCAATTTCAGTTCTTGCAAATGAGGGTAAATTAATGAAGCCTCATATAGTGAGTGAATTCATACATGATGGCATTTCAGAAAAAGTTGAGCCTGAGGTTGTTCGACAAGTTGTTTCGTCAAGAACTGCAAATTTAGTTTCAGCAATGATGATTAGCGTAATTGAAAATGGACACGCTCAGCAGGCAAAAGTTGATGGATATAAATTTGCAGGAAAAACTGGGACTGCACAGATTCCAAAAAAAGATGGTAGGGGATATGAAGAGGAAAAAACTATTCACACTTTTGTCGGATTTGGTCCGATGCCAAATCCAAAGTTTTCAATATTAGTTAAATTGGATGAACCAGAGAATGCTCCATATGCAGCTAATACAACGGCAGTAGTTTTTCAAGATTTGGCTCAAGAGTTGGTTAATTACTATAATCTTTCTCCAACAGAATAAATTATCTTGAATATCCCTCTTGGAGTTCACGCTTTGTAGTGTAAGATTTACAGGTTAAAAACCTGAACTCTAGTGAAATTTTTATTATATTTTTTACATATTTCACATTCTGTAATTCGAGAAAATTAAATAAATTATATAAGAGAAATGATAAAACAGATAGTTGTTAAAATCCTTAATATATTAACTAAAAAAATACTGGAAAAATATAATCCAGTAATTATTGGTATTACGGGAAGTGTTGGTAAAAGTAGTACAAAAAAATCTATTTATGAAATTTTAAAAACAAAATATAAAGTGGCGTGCGATAGGGGTTGTTATGGTTCTGATATAAATATTCCTCTGGCGGTAATCGGAATTGAAAGCGGGGGTCATTCAATTGTTGGTTGGCTAAGAGTCTTCATTAAAGCTGTTAAAATTATAATAATTAAAAAAGATTATCCTGAAATAATCATTTTGGAAATTAGCGTGAATCGTCCTGGAGATATGAAACAGGTTCTAAAGGTAATGAAACCTGATATAGGAATTATGACAGCAATTGGAAAATTTCCTTCGCATGTGAAATATTTCAAGAATGCAAAGCATATTGTGAGAGAAAAGTCTTTATTAATTAAATCTTTAGGTAAGAAAGATTTAGCAATTTTGAATTTTGATGATGAAACTATAAAAGAGCTATCAAAAAATATTAAACCAGAAATTATGAGTTATGGCTTTGATAGTAATGAGGACGTGATTGCAAGTGAAATTTTGTTAAGTGATAAAAAATTTAGAACAGAAGATGGTTTGATGGGAATGAGTTTCAAAATATCTTACGGGGGAACAACAGTTCCTTTTCGACTTCCTTATGCACTAGGGAAGGGACAAATTTATTCTACTTTATCTGCCGTGACGGTCGGAATTCACTTTGGATTCAATCTTGTGGAAATGTCAGAAATTGTTTCTAATTATCATCCATTGGCAGGAAGAATGAATTTAATCGGGGGTATAAATGAGTCTTTGATAATTGACGATTCTTTCAACGCCAGTCCAAGTTCAATGACAGTAGCCTTGGAATCGGTAAAAAAATTGAGCGCAAAAAGAAAAATTGCAGTTTTAGGTGATATGCTTGAGTTGGGAGAATATTGTGAATCAGCTCATCGGGAAGTGGGAGAAATTGTTTCTCAGTCGGTTGATATTCTTTTTGCATATGGTTCAAGAAATAAAATATTATGCAAGCAAGCTCAAAAAAGTGGAATGGCAAATGACAACATTTTTTATTTTGATGATATAGATAATTTAATTCAATCCTTAAAATCTATTTTACAAAAAGAGGATATCGTTTTAATTAAGGGGTCGAGAGTTATGCATATGGAAAGGATTGTTAGAGAAGTTATGGCAAGACCAGAATTGGCGGATAAATTATTAGTGAAATAAAACTAATTTCAATATATTGGTATTGCAAGTTAGTTTTATTTATGATAGTTTAATAAAGTGTTTAGTGCCTAGTGATCAATAATAGTAGTTAAATTCTTAATGCTAAATAACTAAACGTTAATTTTGCCGCCTTCGTCTAACGGTTAGGACACCAGGTTCTCATCCTGGCAATAGGGGTTCGATTCCCCTAGGTGGTACAAGCAAAATCATTCCTTAAATAAGGGATTATTTTTATACCTCTAGAATAAAAATCAAACCCTCATTGGTTAAATTGCAGTTGGGAGCAGAATGTAGGTTTCAGCTCTTGACATATATTAATAATTAGTGTATATTGTACAGTTGTAATCTATATAATTATTACACAAAGGGAGGAATGTTATGTACCTTAAAATTACAAATAAAGGATCTGTAAGTAGAAAATATCTTGAACTAATTGGCGCAACTGACAAAAGAGAGCGCATAAGTAATTCAGATGTAATTGGCAATAAAGGGTCTGGAGCAAAACTTGCAGTAGTTCCTGGGCTTCGACTTGGACATAAGATCGCAATATCTAGTAATGATTCAATTGGAAAATATATTCTTTGTTATGAAACTGAATCTGCCGACTTAGGAAATAAGACAGTAAAACAAATTGTATTTAAATATTGGGGAAATGGTAGTTTTCCAAGTATGCTTACTCTTGATGCTTTTCAAGATTGGGATCAGCCCATTGGCGATGATAATAAAAAAGTATTTAAGATGTTAAGAGAATATATCTGTAATGCTTGGGATGAAGATAAGAAATTCACTATTGAAAAAGTGAATGATATTCATCAGGCAAAACCTGAAGAAACCTCAGTCTTTATAAGCTTGTCGGAAGAAATTGAAGAAATTCTATCTCATGTTGATAGATATTTCAAAATTATTAATGAGCGTAAGCCATTGTTTATTGGAGAGGGTATTTTTAGTCCAATTGGTAAAATATATCCCAAATCTGAAGAAGGAATTACTCGACTTTTTTCACAAGGAGTTCTTGTAGATTGTAAAAAAGCAAGTTATTATTCTTCTCTATTTGACTATTCTTTGGATAATAAAAGTTTATTGTCTGAAGAAAGAATAATCAAAGACTTTGCGAGATTTATAGATGGCATAGGAAATCTTTTGCTTGAGATAGATGATAATAATTTAGTTAATCTTCTTTTGACGTTTATGATAAAAGAACGTGAAGGTGTGGAACTTGAACTCAAGGCTCTTGGTAAAAAAGAACGTGTCTCTACTAAAGTAGCAGAAAGATGGAAAACTGCATGGAAAAGTCGAATGGGAGACAAAGCAATAATCGCTAGTAACAACACCCAGCTTGATGAAGATGCCAAAAACAGAGGCTTTACTGTAATTAGTAATCTGCCTTATGAACTGGTTGGATTTCTTAAACGCTGTGGAGTTACAAATTCCAAAGATGTTGCAGGTACCACAGAGAAAAAGAAAGATGAACCTGATTTTGAAATTATAGGGCTTGATGAATCACAGCAGATAATGTTTGATGAGGCATATACTAGATTTCTAAAATATTATCCTGAAGCAAGTAGATTGCCAGTAATCTGTTATCGACCGTTAAAAGAACGTCTTATGGATGATGGTGGACATTGTGGCTTGGGTAAGAATCAATATAAACAGATTTGGATTGTAGAAAAATCTCTTGTGTCTGTAAAAAGAATTTTGATGATTTTGGTTCATGAATATCGTCACTGTTTTAAAGAAGAGGGTGACTATTCTCGGGAATTTACTCAGGAAGCAGATGTGCAGATTGTAGATTTGATGCTTGCTAATGCAGAGCCACCAGACGGTTCTAAAAATATATGGCTAGCAAAAATTATTTCAGGCAGAGGAATTATTATTCCTCACAGATTTGTTGGACTTTCAGTTCATGTTTTAGTAAGATCGAAAGAGCTGAGATTGATAATTGGAAACATAGAGCTAAAGTGTTTATTTGAAAAGGAGGTAAGTGGAAAAATTAGTCAAGAGAGAAAGGTTACAAAATTTAAAAATCTCGGTTGTGTGTTTCTGCCAACAAAAATTATCGGGCAACTCCCAAAAGAGATTGAACTTGAAATCAGATAGAATCGTTTTGCAACCAAAAATTGGTCAAGCAGTAGGAGTAGTACTTAAGAAATCACTCTAGCGCATCGTTGCACTTATGTGTGACATCAAGGAGGAATACTAAAATAAATTTGTACTTGACGCTTTGTACAATTTCTTAAAGCGTAAGTCGTTAGAATGGTTTTCGAATGTATGATTAGCTCGGCAAGCAGACTATAAACCGAGTGGTTAGTCCTAATCGAACCAATTAGGCATAAATAAAATATAAAATAAAAGGTCAAGGGGCTCGTACCAGTTAGCTGAAAGGTAAAACTGTTAACTTGAGTCTCTTTTTTTATATAAATTTATAAATTATTTTCAAGAATTTAATCTCTTTAACTCTTTAATCCCCACATCCCACTTCTTAATATCAACCAACAAGGGGTTTAAGCTCTCAATGCTAGGGTGTACTATTGAGAAACAGATTCAGTCTGTTTTAATTTTGAGGAGAATCGAACGGAAGGTGAATAGTGCACATTAAGCCATTCTTTAAATGGGACTTTTTGTGTTTTTTAGTGTAGCCGTTTTGACACTATAATGATGACAGAAAATAGGCTTCGGGGTTTTGAATTCACCTATTAGCACAATTCCTGAACAAGTTCACTCACATATTGGAATCCAAATAAGCTAAATATATGCAATTAGGATTCAAATATGGTCATTGCAAAGGTTTCTCTAGATTGTATAATTACGGGTTAAAACATTACCCTAATCATATGATAACTAAGAAAGC
>JAGLJF010000027.1 GCA_023142595.1 Minisyncoccota bacterium | reverse complement strand
TCATTTTTTCAATTTTTACATTTTTTCGAATCATTTCGAGAGATTCTTTTGGAATTTCTTTGTGAACTTTTGCAAAATCATTACCAACCACATTATGATCTTCATCAACTCCTTTTTCAAAAAAATCAACAAGAACTTGTCCGCTTCCAGATAATTCAGTCCCACAAACAATTAGATATCTTATATTGGGATTAGCTAAAATATTTCGAAATATAAAATTTATACCCTCTTTTGAATAAAGTTGTCCAGCAATGCAAAAAGAATTAAATCCAATTTCATCTGTAATTTTTTTTGTTGGTGTCCAGAGAGTTGCAATCGCAATTTCACTTTTTGAATTTCCCAAAATTACATTTTCACTAGAACAAACTGGCCAATCAATTGTATTTTTACATTTTGACATTTTTGTAGAATTAGCTAATATTTTCTTTAATCCATTTTTCAATCAAAGGAACTGTTTTCAAAAAATTATCATGAACTTTTATCTGTTTTTCATTTATATCACTTAGCTTAATCCAGATATATTCTTCAACATCATATTTTTTCTCAATTTTATCAGATGATCTTTTGAGAACTATTTCTTGCTTTTTTGGAAATTTGGCGACATAAGTCACAATTGGAATAAAAATTCCTTTTTCTTTGTATGGATTATCACCTTGCGCATAAGATATTTTTACATCGATTAATTCTATATCATTTCGATCTACACTAATTCCCACCTCCTCTTCCGTTTCTCTGATTGCCGAATCAATAAATTGTTCCTTGTCATCATAATCAACTTCACCACCAGGAACTGTCCAAATGTCATTATTATTTCTTTCTTTTACCAAAAGTATTTCATTTTTGTCATTCATTAAAACCATCGAGCCAACAAAATATGCCGATTGAACTGGATATTCTACTTCTTCTTGATTATTTTGCATTTCTTATAAAAAATTATTATATTCTTAATTTAGCATATTTCTTGATTTAATTCAATACTAGAAATTAGAACTTGACAAAAACTGGAAATCAACTACTATGGCATTATCTTCATATCATATATTTAAGGAGGCAATGAAGAAAATGATAAGAAAAGTATTTACAGAACATCCGCAAAGAAAGCCAGACGAGTTGTTTTTAGGTAACATCAAGTTATCTATGGACGAAAATGATAATTTCGATCTTGTCAAAATGGAAACTGGATTGAAAACAATAAGAGTAGGGTCTAGATTATACGCAGATGATGGCAAAAAAGAATTGCATACATTCCGAGGAATATGCGATATGTTCGGTCCTTTCCCTTTATTCATCTCAGAGGAAGAATGTGAAGAAATTGAGGAAAGAGACAAAGACCTAACCCTGCAATCTCTGTTTTTGAGAATATTTGAAAGGAAAACAGAAGAAGATGTGGCAAAAGAAATGGCAACAGAAAAAAATAAAGAATTTGTTGGCATCATTTTCAATGTAGGTCATGAACCACATTATTTGCTTAAAGCACCAGATTGCCCAGGAAGCGAAAGTTTAGATTCAATAGAATTTCTTGGTCAACTAATTGCGGATAGATATGGTGAAGATTTTAAAAGCAAAATTACATTCACTCCGCCACAAAATACCCCATCCACAAAATTCCATAGATTAAGCATCATGGAAGAAAATATATTTAAAATGTGGGTATCAGAAACCTTGAAAGAAAACCAGTAGCACAAACAGACAAATGACAACCCTACATAAGGTTGTCTCTTTTTTTATTCAAAAAAAGAGAAAGAATTAATTCCTTTCTGCTAAATATTTGTTTAGTTTAAGTAGCGTTTTCCAAAGTTCTGGATATACACTTATTTTCCCGTTCTCTATTTTTTCTAAAATATCAAGAACTGGTTCTACTATTACTTTTTTAATGTTTTCTCCTTTTTTAAAAACTTTATTCAAATGTATATTTGCAAACTCTTTTTCTGTTATAAAATACAAATATGAAATTATTGGAGAAGATATCCCTGCTTTCTCATAAGGACTTCTTTCTACAGGATAGCCGATTTGCGCATCAAAAATTTGTAATTTCTCTGGATTGATAGTTATCCCTAGTTCTTCTTTTTCGACTTCTCTTATTGCTGCATTCTCAAATGATTCATGAATTTTATACCAAAGTTCCCCTCCAGGAAGAACCCAAATATTTTTTTTCATTCTGTCTTCCGTAAGAACTAATACTATTTTTCTCTCTTCGCCAACCACTATGCATATATTAGAAAATAAATAAGTTGCTAATGGCACATATTCAATATTTCCAAAAACAGGAGACAGATCAGCAAGTCCATTTATTTTTTTTACTTCCATTTAAATCCCTCTTTTTGGTTTATTCTAATATCAAATCTTAACAATATCAACTCCCCTGCTTGTCATAACCCTTTCTCCGTCAAAAACGGACGAGCCGCGAGTATAGACAACTTTTTTAAACCCCGCTAACGCAACAAGTTTGGCGCAAGCTGGGCATGGAAAATGAGTAACATATAAAATTGTATCTTTCAAAGAAACGCCATCGCAAGCCGCTAAAGAAATAATTGACGCTTCGGCATGGGTAACACTGCAAACTTCCGGATCTTTTCCGGGTTCAATTGAATCGCGAATGCATCCGATTTTATAGCACTCATCTTCAGTCGGAAGCATTCTATTAAATCCGCGAAAAATTATCTTCCCATTTTTAACTGCCACAGCTCCAACCTGCCTCCACCAGCATTTAGATTTCTCCGCTTCTTTTAACGCTTCATTCATAAACTTTTGATGTTCTTTCAGCTCTTCTTTTGACAATTCTGACGCTTCTTTTTTAAATTCCTGCACTTTATCATCAGACCATCGCAATCTGATATCATGATATTCAATAATATCTTTATATTTGCTATCTGATAAATATTTATTTGCGAAATCCTCTCCTTTGTCTCCTTTTAAAATGAATATTTTATTTGGTTTTAGTTCACTAATAATTTGAGAAAAATTATTCTGATTTACAGAAAAATAATCTTCAACTAAAATATATGAGTTAATTATATTCTTTATATCTTTTTCAGAAACTTTTCTGATATCAGGTTCTAGGGATGTTAGTTCTTTAATGAGTTCATCACTTAAAATTCCTACAAAAAAAACAAGCTTAGACTTGTCTTTTTTAATTTCATTTAAAAATGAAATATATCCTTTGTGGAATACTGAAAAATCACCGAAAATTAATACTTTTTCTTTTGTCATATTACACATATTAATATTTTATAATCAAAACCTGGAATTCACCATTTAGAATGTAGTAATCCCAGATTAAAACCTAATCTCCAAAAAAATATTTACCCAATTGGAAAGTTGATCACCTTTGCCATTCCATTTTTATCAATTTCTGGAACCATAAAGTGAAAATGCAAATGACAAACTGATGCTCCAGTGTAAGTTGTATCGCCAAACCGCAAAGTTAAAGCTCCGCCCTTAATTTTATATTTCGTTATCGCCCAGTTCACTAACTCTGAAACTATTTTGAAATCAGATGTCTTGAGATCTCCAAATTCCTCTTTATGCTTTTCTGAGATAATCAAAAAATGAAATTTTGAATTCTCATAAGGCCAACTACTTTCAGTAATAAACCATCCTTTTTCTTTTTTCAATATCTTTTTTTTGTGATACTTGAAATTTTCTTTGCAAAACGGACACTTAGCAGTTTCCTCTATGGTTTCAAGAGTTTTTTTGTAGTCGTTGGATTTCGCATATCTTTTATCAACTACTTTTTTCATAATTTGATATTAGACAAAATATATTCTAATCTTTTTTTGAAAGTTTTTTCGATTATATCACTCGTGGATGTGTTTTCAGCTTGTCTTTCAAGAAGTTTCATTTCTCCACATAATTTTTCAATTTCCTCGCGTTGCTCTTTCGGATAACTTTCTTCAATCGCAACAAAAACATCCGGATTTACTTTTTTTAGGATATTCATCTCCCAATCACCTTTCTCGTTTACATCATCAATAATCGTCACATAATCAACAAAAGATTGATAACTCAACATTTCCATTCGCTCTTCTTCTGGGATCACTGGTCGCAATGAATTTTTTTTATAAATTTTAATTGCTCTGTCACTATCAACTCCAACAACGAGAATATCTCCTTGTTGTTTTGCAGTATTCAAATATCGAAGATGCCCAATATGAAGCATATCCCAAGAACCTATCGTACAAACCACATTATTTCCAAGAATTTGCTGAGCCTTGATAAGCTCTGCTAATTTTTCATAATCAGTAATTATTTTATTTTTTATTTCCATAATTTACAGAAATTAGATTATAAATCAATTTTAATTCCAGCTCCCATAGAAGAAGTAATTACAACATTCTTTATGTAATCGCCTTTAGCTCCAGATGGTTTGGAATCTCTCATATTTTGCACAAAAGTTTTGATATTTTCCTTAAGTTTATTTTCTCCAAAAGAAATTTTTCCAACTAACTGATGAACATTTCCCGTATCATCGTTTTTGAAATTAATTTTTCCTTTTTTCAACTGCTCTACTGTCTTTTTGATATCAGTGGTCACGGTCTCTGTTTTTGGTGACGGCATCAATCCTTTTGGTCCAAGAACCTTTGCTACCATCGCCAACTTTCTCATCATATCTGGCGTCGCAACTGCTACGTCAAAATCAACTGTTTTTGTTTTTTTAATTTGCGCTACAAGTTCTTCTCCGCCAACAATTTCAGCTCCAGCGTCTTTTGCTTCTTGAGCTTGATCACCTTCTGCAAAAACTGCAATCTTTTTTTCTTTTCCAGTTCCATGAGGCAAAACTATCGAACCTCTAATTTGCTGATCAGCTTGTTTTGGATTAATATTGGTTCTAAAGTGAACTTCCACACTTTCATCGAATTTTGCATTTGCACCATCAATCAACATCTTCATAGCTTCATCAATTCCATAAGCCTTAGTTCTGTCAATTTTTTCTTTGACGCTTTTGTACCTTTTTGATCTATTCATTGTTTTTTCCTTCTGTGGTTCGAGCGCGTTATTTATTAATTATTAACGCTCCCACGATTAGTTGTTAAATTATTTTAATTATTCACTAAAACCTGACTACAAAAAATAAATTTGAATTCAAATTCTAGTTTGTAATTTACTATAAACAATATTTTTTATTTTCAAGTAAGCCAACACCTTCGAAAAACTCCAAACTCCCATAGGCACCAAAACCAAATTTCCAACAAGATTATTTCTAAAAAAAGGAAGAGCCATATAATAACACCTCAATAATCCAGATAAGGTATGTTCATACATTCCCGACATAATCCACCAACCAAAGTTTGTGTATAAATAGAAAAATATTGAGCTAAGTAGTGAAACTGAAATAGAACCAATTATTATATTTTTTTTAACTTTATTTCTAAAAAAATATCCTACAAGTGATATAAATAAAAATGCTGACCAAGTAAACAATAATATGAAATTATTTCCGATAATCAAATCACTAATAAAAATGACAGACAACGGTATAACAGCGATATACATTCCTCCAAGATAAATGCCAGCAATCAATGATATGGTTGTGATAATTTCAAAATTAGGAATACCGATATATTCAATAAACACAAATCTTCCAATAACTCCCAAAACAATCAACATCATTGCTATGAATATTTTTGATTTTTGATTCATATTCTTAATTAAAACTAGAAACATCTTCAAATCTCCACTCAACAACATCCTCATCCTCTAGATTTTTTTTATCAGCCGCTACATCACCCAATTTATCATTAATATAATATTGCCAATACATTCCCTCATCACCGTTCTTAATTCCATTTACACTCTCTATAAAAACTCCAAAATCATAATTATTATTATATTCCAAGTCAGTGTTTTCTTTTGTAATGTCAAATACGGTTAATTCACTTGAAATATTATTTAATTCGTATATATTTTCTTCTTCATTTATAATTTTCAAAGAAACAGAGATATCAGTCTTTAATTCTTCGGTTATATTATTTGCGATTTCGTTTTTAGATGCAGTTTCCGTTTTGAAAACAAAAACAATAGAAGCTAATAGTATTAAAACTAGTACAAATAAAACCGAATTATATTTCCAAGAACTTTTCTTTTTCATAAGTTGTTCACTCATTTTTGATAGATAAAAATTAAATTAGATCTAGTCTTCAATTGTTATTCCCATATTTTTCGCAGTACCACCAATAATTTTCATTGCGCCTTCAATATCATTAGCATTTAAATCTTTCATTTTGATTTCTGCGATTTCCTTCAATTGAGCTTTTGTAAGTTTCCCAACTTTTTCTTTTTGTGGTTCTTTTGACCCCTTTTTAACGCCAGAAAACTTTTTTATAAGCGCTGAAGCGGGAGGCGTTTTTGTTATAAATGTATATGATTTGTCTTCATATACAGAAATTTCAACAGGAACAATGTCCCCGCCCATATCCTTGGTGTCATTATTAAACCTCGTACAAAATTCTTGTATGTTAATTCCAGCTTGACCTAGAGCAGGACCGATTGGAGGAGCTGGATTCGCTTTACCTGCTGGTATTTGAAGTTTCACTAATTTTTCAATTTTTTTTGCCATAATCGTTTAGTATTAATTATTATATTTTCTTTATCTGCAAGAAGTCTAATTCCAAAGGAGTTTCCCTGCCAAACATTTGCACAAGGACTTTGATTTTTCCTTTTTCTTCATCAACATCTTCAACTTTTCCATCGAATTCTTTGAAAGGACCATCAATGATTTTAATAATATCACCTTTTGCAACATCAATTTTGTATTTTGGCTCTTTGACACCCATTCTTCTTTTCAAGGCAGTCATCTCCTCTTCTGATATTGGAGTTGGAGTAGTCCCTGATCCAACAAAACCAGTTACATTTGGAGTATTCCGAACAACATACCAAGAATCATCGTTTACAATCATCTCCACCATAACATATCCAGGGAAAATTCTTTCTTCTAGAACCTTTCTCTTTCCATTTTTAATTTTTATTTTCTTTTCTTTCGGAACTAGTACATCAAATATCTTTTCTTCCATTCCCATTGATTCAATTCTTTGTTTCAAATTTCTACAGACATTATCTTCGTAACCAGAATATGTGTGCAGAACATACCAATTTCTTCCAAAATCTGCCGTTTGTTTTGGCATATCTTTATATTTAATGATTAAATAAAGCTGAAGTGAAAATTTGTTTTAAAACAAATTTTTAATTATCTTATCTAGTACAAAATCCATACCTCCTAAAAATGAAGCGGTTACTAGACTAATAATAACAACAATAGTCGAATCCTTTATAGCAACCTTTCTAGAAGGCCAGCTAACCTTCTTTATTTCAGACTTAACTTCAACGAAGTACTTTTTCAACTTTTTGAATATATTCATTTTTTTTGATTTTAAAACAGCCTCTCAAGGCCATTTTTGATTTTTAAACTATAAATTATAATCTAATCTTACTATCAAATTAAATTTTAGTCAATAGCCCACAAATTAAAACAATATTTTGTTATTTTTCAAAAAATTCATATTTTTGGCATAATGTTTTAAATTCGTCCAACTTTTATATCCTCAAATCCATCTTCGCCTAATTAAAAGCCATAAAAAGGCTACAGACATAAAAACTATCAACAACATAACATATAAAAACGCAAAAGGACTGTGATCAAGTGGCAGAGGAACATTCATCCCGTATATACTAGAAATTATCGTAGGAATTGTCAGGACAATCGTCGCAATTGTCAGAATCTTTATAACCCTATTAAGTTCATTTGTTAGTATCGTTGAATAAGCTTCTCTAATATTCTTAATCGACTTCAACGCAACTCTTGAAATTTCAAGTGTCTGCTTGCTATCCATAAACAAATCTTCAATTTCATCCTTATCTTTTTTATATATATGTATATATCTCCCGCTTAACATTCTCTCTAAATTGCTGATAATAGGAACAATCGAAGATTCAAAATCATTCAAAGTTTCTTCTTCTTGAACAAGAAATAAAATGTCTTTATTATTTAAATTATCAATTTTGATTTTCTTTATTTTAATATCTTTTAAAATTCTGTTAAGGTATTTGTCATAACTATTAAAAACTTCAATAATAATCTTCATCAAAAAATTTGTCTTGTGAACTGTATAAAAATGAGGAAATTTTTTTGCTATATTATTAATTATATTATTCTCTTCTTTTGAAAGTGTAATGATGTTGTCATCAGTTATAACTACGAGCAATGGCAAAGTAATCGTACCAGCGATAGAATCACTTTGAGTCGGAAAACGAATAATCATATAAAATATACCATCATTTTTTTCCACTCTAGAAAGTTCATTTTCATCCAAAGCATCTTCAACAATCGTCAAATCAAGTCCCAATTCCTTTTCCAATCTTTCAATCTCATCTATATCTGGATTAACAACTGATATCCAGCTTCCCTTTTCAAAAGCTTTGATTTTTTTTAATTTTGTATCTTTGAGGGTTTTTTTGTATATGTTAATCATAAGATTGTTTATTATTTTTTAAAAAAAGAATTTCAATGTTTTAATCACTTTGAATTACGAAAAGTCTTCTTGGCTATATTCCAAATCCTATCATCATTTTTTTCAGTTTTCAGCCAATACCACCATTCTCCTCCCCAAAGATATGCCTCAGAAAATTCAATTCCTTTCACATAATCAATATTTTTTTGAAATTGTTCTGGATCCATTGATTTATATTGGTCTTCTAATGCAGTCTCAGTAATCATTTTTGGTCCCCACGGCTCTCCTTGTAATTCAACTATAATAATTTTATCAACTCCGGTTATAAACATAATTATTGCCGCTTTTAATCTATAAATCACGGAGGGGGTTGGATAGTGAATATATCCTATGCGATCATTCCAAACAATTCTATAGAGAGTTGTGCCTAAAATATCAGCTCTTTTTCCTGCGCTATACCAAGTTCCCAACTCACCACTATCTGAAATTATAATCGGACGACTATCCAATTCGCGAACTTTCGCAATTTCTCTATCCAAAAAATTCTTGTCTAATTTCGGACATTCTCCATATGGCAAAAATGGTTCATTCTCAACTTGCCAAGCTGTTATGTTATTTTTACCTTTGTATCGATTAACAACTGTTGAAATGGACTTAATCAATTCATCCTGTCTTTGTGATTCTGGTAGATTTTCAGCCCAAGTAGGAATGTGACATTCAGGCCAGCGAGGTTGCTTTTGACCCAAAGACACAACAACTTCAACTCCCCTTTTTTCCGCTTCCTCAATCTGCCAATCCAAATCTTCAAAAAAATATTCTCCTCTCTCATTTTCAATTTCATTCCAATATGAAGGCAATCGAACCTTTTTCACTCCTGCATCATCCAAAAGCGCCAAATATGTCTCTTTCCAATCAAGTCCGAGATGTTGAGCAAAAGCCTTACTAAAAGTAACGCCATAAACAACTTTCATATTTTGCCTCGGCATCAAAAGAGCAACAATAGTAATTAACATTGAAAAAAATATAAAAAATATTATTATATTCTTTTTTGAAAACAACTTCCGTTTATTTTTTTTATTCTTTGAAAATAAATTAAATTTCATAATTATTTATTTCTTTATGTTTTTTTAAATCTCGTTAGTTCCCCCTGACAAAAAGGCTAGGAGGTTTGAAAATTATTTAAATCTTGCTAATATAGTTCATAGATTTCTCACCCTACGGGATTCGAAATGACAAATATTTTTTTCAATGAATTACCAGATTTGTATCATTGACACGGCTGTAGTCCTATGTTATTTTTTGAATATCAAGGAATTTAATAAACAAGGAGGAGTTGTAAATGTATGGTCATTCTCATCCATTTGGACTAGTCATTTCTGACGGAAAAGACTGGATTATTGCTGAAGATATTTTTTCATTGCTAAGATTTTTTATAATACTTTTCGTAATGACTAAGTTATTAACATTAATCCAAACAGCAGTGTTTATAATTATTTTATCAGTAATAATACTTGTTTATTGCTCTTTAGTCTGCTATTATGAAGCATCACAATGGCATGCTACAGAACATAAACTTATATATTTATTAGAGCATAGCTGTCCGCTTACAATTGAAAATTTTCAAAAAACTTCCATAAAGCATGAACGGTGTGGAATTAATAATAAAATATTATTAGAACCCAGCAAGAAAAAAATTAAAATAGCAATTAAAGCGGGAGAGGAATATCTCGAAAGCAGAATCATAAGTAGGACTTGATCCTACTCTTTTTTTATCCAATCGCCAGCAAAAACAATCCCGCACCAATTACAACAATTGCCACAATTTTTCTTCTGAGCAATCTTTTATTGAGTTGTTCGTGAAAAAGAGATGGAATTTTCTTGGAAAGAATAATTGCAAAGAATAAAACAAAAACATATTGAAACGCCTGCAGAGAGTTAATAATTGAGACTTTACTTCCTTCCATGGAGATTGCATAAAAAATCATAATCGCAGCAGCCGCGGCCAGAATTTTTGCTGGAAGAAAAAGATATGCTGTACTTTTTTTAATTGTATCTGGAGTGGAAAATATTTTCACTCGATTGCTCTTGAAAATGAGAAGAATAATAGATCCAAGAAAACCTCCAATTTGCAGAAGAATAAATCCATCAAAAAATGTCACATCTAAATACATGAATTTAATCAGAGTATAATATAGTGCAAACAAGAATCCTGCCAGAATCGCTAATTTGAATCCCGGAAAAAGTGAAAATGCCTCTTGGGTGCGTTTCAGTGACAAGAGAAATCCTCCGACAACAAAAAAGGCAAAAGCTAAAATTTGGACGGATGTCAAAAATTCACCAAGAATAAAATATGAAAGAAAAACAATAAAAATTGGTACGCTTGCTCCAATGACTGGAATGACTCTGGACGCTTCACTAATTTTGAGGGCTTTATAGAAAATTAGTAATGTTAATATAAAAAGTGCTCCCGTACCAACTCCAAGAAGAAAAAGATTGATATGTGGCATAGAAAAGCCAATAAATGGAATCAATAAGAGAAAAAGAACTTGAAAAACTCCAGAATAGAAGGTGTAAACAACAGGTTTAAGTACTGTGTTTGAGACAATATATTTATCGATTATACTGACAGTCGCATTTAGAAAATGAGCAACAATGGCTATGGCAATCCAAGTCATAATCAGATTTTTAGTTTGTTATATTTTTAATTCTCACGCACAACTTAACTTCAATTTATAAATTTTAATTCTTTCTACAACTGTCATACTGAACTTGATTCAGTATCTATCGTCTGCCATGCAAGAACATTCATTATTTACACCAATCGTCACATATAATATAAACACGAATAAATATATCTTAATTTCTAATTTAAATGTCTGATGATTTATAGGACTATTTTCCATAATCCACGAAAGATTCTGAAATAAATTCAGAATGACAAAAAATGCCAATTAAATTCATACTACCAATTCATTTTTTTTACAAATTTCTGCATAATCATATGCGCTCTGACGAATTTTCGTCTCTAATCCATTTTGATAATCAATTTCAACAAGTCCAAATCTTTTTGCAAAACCGCTATCCCATTCAAAATTATCAATCAAAGACCAATACATATAACCTCTTACATCCACCCCATCTTCAATTGCTTTGTGCATCCACTTTAGATGCTCTTTGATAAATTCAGATCTCTTCTCGTCCTTGGCATCAGCAATTCCATTCTCCGTAATATAAATCGGCTTATTATATTTTTTCATATCCTTCAAAACAAAATATAATCCTTTTGGAAAAATTTCCCAATTCATATCTGAAACTTTTTTGTTTTCATTGTCTATTTTAGCGAAAGGAGAAGAAAAAGGTGTGAGTCTAATTCTATTATGGAAATAATAGTTAACTCCAATAAAATCAGAATACTTGTTTATAAATTTTGAAAAACTATGATTTGTTACGAAATCTGCAATTTTCACTAAACCTTTATTCAAAAAAGACTTTTTATTATACGCATCTGAATAGCAATAATTTTGAGCGGTACCAACATTCGCATTAGGATTAATATCTTTTATTATATTAAACGCTTTTTTATGAGCTCTCACAAAATTTACAAAAACTAAAGGAGTATAAAACGATTTCTTTTTTTGTGGTGAAAATCTACCTTCAAGATAAGCAAGAGAAAGATATACCATCGGCTCATTAAGCGTTACCCAAAAATCTACAAGATCATCAAGTTCTTCCGTCACAAATTTTGCAAAACTTTCAAAATATTCAGGAAATTTTATATTGTGCAATCCACCTTTTTCAGAAAGCCAAGTCGGCAATGTGAAATGCCAAATTGTCACCATCGATTTTATATTTCTTTTTTTGAGTGCTTGCAAAACTCTGCGATAGTGCTCAATTTCTTTTCTATCAAATTTTCCCTCGCTAGGTTGAATTCGGGACCATTCCAAAGAAAATCGATGAACACCATGATTTAACTCCTTCGCTAAATCAAAATATTTTTCATATTGATTATAATAATCACAAGCCTTGCCAGCTGGAAATTTTTCTGACCAATCGCAATTTTCAATCCCACCCTCAACCTGATATGAAGAAACTGCCGCCCCCCACAAAAAATCTTTTGGAAATTTTCGAATTTTTTTAGACATAGAATATACTATTGAATATATCTTTATTATACACTAATTTTGAAATAAAAAAATGTCAGAACAACTTAGAAATTATTATTTTTAAAGACACCTAAAATTCAATATAAATTATATAATTCAAAATCTATCAGTTATTCTCATCCTTTAACTCCTTCTTAATTTCCTCAAATTCATTCTCAACTTCTTTCAATTGTTCCTTACTTGCTTTGATAAGCTTCACGCCCTCTTTCACTTTCTCAAGTCCTTTTTCAATATCAACCTCTTCTTGAGATTCAAACCACCCAACAATACTTTCAAGTTTTTTAAGAGATGCGCCTAAATTTTCTTTTTTCATATTTTTTATTTAACAAATTTATTTCAATTTCTTCTTTAAAATTTCTTCTGCCATTTGTGGATTTGCCTTTCCTTTACTTTGTTTCATTGTTTGACCGATTAAAAACTTGATAGCATTTTCTTTGCCGGCTTTATAATCTTCAACAGATTTTGAATTAGCTTCAATCACCTCTTCGACAATCTTTTCAATCTCACCTTCATCACTCATTTGAGCCAAACTCTTTTCTTCAAGAATATTTGATGGATCCCCTCCTGTTTTATACATTTCCCCAAGCATTGTTTGAGCGCCACTACTTGAAATTTTTCCTTCTTGAATCATTGTAATAAACTCTGCAAAATTTTCTGCTGTAATTTTGCAACAATGAACCGAATGATTTTCAACATAAAGCAATCTTTGAAGTTCGGTTAAAATATAATTAGCAGTTAATTTTGTTAATTTATCAATTAAATCCCCATCAATCCCCTTTGCATCAACCCAAGTCCTCAATTCTGAAATAATATCTTCAAAGTAATTCGCCAATTCCTTGTCCTCAGAAAATATTTTTGCATTTTCTTCAGTTAACTTATATTGATTTATAAATCTATATTTTTTCATAAGTGGCAATTCTGGAATACTTTCTTTTATTTTTTCAACATCAAAAACTCCTGCTTCTTTTGAAAGATCAAGCGGTGGCAAATCAGGTTCTGGAAAATATCGATAATCATGCGCTTCTTCTTTTTTTCTCTGAGAATATGTCTCTTGTTTGTCTGCATTCCATCCTCTTGTTTCTTGCAAAATTTTTCCTCCATCATCCAAAACTTCGGACTGTCTTTTGATTTCATATTCAATTGACCTTTCGACCGCTCTAAATGAATTTAAATTTTTAATTTCAACTTTTGTTCCAAACTCCTTTTGTCCTTCCGGCTTCAAACTAATATTAACTTCACATCTCATATGACCCTTTTCCATATCAGCATCTGAAACACCAATATACCTTACAATAAGCTGAAATTGTTTACAAAATTCTTTTGCTTCAGTCGACGATGTAATCTCTGGTTCTGTTACCAATTCCATTAAGGGTGTTCCAGCGCGATTCAAATCAACCAAAGAATAATCTGCTCCCTTTGGATGAAGAAGTTTTCCAGTGTCTTCTTCCATATGAATTCTGGTTATACCAATTTTCTTATCATTAATCATAACATTTCCATTTTCGCAAAGTGGTTTGTCGTATTGCGAAATTTGATAGCCCTTTGGCAAGTCTGGATAAAAATAATTTTTTCGATCAAACTTTGAAAATTCTGCAATTTCACATTCCATTGCTAAACCAGTTTTGATAACATATTCAATTGCTTTTTTATTTGCTACTGGCAATGTTCCTGGATGCCCCATACAAATCGGACAAACATTCTTGTTCGGTTTAGTCTCATCAGGATTATTTGCACAAGTACAAAACATTTTTGATTCTGTCTTAAGCTCAACATGAACCTCCATTCCAATTACTGCTTCGTATTTCATATCTTAAAAAATTATTTTATTAAAGTTTTCCAATTTTTTTTATAATATTCGAACGCATAATCAAATTCTTTCTTTGTGCTAATTTTATCTACTAACTTACTCAGCCTTTTTGTAAGTTTTGTATAAGTCTCATCTTCTTCTCCAAGCGAAACCATTTTTTCAATCTCGATAATTTTTCCATATCCTTTTGTATTATCTAATAGGATTTTAACATCATCTTGTTTGAATTCCAATCTTTTTCTCAACCATTTAATCTCAATTTCATATCCAAGAGATTCAAAAAGTTTTTGTGTATTTTCAAAATCTTCAATATTAATCCTGATTTCAAATTCTTCTCGATGATTATCATGTAATTCTCCTTTTTTGAGTATAATACAAGCACTATTCTCATCTTTTCGCAATCTCAAATCCTTGTCTCCCGAAAAATATATCGTTTCTTCATTTGTTTCTTTGATTAATTCCGCATTAACATTCAATCTGGATAACAAATTTTTATACTGATCATCCGTCACAAAACTCCTCACTTCAACTTCGATATTACAATTTTCCATCGATTTTCATTGGTTATAATTACATTTTCATTATATCATATAAAAATAATAAAAAAAGTAGGGGAACGATCTAATATCGCCCCCCCTTGCAATGACTAGGCACTGTTAGCCTGCTATCGCAAATATTGCACAAAAACCTGGTCCTCCTGCATTCTGCAGGAGATCTGTAGTTCTGTCGGTAATTTTAGATCGTCTTGACATTATTTCTCTCACCTCCCGTAAACTTTGTCAATTTATATACAATCTATCACAGCCCTAAAAAATAATCAAGACTCTTACAACGACCACCAACCCTGTCGGTGGTATTGCCAACTAAACGACGTCCTTTTATTCTACCAATGTAGATAATAAAAATGTATAGAAATTGTCATTCTGAACTTGATTCAGAATCTTTTAAAGTGTAGATTTTTATTTACCTACAAATCATAAAATTAATGGTAACAGATAATAGATTCTGAAATGAATTCAGAATGACAATTTATGTTTTCTGTATATTTTAAATTGAGCTGATTTCGTCGGTGAACTTCTAAAAGATTAAAGTTAAACCAACTATCTACAAAAAAGCGGGCCAATCAGCCCGCATTTTTTATATCTTACTTCGCTTTATGTGTAATTCCTTCAACTGACCATCTTTAACTGAACTTGGACTGTCCATCATTAAATCCTTGCCTTTGCCATCTTTTGGAAAGGCATAAATATCGCGGATTGAATCGTAGTCACAAAGAGTCATGATAATTCGATCAACTCCTGGAGCACAGCCACCATGAGGAGGAGCACCGAATTTCAAAGCTTTAATCATTCCGCCAAATTTTTCATTCACTTCTTTCTTTGTATATCCTGCAATTTCAAATGCCTTATACATCACATCTGGTTTATGGTTTCTAATTCCTCCGCTTAAAACTTCAAATCCGTTCAAAGATACATCAAATTGATTGTTTATAATCTCAAGTGGATCCTTCGATTCAAGCTCTTCAATTCCACCTCTTGGCATTGAAAATGGATTATGTTCAAAATCAATCCGACCTTCTTCAATATCAGAATAAGCAAACATTGGGAAATCGACAATCCAACACCAAGCAGCTTTTGAATTATCTTTCAACCCAAGCTTTGAGCCACATTCATTTCGCACAGCTCCTAATGCCCAACAAACTGTTTTCCAAGAATCTGCTCCAAAAAATATTATATCGCCAGAGTTTGCTTCAACTTCGCTTGCAATTTTCTTTGTTAATTTTTCTCCAAGAAATTTTACAATCGGAGATTGAAATTCTCCATCATCTTTGACGATAATATATGCCAATCCCTTTGCTCCTTTTTCTTTGGCAGTTTCTGTCAACTCATCAATTTCTTTTCGAGAAAATTTTGCACCACCTTCAATTTTCAAAGCATGAACTACTCCGCCCTTTCCGACAACATCCGCAAACACACTAAACCCACATTCTTTTACTAAATTTGAAATTGGTTTGATTTCCAAATCAAATCTCAAGTCAGGTTTATCTGAACCATATTTTTCCATCGATTCCCTCCACGGTAATTTTTGAAAACTTCCATCTTTTTCAAGTGCAACAAGTTTTTTCTTTGAAAATTTTTCAGTCAATTCAACAAATAACGGTTCCATAATTTCAAATATATCTTCCTGCTCAACAAAACTCATCTCCATATCAATCTGATAAAATTCTCCATATGCCCGATCCATTCTTGGATCCTCATCTCGAAAACAAGGCGCAATTTGAAAATATTTATCAACTCCCCCAATCATCAGTAATTGCTTGAATTGCTGAGGAGCTTGAGGAAGAGCATAAAATTTTCCAGGATTTAATCTTGATGGAATCAGGAAATCTCGAGCACCTTCAGGAGAAGAATTGGCAAGGATTGGTGTTTGGACTTCTCTAAAATCTCTTGTTTGAAAATAACTTCTCACATGTTGAAAAATTTGATCTTTAATCTTGAGCATTTCCTGAAACTTTTTTCTTCGAAGATCAAGAAATCGATATTCCAACCGAATCAATTCATTTGCTTCTTGCCCTTTTTCGTCATTAATCTCAAAAGGTGGAGTTTCCGATTCAGACAAAACTTCAATTTTTTCTGCCTCAACTTCAATTTCCCCAGTTGCCAATTTTGAATTAATCATATCATCAGGCCTTGAAATTACTTTTCCGCTAACTTTAATAACATACTCACTTCGAACTTTATCTGCCAATTCCCAAGGATCTTTTGAAACTTTTGGATCAAAAGTGATTTGTGTTATCCCATAACGATCACGCAGGTCAATAAATATTAATCCTCCATGGTCTCTTCTGGAATTTACCCATCCAGATAAAATTATCTCTTTTCCTTCTTCTTTTTTTGAAAGCTCTCCACAAGTATGAGTTCGATATTTTTGCATAAATTTTATATTAAATTAATTTTCAAATATATGTAAGAAAAGCCTTATTCCTATCTAACAAGTAAAAACAAACTTATTAAATAAGAATAAAGCCCTATTGATTATTATCATTGTTATTTTTGAAATAAAACACTGCTTTGACTTAATATTATTCTATAATTAACATTATAACAGAATAGATTAAATAATCAAATTATATATTCTTTATAATATAACTAATAATTATTATAAAACTTATATAAATTTATTTTGGTCTATTTTTATACAATTTAAAAGCATAAATAATAATGGGTCAGACAGAACATTCTTTCTGCTTCTTCAGAGGGATTAGAAGTATGTTCTGCTGACCGCTAGCAAAGGTGCCCTTTCACAATATATAAATTGCGAATAGCGATGTAACAATGCCACATCTGAGGGGACCACCTTAGCTACACTAGGTCAAATATAGCTCATACTACTACTTGCCCAGCAACTAAAAACTAACAGAAAATTCAAAATTTGTCAATATACGAAACTTAAATTCTATTTTTCCTTATCTGAACACAAAAAAACCAGCCTACAGCTAGATTCAATAATATAAGTAATGTGATGTAAAGTCAGCAGTTTAATCCATTTGTTGGACTGGAGGGGACATCTACAGTCAAAATGTCCTACCACTGACTTCACATTCTTTTTCGTTTTTCGTTTTTTTGTTTTTCGTTTTTTTATAAGCATCATTAGAACGCCGAGAGGTGGGGAGTGGGGGTTGCTTTAAAAGAATACCCTCTCGACAGTAATAATATAAATCAATTCAAATATATCGTCAAGAAAAGTTATCCACAGTTCTACATTCTATCCAAAACATCAATCCCCAACAAACTCAATCCATTCCTAATTGTTATTGAAACTGATTTTGAAAGAGTGACTCTTGCTTTGGTGATTTGTTTTTCATCGCTGACAATTTGAACAGAATTATAATAGCTATTATAAAGTGAAGCAAGCTCATAAATATAAAGCGCGACAAGATGCGGACCATTTTCTCTGGCTGAATTTTCAATTGCTTCTGGAAATTTAATTAAATGACGCATCAAACTTATTTCCTCTTTTTCTTTCAATAAATCAAAATTAGTTTTTTCAAAAGGATTAATTCGATCTAGTTTATAAAGATTTTTGAACTTTCCGATCAAGGAATTGATTCTTGCATATGTATATTGTAAATACGGAGCGCTGTTTCCTTCAAAAGAAAGCATCTTGTCCCAATCAAAAGTAATGTCAGTTAATCTGTTTTGAGATAAATCATTATATTTTATCGCGCCAATTCCAACAGTTTTGGCAATTTTCTTTTTTTCACTTCTGCTTAATTTTGGATTTTTTTCTTCCACTGCCTTCCCCGCAAATTCAATTGCCCTGCGAATCAAATCGTTCAGCCTCACAGTATCCCCTTTTCGCGTTGAAAACTTTTTACCGCTTTCTCCCAAAACCATTCCAAATTTAATATGATCTATTTCGACATTTTCACATATTCCCAACAATTCAGACGAAGCAAATAATTTCTGAAAATGAAGCGCTTGTTCATTGGCAACGACATAAAGAACCTTGTCGGCTTTCAACTTCTCCTCTCGATATTTCGCAGTCGCAATATCAGTTGTTGTATACAAAAATGCGCCATCAGTTTTTTGAATCAAAAAGGGCGACAAATTATATTTATCCAAATTTATCACAATCGCTCCTTCGCTCTTGCTGGCAATCTTTTTTTCCAAGCCATTATTCACAATTCCGGAAAGCATATCATCATATGAACTCTCACCAAGAACCAAATCGAATTTAACATTCAAAGTTTTATAGATTTTATTATAATCCTTCAAACTCTCTTTTACTAAGAATTTCCAAAGTTTTATATTTTCCGCATTTTTATCCTGAAGTCTTTTTGTTTCTTTTCTTGCTAATTCCTCAAGATTTTCATTCACCTCGGATTCTTTATGAAATCTAACATAAAGCTTTGTCATTTCTTCAATCGGACTTTTGCTAATTTTTTTCTTATCTCCCCAATTTTTATATGCATAAATGAGTTTTCCAAACTGAGTTCCCCAATCACCAATATGATTGTCTCCGATTACTTTATATCCCAAAAAACTATAAATATTATAAAGCGACTGACCAATAATCGTCGAACGCAAATGTCCAACATGCATTGGCTTGGCAATATTCGGAGCAGAATAATCAATCACCACAGTTTTTCCTTTTCCCATCTCGGACGAACCAGACTTACATTTTCTTTTCAAAATCCGATTCAAATTTTCCGTGAGATATTTATCGGAAATTTCAAAATTAATAAATCCCGGATTTGCGATAGTAATATTTTTGAATAAATCCTCACTTCCTTTTTCCGCTTTGATTTTTTCCATAATTTCCCTTGCAATCTCCATCGGAGATTTTTTCAATTCTTTTGCCAAAACCATAGCGACATTTAAAGCATAATCCCCAAAATCCTTCTGCTTCGGCCACTCCACAACAAAATCAGGGATTTTTATATCTTGATACAAATCCCCTACTATTTTATCTAAAATTTCTTTAATTTCTTTATTTATCATAATTTTATTGTAACATATTTTGAAATTTTTGAAAAAAAAGAAAAGGGACTTATATTATTGCCCTTTTTTTTGTTTTACTAGGAGTACTAATGATGCACTTACCGTACACACAAAAGCAATCACCAAGCTTACAATGCTATTTCCAACAACAAACCAAAACCAACTAGGGTTAAATGTTACTTTTAGCATGTTCTGATCAATCAGCTCAGAAGTCATATCATAAAATACTTGTTCTGGAAAAATTTTTTCCCTTGTATAATAAATTTCTCCGTTAACCTCCACTGCATATACAGCAAATGCATGATTCTGTGTTGTATACATATTTTGATAACTTGTTACAGAATCACTTGCGGAGACATTAATTATGTTTTCCAATAACACTTTATGTGGAAACTTCGGTAAAGTACCCACTTTATTATTATTTGGAAAAGTCGAATAAACAATACCATTATAGTCAAATTCTATTAGTGGTATATTATTATATTCGTCATATTCCATCTCAAAACCAATATTCCATCTTTCATCAAGACTTAAAATAACAGATTCTTTTTCTCCTGGAAGGAAAAAGAGGGTAAATACTATTGCTGTTATCAAAAATATTATCACAGACACTATCGAAAGAATGTTTTTGTTTTCTTCATTGTTTCCTTTGTTCAATTTTATCTCCTCCACTTTATCTTTTTATTTTATTCAGTTTTCAAAGTTACATTACACTCTTAATACCATGCCAAAAATAATCTGTCAATAATAAACCCTAATTTACAAAAAACTATACAACCACTATAATAAATATATAAAAAAATAAAACTCAAAAAATGTCACATCACTGCCCACATCTACTACACGACTTCTTGCAAAAAAAGAAATAAATCAAATATATCTTTCTGTTTTTATCATGAAGTTTTCTGAAGGACTAATTGAAATTTTTGTCCCCATCTATCTATATCAGCTTGAATATTCAATTCAAAAGATTATACTATATTATTTCTTAGTCAGCTTATATTTTGTATTATTTTCCGTTTGGGGAGCAAAAATCGTTTCAAAAATAGGAGCAAAGCATTCAATTTTACTGTCTACACCATTTCTTGCATTATATTATCTAGGATTGAATTTTATATCATACTCCAATATAATTTTTATAATTCTTCCACTTATTCTTTCTCTACGAACAATATTATATAACTATGGATTTCACCTCAACTATATTGAACATTCAAATGCTTCAACGAGAGGAAAAGAACTTTCTTCTCTTGGCATTCTAACAAATATATCAACAGCGATTGCTCCTATTCTTGCGGGATTTATAATTATTTATTACGGATTTAATGTTTTGTTTGTAATCGGATTCTTCATTCTTCTGCTCAGCACTCTGCCACTTTTTATGACAAAAGACATCCATAAAGAAATTAAAATAAGCTCAAAATCAATTTTCAAATATGTGACAAAAAAAGAAAACAGACCTAGAATATTAAGTTTTTCAGGATATGCCATTGAGTCAATTATTGAAAGAACAATTTGGCCCATTTTTCTTCTTTTGATATTAGTAGCAACAGAAAAAGTCGGAGCATTAATAGGCTTTACGCTTCTTATTTCAATTATAACTTTTTACTACATAGGAGGAAAGACTGACCAACAAACAAAATCGAAACTTATTAAATCGGGGACATTTTTATATTTCATAAGCTGGATAGGAAAAATTCTTGCACACAATCCTTTCGGAGTTTTTGTTGCTGATCTATATAAAAACATAACTCAAAAGCTTCTTTATACACCATGGTCAGCAAAATCATATAACATGGCATTGAAGGAAAAATATTTTAATTTCATTGTTACAAGAGAAATTATTTTTAATTTAAGTAGAGTTATTGTCCTTCCAATAATTATGATAATCTTTTATATTGATTTTTTACCATTTGTTAGTACATTTTTAATTGCAGCCATTTCAACTCTTTTATATCCATTATTGTCAAAATAATCCAATATATACATAATTGATATTTAAAAATACACTACGAAAATTCGCAGTGTATTTTATTTGTGGGGCGTACAGGACTCGAACCTGTGACCATCAGCTTAAAAGGCTGTTGCTCTACCAACTGAGCTAACACCCCCCGACTATCTAACACCTATCCTTTATATCACATTTTTTATTTCAAGGCAATACCTATAATATAAAACCTACAAACGACTAGCCAGAGCTCTTTGAAAAGCTCTGGCATAATCCATATAATATATAATTATTGATTCGCTTTACTTTCAAAAGCTCTTAGAATTTCAAGGGGCACAGCGAAAATTACTGTATTTGATTGATCAGAACTAAGATCATTCAAAGACTGCAGAGTTCGAAGATGAAGTGCTCCTGGCGATGAAGCCAAAATTCCTGCCGCTTTTGCCATATTATCAGCCGACACCACTTCTCCTTCAGCCTTAATAATAACAGCTCTTTTTTCTCTTTCTGCTTCAGCCTGTTTAGCAATAGTTCTTTTCATATTCTCCGGAAGCTCAATATGTTTCAAATCCACAGAAACAATTTTGATTCCCCATGGATCTGTCGCCTTGTCTACAATTTCTTGAATTCGAAGTGAAATTTCATCTCTATTGGAAAGTAGTTCATCAAGGCTCACTTCTCCAACTATATCTCTCATAGTTGTTTGCGCAAGTTGCGAAACTGCATAATCAAAATATTCAACTTTCAAAATTGCAGACTCTGCATTATCAACTTTATAATAAAGAACTGCATTAACATTCAAAGAAACATTGTCTTTTGTGATTGCATCTTGATCTGGAACATCAACCGCCTTCACTCTAATATCAACTTTTTGATAAGATTGAAAAACAGGAATAACAATTCTCCACCCTGGATCCATCATTCCAATATATTTTCCAATTTGAAATTTAATACCTCTTTCATATTCATTAATCTGTTTTATACTGATCAGTAAAATAAATATTACTGTCAGTATCAGATAAAATAAAATAAGTTCAAACATAATTTTAAAATTAAAAATTAATTAAGAATGAATTCGACCTTTATGTGCTATTAAATTATTTAGAATAATAATATTATTTTATACCCAAAAAATCATCTACATTAAACTTTGCTGCTCCGGGAATCGAAGGGTCATACCCTCCGTCAATCTCATCTCCGTCATTGAATCCGTCTCCATCAGTGTCAGGATTATTCACATCAGTTCCATACACAGATTCCATATCGTCAGTTAGACCATCTCCATCGGAATCTACTAAACTTGAAGAACCACTCATAAAGCTTTTCATTAAAACCATAAACAAATTTTCATAATCTTTCGGCTTCTCTATGACAAGCGACTGATTAAATTCAGACATATTTAGTTCTACATTTATACTATAGAAAATTGCTTCTTCGCTAGAATTCATTGAGTTATCGTCAGAATCATCCTCAATCTCGTCCATTCTTCTTTCCATTTCCTTGAGAAAATCTTCATCCATTTCCAAATTAATCTTTATTTTATAAATCAAATTATCATTCTTTCCTATCCACATCTCAATTTCTGCTTGCTTTACAAAATCTTTTATAATATCTCTATATTTATAATTTTCCTCAAATTTAGAAACCATCTCTTCAAGTTTTTCTGTTGAACTATTATCGGAAGACATCTCTTCTTTTTCTTTTGCTAAAATACCTTGAGTTCTGTAAAGATCAATATAAAAATCAACGAGCTCATTACTATCAGCCTCAACGCTATAATGATAAACATCAATATCTCTTAATTTTTCATCTCCTAAATCATCTTTAAATTTAAAAAAACTATATTTTTCATAGATATCTTTGATATCAAATTTACTTTCTTCTGAATCGTCCAAGGTGTCAAATAATTCTACTCCAAGTCCCATATCTTTTAGGTCTTTTATCCTTAATTCATACCACTTGTTTTTAAAAGAGTCTATCTGAATCTCTGAGATTGACTCTAATACTTCATAGTCTAATTCTTTTAAATTCATATATATCTCAGCTTCTTCGCCTTTTCCAAAACTCATTATGCTCAAATCTACAAAAAAAGAAGTTCTTTTTTGATTAACCTCAAAATCACTATCCATTTCAAAACTATAAGAAGCTTTTGGATAATCCTCACTGCTTTCATCTTCACTTCCGCTAATGTTTATTTTAATTGAATTTTCTGAAATCTCACCAATCTCATTTTTAATTTTCATATCCACATCAACTCTTCCGTCAAAATTATATGACTCAACTCCCCCCATTGCTTCAAAAGAAGACTTAATAATTTGTTGAGAATAGCTTGTGTCTTCTTCTAAATTATCATCTTTATCATTAAAAACAAAATAATATGCAACAAATCCAGCCAAAACTAAAAAAAGAATAAAACCAACAATATATAATCCAAGATCTTTTTTCTTGTTTTTACCAGAAGGAAAAGTACTTTCTATTTTATTTGAAAATATTTTCTTTTCAATACCATTTGATTCTGCGCTAATATTATTTGAAATATTTTTCATTGGATTTCTCTCCATTTCGTCTTTTTCCACTTTAGCGTCTTGCAAATCTTTATTACTAGAAATATCATCGGTTAAGACTTTTATAGCTTTGTCTGAAATAGTTTCGGAAACAATAGAAGATTCAGAAACATTTTCATCATTATTTATTTTTTCATTTTCATTTCCATTTTCCATTTTTTTTTAATTAACATTTTTTATTATCTAGAAATCTCTAAAAAACACAATTTTTGTCTTTCTTAGTAAATCTAAAATTTATTTTAAAAAATAAACTAAAAAAGTATAGCTCGATTAAAATATAACCTCTTCGAATATAAAAAACGAAGTAGCCTGAGCAACAACTTATTAATTATAACTTAGCTAAATTCAATTAACACTGCTATTGATATTATAACACAAAAAAAGGAATACTCAAATTCCTTCTTTTTTTAATTCCTCAAATAATTTTTTCTGATTTTTGGAAAGTTTTTCTGGTATCGCAATTTGAACAACAACGAACATATCTCCTTTTCCTAGTCCTTGAAGATGAGTGATTCCCTTCTCCTTTAATTTGATTATCTTTCCACTCTGTATACCTGAAGGAATTTTTAATTTTACTTCTCCTTGCAATGTCGGAATATTAATTTTGTCTCCAAGCGCGGCTTGTGAAATAGATATTTGTAAATTATATATAATATCATCGCCCTTCCTTTCAAACAGAGAATGTTGCTTCACGCGCACCGTAATATATAAATCTCCAGCAATCGAGTTTCCTTTTCCAGGACGAAAACCAACTTCACCTTGACCAGACAGACGAATTGTCTGTCCATCAGCAATCCCCACAGGAATTTTGACTTTGATAGTTTTGTTTTGTTTTGTTTTCCCGTCACCACCACAAGCTGAACATTTTTTATTAAAAGTTTCTCCCACCCCCTGACAATCTGGACAAATTTCATTCTGAGCAAAAGTTCCCAAAATTGTCCTCCTCTGTTTTGTCACTTGACCAGAACCACCACAAGTTTTACAAGATTCAACTTTACTACCTTTCTCCGCACCAATTCCATCACACACAAAACACAAAGAAGATATAAAAATATTTATATCTTTTTCAGTTTCAACCACCGCTTCTTCAAGAGTAATTTCGACATCGACAGATACATCGTTTCCTTTTCCTTGATTTTGGTTCTGACCTTGACCCCTTCCGCCACCGAAAATATCACCGAAGATATCTCCAAATCCTCCACCATCTCCGCCGAATTCAAAATTGAATCCATTTTGACCTCCGCCTTGAAAACCAGAAAAATCAAATCCACCATGACTCTGTCCTCCGCCAGCTCCAGCTTGATCGAAAGAAGATCCAAATTGATCATATTGACCTCTTTTTTGCTTGTCCGAAAGAACTTGATAAGCTTCATTTATTTCCTTGAATTTCGCCTCATCGCCACTCTCTTTGTCTGGATGATGTTTATGGGCAGCCTTACGAAATGCCTTCTTGATTTCATCATCACTAGCATCTTTTGAAACACCTAAAAGTTCATAATAATCTTTTGACATATATATTTAAAACTTAATCGTTTAATAAAATTACTAAATTATTCTAACATTATATCAGTAATTTATCAAGACACGGCTTGCCACATTAAAACCTTTTCTCCAATTTCCTCAATTCTGAAATTTCATCCCGCAACATCGCCGCCTGCTCAAATTTCAATTCCTGAGAAAACTTCCTCATTTCTTTTTCTTTCATTTTGATTATTTTTGGAATATTTTCAAAACTCTCAATTTTCAAATATTCCTCAGAAACTTTCGGCTCAATTTCGTGATCAACAATGCTTTTGATTTTCTTTTGAATTGTAACAGGCGTAATTCCGTGAGCTTTATTATACGCAATCTGTTTTTCTCTCCTTCGATTTGTTTCTCCTATTGCCCTTGTCATTGATCCTGTCATATTATCAGCATACATAATCACCTTTCCAGAAACATTCCGAGCAGCTCTTCCAATTGTTTGAATTAGTGATGTTTCGCTTCGAAGGAATCCTTCCTTATCAGCATCAAGAATTCCAACCAAAGTCACTTCAGGCAAATCTAATCCTTCTCGAAGAAGATTTACCCCTACCAAGCAATCAAATTTTCCTCTTCGTAATTCTTCAAGAATTCGAATTCGATCCAAAGTATCAACCTCGCTGTGTAAATAGTTTGATTTAATCCCCATATCTCTTAGATATTCATCCAAATCCTCTGCCATCTTTTTCGTCAAAGTCGTCACGAGAATCCTTTGCTTTTTCTTAGCACGAATTCCAATTTCCTTTGCCAAGTCATCTACTTGATTTTCAATTGGTCTAACTTCAATTTCAGGATCGACAAGTCCCGTCGGTCTGATAATTTGCTCTGCAATTTGATCTGAGATTTTCTTTTCATAATCTGCTGGTGTGGCAGAAATATAAATTGCATTGTTAACTTTCCCGCTAAATTCATCAAACTTCAAAGGACGATTATCAAATGCTGATGGCAAACGAAAGCCATGATCAATCAAATTATTCTTTCGTGCTCGATCACCAGCATACATTGCCCTAATTTGTGGAATTGTCACATGAGATTCATCAATAACCGTGAGATAATCTTTTGGAAAATAATCCATCAAAGTAAATGGAGGTTCTCCTTTTTTCCGACCAGTAAGATATCTTGAATAATTTTCGATACCATTGCAATATCCCACTTCTCGAATCATTTCTAAATCATATTTTGTTCTTCTCTTGAGTCGTTCAGCTTCCAACAACTTCCCTTCTTTTTGAAAAATTTTTAATCTTGCTTCCAATTCTTTCTCAATTTTTCCCAACGATTTTTCCAATAATCCATCTTCAACAATAAAATGCTTAGCTGGAAAAAACATAAAATCAGAATGTTCCTTAATTTTCTTCCGCGAAACTCCATCAAATTCCATAATTTTTTTTATTTTCTCACCGCTCAGTTCAATCCGAATTATATTTTCAATTCCCGGTGGAATAACTTCAATTACATCACCACGCGCCCGAAATCTCCCTCTTTCCAAAACTTCACTGCGCGTGTAATGCATATCAACAAGCTGCCCAATAATTTTTTCGCGATTGCTTGACAATCCCTTGCTAATAAACAGAACCTCATTTCGATAAGAATCTGGCGAACCCAATCCATATATACAAGAAACAGAGGAAACAACAATCACATCTTTTCGAGAAAGAAGTTCCGCAGTTGCCTTGTGTCTCAGTTTTTCAATCTCCTTATTAATCTGAACTTCTTTGTCAATATATGTGTCTGTCGAAGACATATATGCTTCTGGCTGATAATAATCATAATAAGAAACAAAATATTCCACTGCACTGTCTGGAAAAAATTCCCGAAACTCACTCACCAATTGTGCTGCCAAAGTTTTGTTATGCGCAATCACCAATGTTGGTTTTTGAATTTTCTCAATGACATTTGCAATCGTAAAAGTCTTCCCAGATCCCGTCACACCCAAAAGCGTCTGATGTCGGTTTCCCTTTTTCAGACCTTTATATAATTCCTTAATCGCCACAGGCTGATCCCCGTCTGGCTTAAATTTTGATTGCAATTTGAATTTCATGACTAGTAGATTATAAATTTATCATTATTATACTAATAATATAACACATAACTATTAAAATCCAGTGGAAAATTTATTAAGTATTAAATTTATAAAAAATAAAAAAGGAGGAACTTTGGTTTTACTATTTCTAGACCAAATCCCCCGAAGTTAAAAGATGCTTAACTTCCATTCCATATACTTTTGGCAAAATTCCCTCGTCACGCTTCACTAAAACAAAAACTGCTCCAATTTTTGATTTTGATTCCTTTTTTATTATATCAACCATTATTTTCAAGCTTCCTCCAGTTGTAAAAACATCATCTAAGAGAAGAATGTTGTCTAATATATCTGGAACATATCCATCCATATGAGTTTCTATTTTTCCATGATTTTTAAGACTGTTTCTTATATAAGAAACATTAATTCCTAAAAAAACAGAAAGGATTACACCTAATGGAATTCCACCATACCCTGAAACAGCTACGCAAGTATATTCCTTTTTGTAAACATACTTTGCAATATAAATACTGTATAATATTAAAAACTTTGGATAACCAAAAGATTTTTTAATATCAAGATAATACGGAGAAATATCCCTGGAAGCCAAAGTATGATCTTCGTTTATTACTATATCTAGATTTCTTAATTCTGCTTTAATTTTTTCTTTTAATTTTTTCTGACTGAAAAGAAAAAGGTATTCGATTCCAAATAATAATTTCAATATCTTTAATATCATTCACATCAATCTCCCGATAATTTCATTATCAATTCTTTTATTTTATATTTTTAAGGATCATATTATGATTCTTTTCAGAGAATAATAACAAATCTCATGCTTGCCAATAATATTAATAACTCTTAAAATAATTAATCCTTATTATTTTTTAAAAAAATACATCATAAGCTTTATATTTCGCTCATGATGTCTTCATTAAGAATCTAATTATATCTTGACCAGGCTCTATTGTTAATGTCAATAGATCGCAAAAGCTACCTTCAACATTTGTGTATCCTTCATAGTTATCAGTAAGAAAATTATTGTTCCTCAACATGCTCAAGACATTCCAAACTTTCATTTTTGACTCAAAACAATTTAATTTCATTAAGCCTTTCTCTAAATACCCCCCTGTTAGATATCCATTATTACAAAGAAGTACAATCAACACTATGAATCTTCTTTTAAAATCAACAGATTCTAAAATTTGATTCAATACGCATATACCTTTTTGTGTTATGAAAATCTCATGCTCATATAAACTACTACCTTCAATATTACTCCATCCAATAAGTTCCTGCTCTCTAAGTTGCTTTATCAAAATTTCAAAAGAATCATTAATGCTTTCTCCTGTTATTTTTTTGCAAATTACAGATCCTTCAATATTACTTTTCTCAAGCAACTTTAACATTTGACAAGCCCACTCTCCAACTAATTGAAAATTTATTGGATTTATTTGAGCTTTTTTCTTTTCATGTCCATTTTTCTCAATTGTGGAGGACAAAAATGTCCCTCCTTTACCACAACGACCGTTGCAAGTTGCGTTTCCTTTACACATTCGTTTCACCTTATCCTTTTATTATATTCTCAAAGAACTGTTTTTATTTCAATTTTAAAATAACATAAGTTATTAAAATTGTCAAAATAAAAACCATGATTCCCTAAGAAATCATGGGGTTGAGTTTTAAAAGTTTTTCTGGTATATAATTTATCATACACCTTATACCTGCATTTGCATAAACAGGTAAATATCTTATCGGTACCTCCGTTGTAACCACATTTTCTTCGCCAACTATCTTGGCGACTATTCGATAAACTTCTTCATCACCGCTTGTCATCAAAACCTTTCCATTCGGGAATTGCATTAAATTTAATACATAAGGAATTGATAACTTTTTTGGACAGTGAAGTTTAATGCCCATTTCATTGCATATTTTTGCAATGTTTTGCAAAGATTCTTCTGGATATATAACTTCTAAACCATTTTTTCCCTTCTTTTTTTCCAAAACCTTTCCTGTAATAATATTTGAATCTACGATAAGATTCAGATTACCGTCTTTTCCAGCAAGTAAACAAGCAAATCTATCAACATGATCATTTAAAAACAATAAGTTATCGTTTTCATTGATTAGATTTATTTTTGCAGATAGAAAGGATGGAAGAAGCCCATATTCAATCCCCAATTGTTTAAATCCATTAAGCCTAGGACTGCTGGAATTTTCTTTATTTTCCTGAGAGATTCTATCACAGACTAACATGATTTTGCCATAGATTAATGACCTACCACCTTCTCCGTATGGAGACATCCTAATTCGACAACCATTTCTTTCTCTGATTCCCAATTTTCCAAGTCTTGAATTGAAAAAGACAATATTTGGAAACTGTACCATCAAATCTCGAGGGTAGGACGACAGAAATGCAGGGAAGTTTTCTGGAAATCCAACATTTCTAATGTTCAATATTTCATTAGAAACATTCATTATGCTTTTGTCTATGTCATCAAGATGTGATACGATTATACGAAAATCAATACCCATTTCATTCAATGCAAAAACAATTGCAAGATATTCTTTTCGAAGAGTATCTAATAATAACTCAGAATCATTATTTGATTCCAGGCATATGTCTCTGCATAACTTGATTTGACCCGAAGGTGCAAGTATTTCTGTTTTGTCTATCATTGAGATTAGACTTTCGAATGCTGGCTCACCCAACACACACATTAAATTTACCATTATTTTTACCTCTTTTTCTTCTATATTTAATTATATTAAGAGCTACTTAAATGTTAATGAATTTTCAGAATTTGTCAAGGCTAAAATATATATAAATAACAATCAAATATTTAAAAAAATGACGAGCACCTTTTGGGTTGCCCGTCACTGATAACACTTTAAATAATCAGTCTTTTCTACTTCACAATCTTATCAACAATTCCATATTTCTTTGCCTCTTCTGCACTCATATAGTAATCTCTATCAGAATCTTTTTCAATTTTTTCGTGTGATTGTCCGGTATTTTTTACCAATATCTTATTCAATCTTTCTTTGATTTTCAGAATGTGTCGAGCTGAAATTTCAATATCGCTTGCTTGACCCTCAGCTCCTCCCATCACTTGATGGATCATAATTTCTGCATTTGGAAGCGCGAACCTCTTTCCTTTTGCACCTGACGAAAGTAAAAGAGAAGCAGCTGAAGCAGCCATTCCGATGCACACAGTTGAGACATCACACTTAACATAATTCATCGTATCATAAATCGCCAAAGCCGAAGTTACAATTCCACCTGGAGAATTTATGTAAATCTTTATATCAGCTTTTTCATCTTGCTTTTCCAAAAATAAAAGTTGAGCAATTATCGTATTCGCAACCGCATCATTAATCGGACCACCGAGAAAAATAATCCTGTCTTTAAGAAGTCTTGAATAAATATCATAAGCTCTCTCGCCATCAGAAGATTTTTCAATCACTGTTGGTATTAAATTCATAAGTTTTGTATTAATAGTTAATTTTTGTCATCCTGAACTTGTTTCAGGATCTTTGTTATTTTACATCAAGAGACAGAAGATTCTGAAATAAATTCAGAATGACATTAACTTATTTCCCGTTCTTCTCCGCAATCACTTCTAAAATTTCAAAAACTTTTTCATTTATCATAATCCCTGCGACATAATTTTTATACTTTTCTATATCCATATTTTTTCTCATTTCTTCTGCATTTGGATAATGTTTCAAAGTTTCATTTACTCTTTCTTCAATCTCTTTATCATCAAGTTTAATTTCCTCCTTAACAGAAATTTCTCTCATTACGAGTCCAGTCTTTACTCTTTTTTCCGCCATTTCCCTCCATTCAACTTTCAATTTTTCAACACTCGTATTCACGCTCACAAGATAGTCTTCAAATTTAATTCCAGAATATGTAACATTATTTTCAAATTCCTTAAGCATATTTTCAATCTCAGAATCAATCAAAACATCTGGTATGTCAATTGTTGATTTTTCGCTTACTTGATCAATTAACTTATTCTTAAGCTCTTCCTTAGCCTTGTTTTCATTTTCTGCCATAATCCCGTCTTTGATGCTTTTTTTCAAACTATCTACATTTTCAAATTTTCCAAGACTTTTTGCGAATTCGTCATTCAATTCAGGAAGTTCAACCTTTTGCACAATTTTCAATTCAACTTTGAAATCAACATTTTTTCCTGCCAATTCTTTTTTATAATCTTCTGGAAATATCAAACTAAATTTTTTGATATCATCCTTACTCATTCCAACTAGATTATCTTCAAATCCGGGAATAAATTTTCCTTCTCCAATAACCAAAGGATGATTTTTACTTTCTCCTCCTTCAATTTTTACACCACCAACTCTTGATTCAAAATCAATTTCTACACGATCTCCTTTTTCAGCTTTTGCATCTTTGGTAATATATTTTGCTCTTTTCTTCTGAAGCATTTCCGATTCTTTTTCAACTCTTCCTTTTTCAATTTCTTTAATCTCAATTTTTCCAGAAATTTTTGTATAATCACCCAACTTTACTTCGGGAAGTACGGAAATTATAATCTTATATTCTAAAGGATTTCCGAGAGCCGATTTTGTGATATCAGCCTTTGGATGTCCAATTGGACTTAATTTATTTTCTTCAATAATTTTCAAATATGAACTCTCGATAGCTTCATGTGTTGCTTCTTCAAAAAGAGCCAACTCTCCAATTTGTTTTTTAGCAACATCTTTCGGAACTTTTCCTGCACGAAACCCATCAGCTTTGACATTTTTTGACATTTTTTCCAAAGCTTTCTCCATATATTTCTCCATTTCTTCTGTAGAAATTTCTACTATGATTTCTTTTTGTGACTTTTCTAAATCATTGATTTCACTTTTCATTATTTTTTATTGTTAATTTTTTATTTCCTCTGTCATCCTGAATTTATTTCAGGATCTTTTATATATACAGCATAATTTTATAAATTTACATTAATCTATATCTATTTTAAAAAAACAAAAATTCTAAATCTAATTCAAATGACAAGTTATAATTATTTTCCTAATCCATCTCTTAGCTGTGGAGTTACTTGTTTTTTTCTAGAAACTACTCCCTTTAAAAACATTAGATTCTCTTTCATATTTCCTGAAAAAACTTTTTTAGCCAATCCTTGTTCTTCTTTTCCAATAATATATAAATCAGAATTATTTTTGACAATATCCACTACTGAAAAAAACATATAATCTATTTTTTCCTGATCCTTTTTCTTTACAAGAGATTTAATAATTTTATCCTTTTGAACATTAACGGTTTCGGGAGCTGTTGTTTCCCAAACACCAATCCCAACTTTATACTTTCCCATATCAAACTGCTTGTAATCTTTGCTAATTATATCATTTACAGAGATTCCTTTCAAGCTTGATTTAGCAAAAAATAATTTACCAACAAATTTTTTCATATCCAGTTTTGCAATTTGATTCAATTCTTTGAATATTTTTTTGTCATCTAGCGTTGTTGTCGGAGAATTAAAATTCAATGTATCAGAAATAATACAAGTAATCATTAATATAGCCGATGTCTTATCAATCTTAATATTCTTTTCTTTCAAAATTTTATATATTACGGAACCAGTACATCCAATCGACTCAACTCTAGTGAAAATTGGCTTTGACGATTTCAATCCACCAAGATTATGATGATCAATAATTGCCATTAAATTATCTTCCGTTAGTCCGTCAATAATTTGCTTCGGTTCTGTCGTGTCTACCAAAACAATAACTTCTTTTTTTATTACTTTTAGAATTCTCGGTTTTTTGATTTTCAATTTTTCAAGAATAAACTTTGTTTCATTATTAACATCCCCAGCCATAACAGCCTCAATTTCAACTCCAAATATCTTTTTTCCAAATCTTGAAACCAAAACTGCAGATAAAACAGAATCTGTATCAGGATTTTTATGTCCAATTGAAATTATTTTGTTTTTCATTTTAATAGTTTATAAAAATTATTTTTTATCTGTCTTTTTACTTTCTTTTCAGATTCTTTTTCAACGCTTTGCTTTTTTTCAACTTCAACTTCCTCAGAAGCATCATCTTTTCCTTCAGTCTTTTCTGTAATTTCCTCCTTATCAATTTCTGCACTATCCTCATCTTTTTCTTTTTTCTTATCTTCTAAAATATCAATTTTCCAACCAGTTAATTTCGCGGCTAAACGAACATTTTGTCCTTGTTTTCCAATCGCAAGAGAAAGCTGATCTTCTTCAACAAAAGCAACGGCATGCATTTTTTCTTCATCAATATCAAGATGAACAACTTTTGCAGGAGACAATGCATTTTGTATAAATTTATCTGAATTATCACTCCACTCTGTAATGTCAATTTTTTCCCCACCAAGCTCATTTATAATTGTTTGAATTCTTGATCCTCTTTGACCAACACAAGAACCAACCGGATCTATGCCGTCCTCATTGGAAAATACTGCCACCTTTGTTCTTGAACCAGCTTCACGAGCAATGGACTTGATTTCCACCGTTTTTGAAAATATTTCTGGAACTTCAAGTTCAAAAAGTTTCCGAATAATTTCCGAATTTGTTCTTGAAAGAACAAGACTTGCTTCTTTTGCGTCTCTATCAATTCTAACAATAAATATCTTGAGTCTTTGTCCAATATTATATCTCTCTCCAGCAATCTGCTCCGCTGGATAAAGAACACCAACAGCTTTTCCAATATCTATAAAAACATTTCTTCCTTCAATTCTCTGCACAACACCATTAACAACCTCCCCTTCCTTATCTTTAAACTCATCAAAAATTGATTCCTTCTCCGCTTCTCTTATCTTTTGAATCATTACTTGCTTGGCAGTCTGAGCTGCAATTCTTCCAAAATCATCTTTAGCAGGCAATGGAATTTCAATTTCCTCGTCAATTTCAGGATTTTTCTTGTATTCTTTTGCTTCTTCAACAGTTATATTCTTATCAATGTTAAATTTCTTTTTGATAATTTTTTCTCCATTTTCATCAAATTCATCTTCTACGACCTCGTTTTCATCTTCATCAATTTCCTCATCTTCATTAGCAACAACTTTGATCTGAAATACTTCCATACCTCCTGATATTGCATCAAAATTAACCTTAATCATTTGTCCTTTTTTCCCATATTCCTTTTTATAGGCAGCCGCCAAAGAAGCCTCTACTATTTCAATAGCCTTTTCTTTTGAGATTCCCTTTTCTTCACATATCTGCTCAATTGCCAATACAAATTGTTTATGTTCCATTATTTTAATTTATTTACTTAATTATAATTTAGCTTTTAAAAAAACCTGTCCATTTCTGTGGCAGGTAATCGTAGCTTCCTAAATACAAATACAGTATAGCATATTATAAATTTATGTCAATTTTCGTTGTTCCGTTATATAGTGAATATTGAAATTCCGTTACAAACCGCCCAAATCCAAAAATTCATCAATTCTGATTTGCTCAATGAATTCCTCCATATGACTAACCATAATCATTGTTCCCTCATATTGATCAAGCGCTTTGGCTATAACAGGAATATGACGAAAATTAATGTGATTTGTTGGCTCATCAAGAATCAACAATCCGGGTTGCATCAACACCAAACGAGCAAAACTCAAAAGTCCTTTTTGCCCTTCTGATAAGTCAGAAACCTTGTGTCCCATCAACTCACCAGTTATCAAAAATCCAGCAGCGATTGACCTCATTTGTTGAATATCATTTTCTCCAATTATAGCGTCAGAAAGAGAATCAATTACAGT
Organism: Minisyncoccota bacterium; assembly: GCA_023142595.1. Lineage (GTDB taxonomy): Bacteria > Patescibacteriota > Minisyncoccia > JAHIHE01 > JAGLIN01 > JAGLLA01. The sequence goes on along the minus strand of JAGLJF010000027.1, from coordinate 25,732 downwards.
TTGATCATAATCCAAAGATGAAAAATCTTGACTATAGTATCCAACACGAACTCCTTCAAGAATTTTATGATCAGACGAATCTCCTGAAAGCAGGTTCTTCAAAAATGTACTTTTACCAACACCATTAGGACCACTTATCAACATATGAATATCTTTTCTGAGAGTCAACTCTTTTTCTTTTGTTATCTCTTCGCCATTAATCAAGGCTTTCACGGAATTAATCTCAACAATCTTGCCAACAATTTCCTGAGCTGGAATGGTGAAATCTCTAATCGTCCTATCTTCTTTTCTGACATCAACTTTATTTTCCTCGTCTTCCTCAATTTCTTCCTTCATCTTCTTGGCAAGCTTCCTCATCTTGCCTCCTTTGTGAGCAAAGAAATTAACTTTTTCTTTTCGATCTTTGATATTTTTTTCAAGTTGTGCATTTTTCTTTTTTTCTTTTTCAATTCTGTTTTCAATTTCAGCCGTCACTGAATAATAATCGCCTACATATTGTTCTGTCTTATGAGTGAAAACATCAAGATAGATTACTCCATCTGTGAAACAATTCAAAAAATCAGCATCATGAGAGATGACAATCACAGTTTTTTCATACATCATCAAAAAATTAATCAAATGTGCAATTCCATCTTCGTCTAAATTATTCGTCGGCTCATCTAACAAAAGAATGTCTGGCTTTTGAATCAGAGCAAAGGCCAAGAGCAATCGTGCTTGCTGACCACCCGAGAGATCTTCTACCTTCTTTTCAATTGGCACATTCAAATTTACAGCATCAAGAACTTTTTTCATTTCACCCGGAGCATTGTGAGACACTTTGTCATAAGCCTTTTCAAAATATTTTTGAACCGAAAGATTCAAATCTGATTTTTCAATAACCTGTTTAGCAATTCCAATAGTAACATCATTTATAATTGAAATTTTTCCTTTTGTCGGTTTTAGCTTTCCTATAATCAAATCAAACATTGTACTTTTTCCAGCGCCATTTTGCCCCATTAAAGTTATTTTCGAGCCATCACGCACAGAAAAACTAGCCTCTTTATAAATTGGCTTTTTGTGTAAATATTCAAACGAGACTTCATCAAATCTCAAAACAACTTCTCCTTTTGACATAATTATTATTTTTATCAATTACCCAAATATACTAGCAAAAAATATGTGAAAAGTCAAAGATTAGGACAGTAAGTTAAAAATCCTGCGAGAAAATTTTTACACTCCCGTCATTCTGAATGAAGCAATAGCGAAATGAAGAATCCCGTGAGAAGATTCATTTTATGTTAATTAACAATTAAGTGTACATAAAATCGGAATTTTTCGTCGTACCTCTTCAGAATGACTATAAACTAAAATCTAATCCTAGATTCCCGTTTTCACGGGAATGACACACAAGAGCGCTATAAAATCTTACACATCGTCCATCAAAAAAGTTCAGAAGCATCTCTGAACTTTTTATCTTGTAAATTTTAGTACCACTTATATTCAAAACCTCCTTAATCCCCCTTATCAGGGGGAAATAAAATCATCAATAATTTTAAAATATTTTTATTGAATTCCCATCAATTCAATATCAAAAATTATAGTCGCATTAGGTGGAATTACTCCGCCAGCTCCGGTCGCACCGTATCCCAATTCAGCTGGAATTGTCAGCTTTCTCTTTTCTCCAATTTTCATATCCAATGTACCTTGCTCCCAGCCTTGAATAACCTGTCCTGCTCCGATTGTAAATGAGAACGGTGTATCTCTATCAACGCTTGAATCAAATTTTGTACCATCTTTCAATGTTCCTGTATAGTGAACAGAAATCGTATCACCTTTTTTTGTCACAACTTCGCCAGCTCCCTCTTGTAAAACTTCAATTTTTAATTCCATTTCTTCTTTGTTAGGTTGATTATCTTCTTTTATAATTTCTTCAATTTTATTCTCTTTACTGTTTTCTTGAACAATTTCATTTTCTATATCAGATTGGCTATCATCAATTATATTTTCATCTTTAATGGTAGTATTTTTTTGCAATTCACCTTCTTTTTCACTATCCTTTAATAATATAACTCCAATCATTAAAATAATTAAAACAATCAGCGAAACTAAAATTTTCTTTTCCATAATTTAATTTATTTATTAATTATTTTTACTTTCCTATTCTAACAAAAATTCAAATATATATCAACCTTGAAATCTTAAAGCTATCGAAAAAGAATATCTAAAAAGGTGCTCATCACCCTTTATAAGTTTTTTCTTTCTTTTTTAATTTCCTCCTCATCACACTAAAAACCTCTGGCATTTTACTAATTTCAATATAGACCATTCTATCCTGTCCGCCATGTGCAGATTTTAATTTTTCTTGGGTTTTATCGTCATAGATGTTTTTGATTTTGCAAAAAATATTATCCCCTTTTGGCTGAATAAATTCAACTCTATCTTCTACTAAAAGAGAATTATGAACTTTAATTTTTACTAAATGATAATTATTACTTTTGACTTTTTGATTTTTAACTTCTAGCTCGAGAACTTCTCCTACAAATTCATATTCTTCTTTTGTGTGAGAAAATTTTGTTTCCTGACCTTTGAATTTGCACTCCCCAAAAAGAAATCCAGTCGTATATGTCCGATTTACAAGTTTGTCTATTTCCTTTTTAATCTTTCGGATTTTTTTCTTCTTATCCGTATCATTATTTTTTATATCAAGCGCTCGCCTATATGATTTTACAATTTGCGAAAGATAATAAACACTTTTCGCCCGTCCTTCAATTTTGAATGAAGTTATGCCAGCACCTTTCAGCTCATCAAGATATGCAATTAGACACAAGTCTTTTGAGTTTAATAAATATGTACCATTGCCGTCTTGCTCAACTGGAATATATTCATTTTTCCTATTTTTTTCAACAAGAGAATATTGCCATCTACAATTTTGCGCGCAATCTCCTAAATTTGAACTTCTGCCTATCACCCAAGAACTCAAAAGACACCTGCCGGAATAGGCCATACACATTGCTCCATGCACAAAATATTCCAATTCCAATTTTGGCACCTTCAGATGAATTTCTTTAATTTCTTCCAAGGTTAATTCCCGAGCCAACACAATTCTTTTCACACCTTGGTCATACCAAAATTTTGCTGTTTGCCAATTTGTAGTGTTTGCCTGAGTTGAAAGATGAATATCAACATTAGGTAAAACTTTTTTAATCACTTGAATAACCCCAACATCTGAAGCAATGAAAGCATCTGGCGGATTTTTTTTGAGAATCTTCAAATGTTTTTGCAGAATATCAAAGTGATAGTTATGCGCAAAAATATTTGTCGTAATATATATTTTCTTATTTCTGCTATGCGCATAATCCACAGCTTCAATCATCTGGTCTTGATCGAATTTATTAATTCTTGCCCTGAGCGAAAAATCAGGCAAACCTGCATAGACTGCATCTGCCCCAAACTCAAAAGCATATTTCAATTTTTCAAAACTTCCTGCTGGCGCAAGAAGCTCAAGCTTATTTTTTTCTTTCTTCATATATTATTATAATTTACTAATTTTTATAAATTAAAACACGCAAAGCTTTGAGGTATAATGATTTACTGGAGCATAATCATCGGTTAATATTTTGACATCATCAAATTCAATTTTGTATTTCCAGTAATTTCCCAAAAGCTTTCCGATTTCCTCGTCTTGATTATTTTCTATTATATTATTAATATCTACATCTTCTTTCGTCGCAACAATAATAATATTTTGTACTGTCTCTAATTTATCCAAAGAAACTCCTCCGACAGAGAAAACAAATATATTTTCAAATTTTTCAGCAATTGTTTTATATTCTGCTCTGAAAAACTCTGACTTTTCTCCTGAAATTGCAGAAATAACATTAGTTATATATATGCCGTCCTCATTCAAAATATCATATATTTTTTCAACAGCCTCTCTTGTGGTTAAATGAAATGGAGCTGAACAATTCGAACTAAATGCATCATTATAAACAACGTCATATTTATCGTTATTATTCCTAACAATATTGTTCAAAAACATTCTAGCATCTTCATGATAAATATCTAGTCGCGCGTTCCCAGTATCTAAATCAAAATATTCTTCTGCAAATTGAGTTGTCTTTGGATCAATTTCCACAACATCAATTTCCCCTTTACCATTTCGAAGTAAAAAATCCTTAGCAACTGAATAAGCTGCGCCACCAAAAAGAACAGCTTTTTTGACATCTTTTTTAAAAATATTATCAAGCCTATAATATTTTGTATAACCAAAAGCAAGTTCATCAGAACCTAAGATCATACCTGAATCAAAAAAATTCTCAACCGCCATAATTCTCAGAATTTTTCCATCCGCTTTTTCTTGATCATAAATTTTTATATGACCATAAAGAGTGTCTTCGTTTACAAGATATTTTTCTTTATTAAATGCTTTTGAAGTAATAGAAAATCCAAAAACAAGTAATAAACTTAAAAACAATATAACAATTTTTTCTTTTTTATGATAAATAAACAAAGATATAAAAAACAAAGATATCGCAAGCGCATACAAAATGTTTATGCTTCCAAAATTTGGAATTAAATAAAAACCAGCCAAAAAAGTTCCTATTATACTTCCAAACGTTGAAACAGCATATAAATTTCCAATCGTCTTTCCAGAGTCTTCTACTTTTTTTATAGATAATCTTGCCGCATAGGGAGAGATGGTTCCAAGAAAAAATGAAGGGATTACAAAAAGAAAAATTGAAGAAAAAACTGCCCCATTTTTCATTCCAAGCGAAAAGCCAATTTCTAGAATAAAATTTTTTGCCACAATAATAAAAAAAATGAAAATTCCCGCAAAAAATATCAAAAAGGAAAATGTTTCCAAATTTGGATTTTTATCAGCCAAGTGTCCACCAAAATAATATCCAAAACTCAAAGCTCCGAGTATTATCCCGATAAGACTTGTCCATATAAAAATTGAAGTTCCCAAAGTTGGAGCCAAAATTCTAGACCCAATCAATTCTAAAATCATTACAATAGCTCCTGTAGAAAAAACAATTATATATAATTTTCTAATTGATATATCTTGCATAATTATTATTTATCTTATAAAGTTAATAATATCATTATTATATCTTCATAATCACATTTCAGTCAATTTATTTCTATTTTCTATTATAATTTTATATGATATAATCTTTTATGTCTGAATTAATTTAAATTAAATATTTATGAAAAAACAAAGAAAAAAAAGTTATGATGCGATCGTTATCGGAGCTGGAATAAGCGGAATTTTAAGCGCTCTGGCACTTTCAAAAGAAGGTAAAAAGGTTCTTATTATTGAGAAAGATAGTATTGCAGGAGGAAATTGCCGTACATATGAAGTTAATGGATATCATGTGGATACAGGCCCTCATGCGATAACCGCGCTTGCCCAAGGACCCTTGAAACAATTGATCAATCAATATTTCACAATTGTTCCAAGATTTTTTCCTATTGGAAATTATTTTGTTCGTGATAAAAATAAATTGCAGGAATTCCCACTAACCATCATGCAACTTGCAAAATTTGATATACTTCCCAAAAAAGAAAGGTTGATTATGTCTAGTTCAATGATAGATGCGGTAGCAAATTTTTCTTTAAACAGAGAAGTGCTGGATAAAAGTATTTACGAATTTATGAAAAAATATAAACCAGCCGAAAAAACTCTGAAACTGATTGATACAATTTCATATTTTTTATCTGGAAAATCAATGAAAGAAACTCCAACTTGGAGGATATTAGGAGGATCTGGCTATATCGATGAAGATGACAAAAGCAATAAAAAACATCTGAAAACGCTGATTAAATTTACAAAAAACAATTATTCATCACAAGGATATCCGCTTGGAGGGATTCAAAGTATTACCGATTGCGCCATAAACTCAATTCCAAAAAACAATGCAACTTTCAGAATGAACGAAAAAGTACTCGAACTTATTACAGAAAATAATACAATCAAAGGAGTTCAGACCGACAAAAATATCTACTATTCTGATCTTGTAATTTATTCAGGATTTATGAAAAATTTGCCTAGTCTTACAAAAAACTTAGCAAATAAATATAAAGAAGAATTAGAAAAATTACATCAAACCAAAAGTTTGACGATTTGGTTTGGATTAAAAAAGAAATTACCGGAATTGTCATATATAGGATCAGAAATATATTTTGACACAGACACGCCTTATTGGGCAATTCCACTTTCAAATTTTGATGCTCACCTTGCTCCAAAAAATAAACAGCTTGTTGGTTTTTCAACAATCATTAAAAATGGGAGTCAAGAAGACAGAATTAAAAAACTCAAAAAAACTATTTTTAAGGCGATACCAGGTATAGAAGAGAATATCGAGCTTGAGCATATTCAAATTACAATTCCAGAGAAAGCCGCGGTTTCAACGGGAGTAAAGTTCCCCTCTCCTAAATCTCCAATAAAAAATCTATACCTCGTCGGAACAGATACAGATATGAGAAGCATGGGAATCACCAGAGCATCTTATTCAGTTATAGAAGCTTTAAAATTTATGAAAGACGATGGAGTGATTTGATTTGATTTATTTTATATTCTCATATAACATGAAAACCTCGGAGATTTAATCCCGAGGTTTTATCTATTTTATCCAAATTACAAAATAACTTTTTTATTCTCAAAACACTTTTCTATTCAAATAATTTTTCTAATTCTAAAAATCTCCTTAGAGGCTCCTTACCAAAACCCTTCATTTCTTTTTTTATACTATCTAAAGTATCTATTTTCCCACTTTTACTATGAAATTTATCAGCATAACAAATTAATTTTTGCTCCAAAGTAATTGGTAAAAAATCTTTTTTAGGTAATGGCAAATTATTTTGCATAATATATTCTTTTGAAAGGCCAGAACCAATATGCCTTTCTGCTATCAACGCTTCTTTAAATAACTTTTCTTTTCTTAATATTTTTCCACCAAATATTCCATGCTGAAGATAATCAACTCTTTTAGTGGTATCTAAACCGCCATTTTTCAAACCAAAAATACCAATATCATGAAGCAAACAGCCAGATACAATTAAACCAAAATCTATCTTATTATAAAGTTTTTTTCTGTTTATTATTTCTATACTTTTACCAAGGACTATCAAGCTGTGATTCAAAACAATCTCAAAAGAGTCTTCTGACGTAGAATATTTTTTAAATATCTTAAATTTTTTATTCATTTTAATTAAAATTAATTAATAATTTTTGCCTAGAATAAGGATAAATGATATAATGTTAAGTGTCAATTTGTAATAAATAATTGTTTTAAGATAAACTATGAAAAAGATTATTTTAGTAGTATTAGATGGATGGGGCATAAACAGCGAAACGACTGGGAATGCTATCGCAAATGCGCACACTCCAAATATGGACGAATTTAAAAATTATTATCCTAGCACTGAACTTCAAGCATCTGGAATAGCAGTCGGCTTGCCTTGGGGAGAAGTTGGAAATTCGGAAGTCGGACATATGATTATGGGGGCTGGAAAAATAATTTATCAAAATTTGCCAAAAGTATCTCTTGCAATTCAAGATAGAAGTTTTTTTGATAAAAAAGCCTTAACCGATGCAATAAATCATTCTAAAAAAAATAATTCCAAATTGCATATAATAGGATTATTAGGTGATGGTGGTATTCATAGTCACATAGATCATTTATATGCCATTTTAGAACTTCTTAAAATAAATAAAGTAGACAATGATTCTGTGTGCATACATGCTTTTACAGATGGAAGGGACACTAGTCCTAAATCTGCCATAAAATTTATTTCAGAACTTCAAAAAAATATAAAAGAAGAAAATTTGCCAGGAAAAATCACAAGTATTATGGGAAGATATTATGCGATGGACAGAAACAAAACTTGGGAAAGAACTGGCTTAGCTTATCATTGTCTTGTAAACTCAGTAGGCATCAAAGAGACAAATTCCGTAACAGCTCTTGAAAAATATTATGAGAAAGACATAACAGATGAATTTATAAATCCAACTCTGATTGCAGATAATAACGGCGATTTTGAACAAATAAAAGAAAACGACTCGATTATATTTTTTAACATTAGAGAAGATAGGGCTCGACAGATCACAGAAGCTTTTACCGCTAATGATTTTAACAAATTCGACAGAGGAAGAAAAATACCCAACTTACACTTCACGACTATGATTGAATATGAAAAAAACCTTGACGTAAGCGTAGTATTTCCACCTGATAATGTCGAATTTCCACTTGGTAAAATTTTAAGCGATAATGGACTCAAACAATTAAGAGTCGCAGAAACTGAAAAATATGCACATGTCACATATTTTTTTAATGGAGGAAGAGAAGATCCTTTTAAAAATGAATTCAGAATACTTGTGCCTTCTCCATCTGTTGATCAATATGACAAAGCTCCAGAAATGAGCGCTGATATGATTACAGATCAAATTCTGAAAGAATTAGATAAAGATGAATTTAATTTTATATTAATAAATTACGCTAATGCAGATATGGTAGGACATACTGGAGATCTAAAGGCTACAGTCAGCGCAGTAGAATTTGTTGATAAGTGTTTGGGAAAATTATATAAAGAAGCAATGGCTAACAACGACACTATTCTGATCACAGGAGATCACGGAAATGCGGAAGAAATATTCAATGTACAAACAGGAGAAAAAATAACAGAACATTCTTCGAATCCTGTTCCTTTTATGTTAATCAACAATAATATCAGATATGAGGAAGAAAAAAATTCCGATCAGGGAATCGGAGGAATGCTAAGTGATATTGCTCCTACAATATTAGAGCTTTTCGATATTCAAAAACCTCAAGACATGACGGGAAGAAGTTTGTTAGATGATTTACAATAATAAAAAAATTTACAAGTCTCCAGTATTTTTTGAGTATTTTTCTTTCCACTTCTTGATTTTTTGATGATTTCCGCTTTGCAAAACTTCTGGCACTTCCCATTTTATGTTTTTATTAGGAGAAAAAATATCGGGTCTTGTATAATAAGGATGTTCGATATACCCACTTTGCGCAAATGACTCATTAACTATTGATTCTTCATTACCTAAGACTCCGCCAATTAATCTAGAAACAGAATCAATAACAATCATCGCTGGGATTTCACCACCCGTTAATATATACTCACCCACAGAAATTTCACCATCAACTAGATATTTTGCGACTCTTTCATCAACACCTTCATATCTTCCACAAATCAAAATGATTCTCTTTAAATCAGCGAGTTCTCTTGCTGATTTTTGATTATACTGCTCCCCTTTCGCAGACATTAAAAAAACTTTTGTATTCTTTTGAGATTTTTGCGTTCTTGTCCCGTCTTTTTTTATTATTTTTAAATCTAATAATGCCCTATAGACTGGTTCAACTTTTATTATCATACCTACACCACCTCCAAAAGGGGTGTCATCAACTTTATTATGTCTATTATTCGAATATTTTCGCAAATCATGCACATTAATTTTTATTTGATTTTTCTTGAGAGCTCGCGACAAAACACCTTCGCTAAAATACGAGTCAAACATTTTCGGAAAAATTGTAATAATATCAAATTGCATAAATTTATATGATTTAAATCACATTTTAAAAACCACACTATCTAAAAAATAGCATGGTTTTTAATTATTGTAAATCTATAAATAAATTATAGAGTTAGGTCGTTAACTACATCTTCTACGTCTTGAGTTTGTGGTGTATTAGTTGTTTCTGGTCTCTCAGTTCTTTCTGGTCTTGTTGAGCCTTCTGGTTCAACAATTTTGAAATTAACTCTAGCATTGTTCTTTGCGCCAATAACTCTGAGAAGAGTTCTGATTGATTTTGCAGTTGAACCTTGTCTTCCGATGATTTGTCCCATATCAGCTGGATTGATTGTAAGAGAAATTAAAACTCCCATCTCATCAACTGTTCTTTCGATTTTTACATCATTTGGGTTATCAACGATTGATTTTACTATGAATTCTACGAATTCTTGATCTGTTGCATTTTCCATTTCTGTTTTCTTTCTATTTTCAAACAAAAAAATTTGCTTGAATTAGTTAACTTATTATTTATATGCTATTTTTATAATCATTTTTACTCTGTCGACCTTTTTCTGATTAAATTTTATCTACCAACTTATGCTACCGAATTAATTATACAACTGTAAAAAATACTGTCAATGATGATATTTTTTATTTCTCTTCTTTCTTTTCTTTGGTCGAATCTGTTTTCTCTTCGCTCTTTGGAGCTTCTTCTTTTACAACCTCTGCTTTTTTAGCTCTTGCTTCAGTTTCTTCTTTACTTTTCTTTTTTGGTCTCCAAGAAGTCACCTTGTCACCCTTAATCACTCCAGCATCAACAAAAAGATTATAAACGGTTGGAGAAGGTTGTGCTCCTTTTGAAATCCAATATTCAGCTCGATCTTTTTTAAATACTTTTTCTTTTGTATGAGAATTATAATTACCTATTATCTCAATAAATTTTCCCGTCGGAGATCTTTTGATATCAGCCACAGTTATTCTGAACTGAGCCATATTCTTTCTTCCCACGCGACTTAATCTTATTCTTAGCATAATTCTTTCACATTAATTTATTATTCTGTACTTCAATATAATAGTCTATATTGTAATTTATGTCAATGCATTTGCAATAATCAATCACTTGCGATAAACAAATTATCATCCACAAATATATAAAAATACTCCTCAAAATATTTTTAATATTCTATTCAGCGTCTTCTTTTTTCTCTTTCTTTTTTGAAATTGGTAAAACCAAACGATAAACACCGTACATTGAAAATATAAAAGCAAATAATGCGCCAAAAATCACAAATATCGGAGATTTATCAAGTTGCTTGTCTAAATAATAACCAGAATAAATAAATGATATCGTAATTACAGAAACAACCACGCCAATTTGAGTAATTAAACTTATAGCGTAAGTTATTTCAAATATATCTCTTTTTTCATTTTGAACAATTTTTTTCATAAGCTATCTAATATATTTCACAAACAACCAAATTATAATATTTTATAAACCACTCAATTCTTCTTCGTATAAATTAGCATAGAGCATTACTTTGTTTGGATAGAAAAATAAATTTTTTGATCTCCAATTTCCTCCTCCTAAGTATCTTCCAGCTGCCTCATATTCAGCATCATAGTTTCCGCCTACCACTCCAGGAGTATCAGAAACTAATATCGCCATTGCCGCCATTGCATCTGCCAATTCCCAAGGACTCGGTGGATAGTGACCAGAAACATCCGCAATTCTTGGCTCATAAGCAAGCCATGTAGATGGTATAAATTGAGCAGGACCCATCGCCCCACCACAACCATAAGTTGGTTCTTTTGAAACTTTGACAGAAAATGGATCAATCCCCAATTTGTCAATTATAGAAAAATATGCGTTTTTTTCTGTATTAGCTCTTTTTATATAATATGCTTTTCTTTTTGAAGTACGAGCTATTTCCGATAATCTCATATAGCATCCGTACATATCATCCTCCCAATTTCCGCTACCTGTGTTTTTTCCAAGATTAGATTCTACTTTTAAAATTCCAAGTAAAAAAGCAGGACGAACTCCAATTCTTTCTCCGATATATTTTGCCGCAGAATATGCATCATCAAATTTAATTTTATTTCCCAAACTCTGTAAATCATAAAGCTCAGCACGAAGAGATGGAAGAATATTTTTATTTTCTTCTAATAGTTGCTGGAACTGTTTTTCATCTCCCTTAGTAACTTCCAACAATTCATTTTTCTGAACCTTAAGATCTTGCAAGGAATCATTTTGATATGATTTAATTTGGATTAATTTTCCTTTTTCTTTTTGTTGCTCTTCAAGCTCTTCGCTTCTGAAATTCAACTCCTCTTTTTGATTTTTGAGATCAACTATTGTTTGGAGCATTCCATCTTTAACAGACTCCACGGCATCAATTTCATTGAAAAAATCAGAAAGATTATCTCTAGTTATAAGTATTTCCAACATAGAATCTTGTTCATAAGAATACAAAAGCCTGATCAAATTTCTCAGCGATTCTTTATTTTCTTCAATTTTTATCTCGCCCTCTGTTAATATTTCTTTAATCTTATCTATTTCTGCATCAGCTGCTTGAATTGATAATTTCGTTTCTTTCAATTCTAATTCGTTCTTATTCATCTTACTGTTATAGATAGCGATATCTCTTTGCAAGGTTCTTGCTTTTTGCTGTTGCGCTTTAACTTCTTCAGTATATTTATTTATCTCCCCTTGAGTTTGCTTAATTTCTTCTTTAATTTGTTCAATACGCTGATCATTTTTTTGCACATTCATTTCATCAGCGCCAACTTCTGCAGATCTCACCATTGTAAATGAAAAAATAAAAAATAAAACAAACAAACCACAAAGCAAAATAGCTCTGTGGTTGTTTGAAAAAAATTTGATTTTAGACTTGAAGATTATATTCATAAAACCTCGATTTTTATAATGAAAATATAATTTCAAACTCAAAAGCTAGTAATCTTATTTTTTATCCTCAGCTTTTTTATCTTCGTCCTCTTTCTCTTCTCCTTCAACTTTCTCCTTGCCGTCATCAACATCTTCAACTTTTTCTTCAACTTTTTCATCAAGATCTTCCATTTCCTGAGCTGTTCTTGGAGCACCAGCACTTATAATAGTAATTTCTGGACTTACTATAATTTCAATATTATCTCCCACTTTCAAATCTCCCACTTTAATATTATCATCAATATTTTCCAAAAGACTAAGATCAACTTCAATAGAATGAATCAGATCTCCTGGCAAACACTTAACTTCAAGAGCGTCATAACTTTTAACCAAAACTGCTCCTTCGTTTTTTACAGCAAAAGATTCACCGACAAATTTAATTGGAATATTTGCTGTTATTTTCTCGTTCATTTTCACTTGATATAAATCAACATGCGTTACCAAATCAGTCACTGGATCAGTTTGATATTCATGAATTATAACTTTTCCTTGTTCTTTGTCGCCAATTTTCAAATCAATTAAGGTATTTTCACCAGCGCTTCGAAGAACTTTTTTAAACTCTTTGCTGTCAATTGAAATAGACTGACTTTCTTTCTTGTGTCCATAAACAATACCAGGAACAAGTCCTTGAGCTCTTAATTTATTTGCTTTTCTTCCTTTAAGTTCCCTTGTTTGGGCAGAAATTACTAATGTTTCCATAATTATTTATATTATTTATTCTTTAAAAACTTGTGCATTTCTAAAACATCATCATATTCAATACAATTTCCTTCTATTTTTTTTAAATCATCTTCAACTATATCTGAAATCATACTCACGGATGTAATTCCCAAAGCCCCAGTCATTATAACAATCATCACAGAACTTTTACACCTCTTACAACCTAAATAAAGAGTAGTCATCCCTTCCTTATTATTTATTACTTTTATGTCATCTTTATCATATTTGAAATCACACATTGGGCACTTTGTTGCGATCTGCATACCAGCCGTTTGATTAGATTTTGACATATTTTTATTTTATTTTTTATTTATAAAACAAGATGCTTTGCCCTATTCACAACATAACTCATACTAATACACAATAATCGTTATGTCAAGAATTATATTTACAAACTATATTCATACTTCTTGATTTAATTTTAACAAAATTTATTTGTTTAATCAAATATTTGTGCTAATCCACCCACATTGAAAACCATACTACTATTCATTAACTAATAGAAAATAACTCTTTAAAAGTTATTTTCTATTAATTTCATGAAGATGATAGTTTTGTTATTCACTTCTTAAAGCGTCTACTGGATCAAGACGACTAGCCTTTAAAGCGGGGTAAAATCCAAAGAATATACCAACAATAGCAGAAAAGCAAAAACCTATTACAGGACCTGTCCATGAAAAAGCCAATACCATTATATCTAATTTTGAAAGAATTGGAATGGCCAATGAACCAACTATAATTCCAAACAGTCCACCAACCATTGAAAGTATTACAGATTCCAGTAAAAATTGTCCCAAAATATCTCCTTGCTTTCCTCCAATTGCTTTTGATATCCCAATTTCTTTTGTCCTTTCTGCAACTGTGACAAACATAACATTCATAATTCCAATACCTGACACGAGCAGAACAATAGCCGCCACAGAAGTCAAAAGAAATGTCATAAGTTCAGCTGAATCTTGGGCTGCTCCAACCATAGCCCCCGCGTCCATTATTCTAAAATCATCTCCCTGACTATCTCTCAATCCATGTTCTTCTCTCAAAGCTTTCACAAGTTCTTCTGATGCAATCTCAATATTTTCCACGCCACTAGCCACTGTAAATATCATTACAGAAGAATTACTTCCTAAAACACTTTTTTCTGCTGTGGTATTTGGCAAGTAAATCGCATCGTCCAAAGAATTTTTTCCCATACTTCTTCCAGTTTCTTCAACTATCCCGACCACTTCAAGTGTCTTGCCGTTTATTTTTATATTTTGACCAATTATTTCATCTTTTTCGAAAAATAGTGTTTCCACAACATCGCTTCCAAGAATTGCTATTCTTTCATTGTCTTTTATATCTTCATCAGTTATTAATCTGCCTTCAGCGATATTTACACTAGACATTTCGAAATAATTGCTTTCAATCCCCATTATATTAAAAGAACCACTTTCAGACTCAAAAGAAACAGCCAGGGTGCTTTGTATCACAGCCGTTGCTTCTGAGATATTCGGACAATTTTCAATTATCACTTTTGAATCTGTAGTTTTGAGTTTAGAGCTTTCGATTTTTCCTCTCATCGACATAACAATAATTGAATCAGCGGATAATCCTTGAAATTGTTCGTCTACTGCTTTTTGCGCGCCTTGTCCAATTGCAAACACGGCAATAACAGTAGAAACTCCAATAATGATTCCAAGCATTGAAAGAAACGTCCTTGTTTTATTTGCAAGTAAAGATTCAAAAGACATTTTTATAATTTCTAATTTCATATTAATAATCTGAAGTTAGTTTATAATTATTATCCACCACTTTTCCGTCACGCAGATAAATTATTCTATCAGCATATTTTGCCACTTCTGCAGTATGAGTAACCATAATAATTGTTTTATTTTTCTTTTTTAAATCAGTAAATATTTTCATTATTTCAATACCAGACTTAGAATCAAGCGCACCAGTTGGTTCATCTGCCAAAATTATATCTGGATTATTTATCAGTGATCTACAAATTGAAACACGCTGTTGTTGTCCACCAGAAAGCTCTGTGGGTTTGTGATTTGCCCTGTCTTCTATATTAACACTTTTCATAAGCTTTATAGCTCTTTGCTCTCTGATATTTTTTTCCTCTCCAGAATAGAGAGCTGGCAAGGCAATATTTTTCAATGCGGTAAATCGAGAAAATAGATTAAACTGCTGAAACACAAAACCCATTTTTTTATTTCTGATAAAGGCTAATGTATAATCATCTCTAACTTCTCCAATATTTTCTCCATCTAAAAAATATTCTCCCTCAGTCAAGGAATGAAGACATCCTATTATGTTCAATAAAGTTGTTTTCCCGCCACCAGACTCTCCCATTAACGCTACGAATTCTCCTTTCTCAATTTCGAGATTAATACCATTAAGCACAGGTACTTCTTCGCCATTAAAAAGATAATATGACTTATGAACATTTTTTAGATGTATTGCTAATTTTTCCATATAAATTTTATAATTTAATATACAATCTTATCACCACTATTCAATCCTTTTATAATTTCTACGTTTTTACCGTCTGTAAATCCAGTTGTAACTGGTACCCATTCCTTATCAGCGTTTAATACAGAAGGAATATCATTAATATTCCTAACTGCGCTAACTGGAACAATCAAAATATTCTTAGCTTCAGCCGTTACAAAATCAACAAACACAGTCATACCCTCTCTTATCTGATTATTACCTTTATCCATTATCACAATACGAACTAAGTATGTAACAATCCCATTATTATTTGTTTTAGAGGTAAGTGAAATAAAACTGACTTCTCCATCAAGTATCAAACTGTCCATAGCCTCAAAAGTAGCGTAAACAGTTTGTCCAATTTTAATTTTGTTGATATCAGCTTCTTCAATGTCGACTTCAATAAATAAAGTGTCATTATTTATAATAACGGCTACAGGGTCAACATTTCCACTGTCTATAATAATATCTCCTGTTTTATAATTAAGCCTTGCAACTTCACCATCAATCGGAGAGATAATAGTTGCATTCCCTAATTCATTCTGAGCTTTTTCAAAGTTAACAGAAGCGCTGGTTAATTTTGAATTTGCAGAAGCTTTTTCTGTTTCAGTTAACGGAGCTAATAAATCATCATAATCTCGTTTGGCTTGTTCAGTGTTTATTTCTTTACTTTCTATATCAGCTTTTGAATTTTCAATATTTCGCAAAGCATCAGCTTGAACATTAAGAAAATCCCTCTCAGCATTATCAAGATCTCTTTGAGCATCTTCATAGTCAATAACGTAATCATCAAGATTATTTTTAGCATCATCTACTGCTTCAATTTTTGTATTTATAAGTGTCATCTTAGTATTAACGGTTATTCTGTTTGTGCTAATTGTTGACATGAAATTATTAAGTTCTGATTGTGAAAAATCAGATGAAGTAATTGTTGCTTCTAACATTAAATTCATATAATATAAATGAATCTCAAATTCCTGCAAAGCAAGAACTGCTTGATTTGCTGCTATATTAATCTCATCATAAGAACTATTAAAATTTAATGATAATACCAAAGAATCAAGTTTTTGAAGTTCATTTTTTGATGTCAAATAACCACTCTTTGCTTGATTTGAATAAGACATATTCATTGCTCCTAAAAGATATTCAAAGTCATTATTTATTTGCTTGTCATCAATTCCTACTATTTCATCTGATTCTTTTAATATACTGTCTAAACTAATATTAATTGATTTTGTTGTATCCACTAAACTTTCATAAACATCACTTACATTTTCGCTACTTAATTCATCTTGGTTTTCATCTAATTTTTCTTTAGCATCCCTTAAGTCATTTTTGGCGTCATAAATATCATCTTCTGCATCTTGAATACTTTTCTCGGCAGATTGTTTAGTGCTCTCTAGGCTAATTTCAGCTTGATTTAAAGATATTTCTGCTGAAGTAATTCTGTCTTTGGCACTAGCAATAGCTTCGCTTGTTGCTCCGTTTACAATTTGATTATAATCTGCTAAGACTGCTAAATAATTTGAATATGCCAAGCGGACATTTAATTCTAAAACTTCTGTTTTTACAGTAGCAACCTTATCTCCTTTCTTGATTTTATCGCCTTCTTTAATAAATACCTTTTCCACTTCCAAATTATTACCGCTGACAGAAAAAGATAACTCAACTCCATCTTCTGCGATAACTTTTCCATCTGACTCAATGGATATTTTCAAATTATCACTTTTTACTGTCCATTCTTTTTGAACAACAGTTTTTTCTTTCGTGTTTTCTTTATTAAAATAAAAATAGGAAGAAGTTGAAACTAAAATAATAATAATTGATATTATTATTTTCTTTTTAGTTATTTTAAATTTCACACTACCTCTGGATTTTTTGCTTTCTTCTAGAATAGAGTCCATATGATTTATAATTATAAAATTAGAAAATTAATAATTCCCTGCTTATTATTAATTAATTACTACAAAATTTGCAACATTTCTTTCTGTAATATTCTCATCAGTCCAAATCATAAGCATTTTATCTCTGGTAATATCATCTAAGGTAGCTTCAATCATTTTTCCATCTTCATTTTTGAGCATTTTTATTCCAACTGGAATGATAATCTTTTCTTCTCCTGTACTCATACCTTTTAGCATCTCTAACCTAGCAGCAATGTCTACGTCACTTGTTTCCGTGTTTAATTGAGCACCGCCCATGCCCATACCCATACCTCCACCTGTTCTGGAAGCTGGTCTTTGTTCTTTTTGATTATCTATATTCCCATCTCCTTCTTCTATATTCTCATTTTCATCAAAAGCTCGTTTTTCTATTTTTAGAACCGTAACTTCATTACCAATAATGGTTTTTACAATTCCTGAAATATCTACCCTTTCTTCTGGTCTTTCAAAATTAAAAATCCTGCCACTTTCTATTGTTTTATTATCTTCATTTTGCTTATTACTATTTTGCCATACATATACAAATAAAATAAAAACGGCTAAAAATCCTATAATTATAACCTTTTTCATAAAAATTGTTTACATTATTTAATTAATAACATTCCTTACCCTACTAATAATACAAAGCAAAACTATAATTTATTTCAAAAAATATTTTTTTATCAAACATCTTTCCAATCTCAAAAATTTTCCTTACATCATCACAAAATATTTTATCTTTTACTTTGTAATTTATATTTAAAATAAATACCACTGACAGGATCAGTGGTATTTATTTTAAACGATGTCCTTTTTCTTAAGACATTGACACACAAGCAATTAAAATATATAATAAACAAGTCGTTTTAAAATTATAATAATTTTTAGGAGAGGAAATTAATTATAAAAAACGCATTATAAAAAAATACAAAAACAAAAAACAAAACCGGGAAAATACCCGTGTTTTTGTTTGGACAAAGTTTTATTTTATCCTATTGCTTAACGCTTCTCTAGTAATTTCTCTATCATCCCATGGAATTTTTTCTTCTCCGCAAATCATAAACTGTTCCGCTCCTTTTCCTGTGATAATAACCAAGTCATCTTTCTGGGCTATATTAATTGCTTTTTGAATCGCCTCTTTTCTATCTGAAATTCGAAAAAAGGTTTTTTCTGTAATTTTATTTTTAACCCCCACAACAACCTGATCTATAATTTCTTCTAAATCTTCACTGTAAGGATCTTCATTGGTAATAATTACAATATCAGCGTATTTATCAGCCAGCTCTCCGCCTTTAGCTCTATAAGTCTTGTCTCGATCCCCTGTTCCACCCAAAACTGCAATCATTCTTTTTTGCACAGTAGGTTTTACAGCTTCATAAACTTTTTTAAGCGAATCTGGAGAATGAGCGTAATCAACGATAATTTCGAAATCTTGCCCTTCTTGAATTTTTTCAAGTCTTCCGGGAATGTTTTTAATTGACTCTAAAGCCTTTTTTATAGCAAGCGGTTTAATGTTTTCAGCCAAACCTACTGCGGTTGCCGCCAAAGAATTATAGATATTAAACTCGCCAATAAGTGGTAATTGAACTGGCATTTTTCCTTTGTCAGTTTTGATTGCGAATTCTAATCCACCTTTTTTTGAAATTATATCTTCTGCTTTGATTAATTTTGCATTTTCAATTTCCTTATAATCTTTCAGCGAAAAGACATATTTTTTTGGACCCTCGAAATTCAAAAAACTTCTCAAATCTTCATCGTCATAATTAATGATTATATTTTCTAAATCCTTAGTCATCAAAGCATCGTGAGAATTCTTGTAGTTTTTATAAGTCTTGTGATAATCAAGATGATCGCTCATCATATTCGTCAGCACAACTGTTTTATATTTCACGCCCCAATGTCTGAACTGAACAAGTCCATGCGAAGAAATTTCCACAATCGCATAATCACATTTTTCTTTGACAGCTTTTTTCAAAAATTTCTGAAGATAAAAAGAAGTTGTTGATGTCAGTTTTCTATCATTCAACCATTTTTTCTCGCCAATTTGAAAATTAGCCGTGGAAAGCATCGCCACCTTGTAACCACCTTCTTCCAAAACTCTGACAATCATATTCGTAGTTGTTGTCTTCCCTTTTGTTCCAGCAACTCCAATAATTCTGATTTTTCTCTTCGGAGAACTATACATCAAAACTGCTAAAACAACTCTCAACTTATGTGTAAATAAAATAAAATTATAAGGAACAACTTTTCTCAATTTTTGTTTAATTCTGTAAAGCATATTATTTTTTATTAATTAAATTCGGTTTATAAAGAGTTCAGCAAATTATATATTTCATCATTCAAATCGCACAAATCTTCTTTTGCTATTTGACTTATTTTCAACCACTGAAAATCAATTGCTTCGCCATCATCAATTTCGTTATTTAGTTTAACCTGTTCTTGATCCGTTTCACATTCATAAAAATATAAATAACCGTCCATCGCTAAATCTTCTGGCTCGTAATAAAAATAATTTTGATATTCTGCCAACAGTTTATTAATTCTTATGTCAGATATACCAGTTTCTTCTAGACACTCTCTTCTCAAAACCTGCTCATTTGTTTCACCGCTGTCAATTCCACCGCCAGGTAGCCATAATTTTCCATTACTTCTATTTTTACACATTAACACGCAATCATCTCGTCTTAAAATTGCGTAAACAGAAAGACGTTTTTCAAACTTACCAAAAGGCAATTCAACTATATTTCCATAATTATTTTTACATTTTATTGTTTTCATGATTCATAATATTTGTTTAAAATAATTACTAAGATTTTAAGCATATAGAATACGCTCTTTTGGGTTAGACCTTTTGGCTTTCCAAAATTCTTCATGAAAATCATCACCTTCAAATCGAGGAATAATGTGTAAATGATAATGAAATGCGTGTTGATCTCCTACGGGTTCATTAAATTGCATTAAATTAACTCCATCACAGTTTCGCAATTTCTTCAGAGCAATTGCTATTTTTTTCCCGACATGAAATATTTGAGATCCGATTTCTTCTGGTAAATCATAGACATTTTCAAAATGTTTATTTGGAACAATTAGCGGATGACCTTCATTTCCTTTTATAAATTTAGAACTAATAAATCCCATAACAAAATCATCTCGATAAAAAATATCTGCCTGTTTTATCCAAGTATCCTCATTCTCAATCCCCTTGACTGCAAGACAAATCGGACATTTATAATTTAATGGCACGTTATTAAACATATTTATTTCTTATTTTTAACTATATATAAATATTTAATAATTTCAATTATAACAAGTTCTACAACAAAGACAAATATCATTAACGACCAATCCGCTGTGTTAAGTGGAACTGTTTTTAATATATTCTGAAAGAAGGGATGATATATTGCAAACATTTGAAAAGCAAAAGAAACTACAACAGTTCCGATTAAATACTTATTCGAAAAAATATTCTTTTGAAAAATTGAATGTCGAAGTGACCTAACAGAAAAAACATAAATTAAAGAATCAATTGCTAAAATTGAAAAAGTTATAGTATTAGCTCTTGCAAAATCTCCGGTTACATTGAAAACATACCAAAATACCGCCAAGGATAGAACTCCGCTTGAAATGCTTATTGCGGCTATTAATGTTTTAATTTCAGAATTCATCAAAGGCTCGTTTGTTTTACGCGGAGGCTCTTTCATAATATTATCCTCTTTGGGTTCTAATGTTAGAGCTGAATTAGGAAGACCGTCCGTAACAAGATTGATCCAAAGAATTTGAACAGCAGTTAAAGGAAGTAAAACTTCATTATCTACAAGAGGAAGGAGAATGAGTGCTCCCACAATCACAATAACTTCACTAAAACTATCAGAAATAAGATAAACGATAACTTTTCTAATGTTTTCATAAATTACTCGCCCTTGTTCAACGGCTGTTATAATAGTTTTCAAATTATTATCTAGAAGTATAATATCAGCAGTTCCTTTGGCAACTTCTGTTCCACTTCCAAGAGCAATTCCGATATCAGCTGATTTAAGAGCTGGCGCATCGTTCACTCCATCCCCTGTCATTGCCACAACCTCTCCCTTATTTTGCAGGGCATCAATTATCCTTGATTTATGATGAGGAGAAACACGAGCATAAACTTTGATTTTTCCAACTATATTATTAAAATCTTTTGTATTCATTTGATCTAATATATGTCCATCTAAAATGTTATTATCATCCACTCTCATTCCAAGCTCGTTGGCTATGGTCTTAGCTGTCAAACGATTATCTCCAGTTATCATCACAATCCCAACTCCAGCATCTCTTGCAAGCTCAATAGTTTTTTTTGCTTCCATTCTGATTGGATCCTTGATGGCAATCAACCCTACAAAAATTAGATCGTTTACTAGTTCATCGTCATTCTCTTCAATAAATTTTTCTGAAATATTTTCATCTTCAACGTTTTTAAAAGCAACCCCAAGAACCCTTAATCCTTTCTTACTTAGATCTTCTTGATTTTTTTTCAAAAATTTCAAATTCTCTTCTGTCATTTTCTTCTTCTTGCCTTCAATCAAAACATAGCGAGACCTGTTAATTATCTCTTCTGGAGCACCTTTAACATAAATCTCATAGTTATCAGAATCAGATTTATTTAAAGTAGCCATGAATTTTCTCTCTGAATTGAATGGAATTTCACCAATTCTTCTATAATCACTTCTAATTTTTTGCGTATCAAAACCAATATTTAAACCAGAATATAAAAGAGCTTTTTCCGTATAATCACCATGAATTTTCCATTTTTCAAAAGTTTCTTCAGGATTTTCAACTATAGCATTATTACAAATTATTCCGATTTTAATAGCGACCATATGGGCTAATTTATGCTTTTCTTCCTCTATGACCTTATCTTTTGTATTGTTTGTAAGTGAAAAAACCGAACTCATTGTAACAATGTGATCAACTTGCATTTTTCCCTCAGTAAGAGTTCCTGTTTTATCTGTACAAATTACTGTTGTACTTCCAAGGGTTTCAGCTGCAACAAGTTTTCTAACCAATGACCCTTTTTTAAGAATTCTTTGCATTCCAATTGCCAGAACTACTGTCACGGCCACTAATAATCCCTCTGGAATTGCAGCCACAGCCACAGCCACAGCAATTATAAATATTTCCTCGAAAGGAACACCTCGAAATAATCCTATTGCTAAAATACTAACTACTATTAAAAATGTTAATACTCCGAACAATTTACTAAAAACTGTTAATTGCTTTTGAAGAGGAGTATCTTCATTTTCCGTCTCTTTTAATAGTTGCGCTATTTTACCAAATTTTGTCTCAACTCCAGTTGAAGTCACAACTATAACTCCCCTTCCTCTAGAAATTGCTGTTCCCATGTAAGCCATATTATCTTTGCTTTGCTCAAATCCTTGTTTATCCTGAATTTTCGAAACTTTGCTTACTGGAACAGATTCTCCTGTTAAGCTTGATTCATCAACATCAAATTCGTGAGATTCTATGATTCTACCATCAGCAGGAATTCGATCCCCAGCCCTAAGCACGATAATATCTCCAATAACAATGTCTTCAGAATCTATTTCCTTTTCAATCCCATCTCTAATCACATATGATTTATGCTGAACCATCTCTTTCAGTTTTGCCAAAGAATTTTCAGCCTTAGATTCTTGAATAAATCCCACAATCGTATTGAGAAAAACCGCAAAAAGAATCACACCAGCATCAATCATTTCCCCTAAAACAAAAGAGATTAACGCAGCAACTAGAAGAATATAAACTAAAGGACTCTTAAACTGATTTAAAAAGATTACCAAGGCAGTAAACTTCTTTTTTGTTGGAAGAGCGTTCTTTCCATATTTTTTCAATCGACGCTCAGCTTTATCTGAAGCAAGTCCCTCGTGAGACGATTTCAATTTTTCCAAAACATCTTTAATACTTAAATTATGCCAATTTTTTGTTTGCATTTATTTAGATTTAATTTGTTTATTTTAACTAAAATTTAAACTCTTTATTACTAAAAATACCATAAATTCAGGTTTTGAGCAAAAAAAGAGGAACAAAAAATCCAGCAAACACGGTTTAGCTGGATTTCTTTATCGATATCAATTGCTATTCTACTTTTTCTTTATCAAATTTCAATAAATAAGTTATCTTATTGGGTTCAGATCTAACTTCAGCTTCAATTGTAAATCCCAATTCTTCAAAAAGTTTTTTATATTCATCTTCTTTCAAAACATCAAACTTTGTATTGAAATTGTTAACAATATGATTAGTCCAATCTTTCATACCATCAACACCAATTCTTTTTTCCTCGACCATAAGAACTATTATTCCTTTGGAAATTCTTTTCATTTCTCGTAAAATATTTTTCTTATTTTCAATTCCCTTTATTTCCTGCAATAAATGAGTTGCCATAACCAAATCAAATGAACCATCTTCAAATGATGTCTCGCAAGCATCTTGATAACTTCCTACGATTTCTTCATCATTCTCAGCCTCCTCTGAAAGACTCGTTTTATTATCTAAACAAACTCCATTAATTTTTTTATCACTTTTATTTTTTTCTTTTATTTTTCTAATAATAACTTTCAAATTATTTCCATACCCACCTCCAGTATCAATTATATTTTCAATTTTAGCCAATTCTTCATTGTCTATCCCCGCTTTCGTCAATACCTCGATAATAACATCTGACACAATCTCGGCAAAACCTTCACGAAGACCTTTGCAAATTTTCCAATCACAAACCCCATCTCTTACAAAATTTACAACAGCTTCTGTTTTCGATCCATCAAATTTTTCTGCTTTCTTTTTTATCTCTTCTCGAAATTGCGCAGGAGTTATTTTTTCTTCAGAAAAAGAAACTTCTTTTGTAATTTCACTTCTACTATCTGGCATTTCTGCAAATTTCTCTCGAGCTTCATTTAAAGCACTTTTTCTTTCTTTATCCTCATTAGAACCTTCCGCTTCTTCACTTTCTGGTTCTTTCTCTACATCAATATCTTTTGCCTCCTTTGCCTCCTTCGCCGCCCTACTTTTTTCAGGTTCACCATTATTTTTTATTTCCTTTTGATCCAATTCTAGCTCATCAACCGGAGTTATTCCTTCTAAATGTCTATTTCTCATATTTTTTACTTATAAATTTATTATCAAATATAATTTTGCTTTTTAGTGTTGTCAAATCTCTTTTTAAAAAAGAATGAAAAGTAAAATCTTCCACTCTGTCTCGACAGAGGTTTACGCACGGCTTTGAAAAAATACAAATTATTTGATGAATATTATAAATCGAATTTATTCCACTCTGCTCGAAACCGCTCTCAAGAGAGCGTAGAATTGATAACCATTCAAATCTACACTGTTTATCTGTTTATTTCTTCTCCTTATCTTTATATATATCAAAATTATACCCAAATCGATTTCCTTTGTCATCTTTTCCCTTAATTGCCCACCACAAACCAACTCCAATGCTTTGAAGAATGATTTTCAAATGCCCTTCTTTTTCAAATCGTCTTGGAGAAACTTTCACTTTTGAACCTTTTATCATTCTAAATTTTCCAATCTTGCTAATTCTTTTTGCATAATCAGAATCTTCGCCCAAAACAATTCTTTCGTCAAATCCATTTATTTTATCGTGCACTTCTTTTCTGGAAAATATACACCACCCTCCAGCAAAGGGACTTAATCTCTGAAAAATCATTACCAAAGTATTCCAAAAATCATAATATAATCTATCAAGAAATTTACCTTCGAGCAATACTCTTGGAACAGCTCCATCTAATCTCTTGTCTTGAAATTCTTCAATAAGTAATTCCAAAAAAAACTCATTTTCAAGTTCAGTGTCAGAATCAAGAAACAATAAAATCTCTCCCTTGGCAATTTTCGCTCCCAAATTTCTCCCTGGCCCAGGCATTCCTCCTTGCGTCAACACACAATTATACTTCTTTGCAATTTCTGGAGTCTTATCTTCCGACTTATTGTCTGCCACAATAATTTCATAATCAGAAAAAGTTTGTTTTTTAATACTTTCCAGAAGTTTTGGTAAATAAACTTCCTCATTTTTTGTAGGAATAATAATAGAAAGAATCATATTTTTTTATTAAATAATAAAATCTGCATTCTCCTACTCCACCACATCCTCCCCTA